>JBKHBM010000066.1:0-25119 GCA_046542385.1 Desulfatibacillaceae bacterium | reverse complement strand
AAGGCGGTCGTGTCCGTCTTCCACGCGTTCGCACCGACAAGCAGGGCCACCACCAGCATGGCGACCACCGTGGCAAAGCCCCAGGAGAAACGCCGGGGCGCCGGCTTTTTGCCCCGGCGGCTGCTGGCCCATGCCAGTGACCACCCCACCCGGTCCGTGTTCTGGATGATGAGGGCCAGAAGCGCGCGATGACACAACTCGACGATCTTGCGGGGATACCCGCCCGTGGCCCGATGCACTCCGAGATAACCGGCCAGGCTGAAGTACCTGTCCGGGTCCTTTGCGCCGGCCTGGGCCAGGCGGTACCGGATCATGGACCGTGTCTCTCCGAAACCCAGGGGCTCCAACCTTTCGAACAGGCTCACACGGTCCGCGAAATTCGGATGGTTGTCCAGTGTCTGCTCGAATTCCCTCTGCGCGAAAATCACGATCTGCAACAGTTTGTGCTCGTTGGTCTCGAAATTCAGAAACTCGCGCAGAATCTCCACGGAAAAAGGCGCCAGCTTCTGCCCCTCGTCGATGATCAGCACCACGGTCCCTTGCTGTTCCACCGTGCGGGTGAACAGGTGGTTCTTGATCATCTCCTTCAGCTCGCGTTCGCTACGGCCCTCCGTTGATTCCGTCTCGCCGCACATCCTGGCGATCACGGAAAGAAACTCGTAACCGTCGCCCGCGCCCGGATCCAGCAGCAAGTGGGTTTCGACCTTGTCGTCGGTCGCCAGCCTGCGAATGAGCTGGCGACACATCGTCGTCTTGCCGGTGCCCACGTCAGCCAGGACCACGGACAGGCCCCGGTTCAGCCGGATGGACAGCTCGAGCTTCTGCAGGCATCCCATGTGTTGCCGGGACGCGTAGAAAAAATCAGGATCCGGCGAATTGGAGAAGGGCTCCCTGTCTAGATCCAGGAGCTCGTGGTAATTCATGTCAATGCCGTCCCGCGCCCTGAACAAAACGCGGCACCAAACGAAAAACGCCGGCCGGGCCGCGAATTGCGAGACGCTGTCGCAGGTCTCATCCTGCCTCGGATTCCCGGGTGGGATCGGTGAACGGGGGCAGGATGGTGGGAGTCACGAAAATCAGGACCTCCTCCATTTCATCCCGCAGGCCCTCCGCCGAGAACAGGCGGCCCAGCACCGGGATGTCCCTGAGCCACGGGATGCCCCGGTCCGAATCGCTTTCCCGGGTCTTGGTCAGTCCGGAGATGACGATGGTCTCTCCGTTTCGAACGATAAGGCTGGTTTCCGTCAGCTTCTTGAATATGAAAGGATTGCCGTCCACGGTTCGGCTGAGGTCCACTTCGTCCTTGGTTATCCCTATGTTCATTTTGAGATGGTCTTCGTCAATCACGTGCGGGGTTATCTCCAGACGCAGCACCGCGTCCACGAACTTGACCTCGCGATTGCCCTCGACGTCCGTGGACACGTAGGGCACCCGGCTTCCGTTTTCGGTAAACGCCTTCTGGTTGTCCAGGGTGGTGATGGTGGGACTGGACAGGATGTCCACCTTGTTTTCCTCCGCCAGCGCGGTGAGCTGCATCTCCAGGACGCTCGAGCCGAGGCGGCCGAAAAGGATACCCAGGTTCGCGCCGCTCAGGGCGGTTGAAAAATCCGCGGGAAAGTTTACGCCAAAGCCCTGGCCGCTGATGCCCGGGCCGAACCTCGGGTTGTACTGGCCTTCCAGGGGAGCGTTGGGGCCCCCCGTAATCTGGCCATTGGTGCCACCCCCGCCCACGAACAGGTCCGCGCCGCTGACCACGTTGGACTGGCCGTACATTCCGCCCCACTGCACGCCCAGCTCCCTTGCCGTGTCGTGGTTGGTTTCCACGATGTTGGCCTGGATGCGAACCTGGGCGGTGGGCCTGTCCAACCTGTCCACCAGGGCGAGCATCTTGTCCAGGACGTCGGGCCGGGCCCGGATTACCAGGGCGTTGTTGTGCTCGTTAACGTCCACCGAGCCGAACTTTCTGCTGTACACCGAACCCTCCCCGGCGTTGCCCTCGTCCTTTTCCGTGGCGCCCGGGATCTGTCCGACGAGGTTTTCCTTGAGCTTGTAGGGGTCCGCATAATGCACCTTGACCACGGCTGTGCGGATGGGCGCTGTTTCCTGCATGCGGATGACGTGTTTGCGCTTTTCCTCCTTGAGCTTGTCCAGTTCCAGGGATGCCTTGATGTCGCTGGAGTCCATGACCCGGATGATTCTGCCCTCCCATGCATACTCCAGACCCTGGGAGCGAAGAAGGCCGGTGAACACCTGGCGCCAGGGCACGCGGCGCACGTCTATGCTGACCTTGCCCCTGACCGTGGAGTTGATGATGATGTTCTGCCCGGCCCCGCGGGCCAGGGCCCGCAACACCACGTCCACGTTGGCGTTCTTCATCTTGAGGGTGACGGGCTTTTTCGGCAGTTCCGGGGGCTGCTCCTCCGGCTCGTCGACGGCCAGCTTCTTTTGCCCGGGGGATTCGCCAAGGTCCGTCACCTTTTTCTCCGCCGTGGCCGGACCCTTCGGGGAGTGTCCCATGGACTCCAGAGCCATGGTCTGCCACTTGTTGAAAAACGGGTCGGGTCTGGCTTTCTCATTGCTGCCGCATCCGGGCAGGGTCAGCATGGCCACGGCCAGGCCCATACAGATGACAACACGGTAACTGTTTTGCGGCCTCAGCATCAAATTTCTCCACGGAAATAGGCTGTCCGGTGCGAAGGGCGGGTCATGACCGGATCAGGACCCCGGCCATTCTTCCTCGTATGGAATGCGGAGGGTACCGGTATCCTCCACGTCCCGGATCTCGATCCACTCTGGGGCGATTTTCGACAATTTGTATTCGGTCTCGCCGATGAACTGACCCACGGTGTACTCCTGGCCGTTGACCACGGCAAACGGGGTACCGGCGATGTTCATGTACCCCGTGTACAAAAACGCGAGCCCCTCTTCAAGGGAGAGAGGGACATCCCGTTTTTCGATTTCAGGGGGCGTGTAAAACGGGTCGGTGTCCCACGGCTCCTGGGCCCGGGTCACCAGATAGGACTCGGAGGCAGTGGGCATGGAAGCCTGTATGCGCGCCGTCGTCTCCACGACCATGGCATTTGCCTCGCTCACGGAAACGGCGGCCGCGGCCCGGGCCGCGGGCCCCTGGTCCCCGTTCCCGGTGAAGGCGAAGGTGTACAACAGGTAGGCCGCAACAGCGACCACCGCGGTAACTATCAGTATGAGTTCGCTTTTCTTCAAAGCTCCCGCACCCTCTCGCGCTTACCGAAACAGGCGGAGCCTGGTTTTCAGCTCGCGCCCTTCCGGCGAATGGGTGATGTTCAACTCCAGGACCTTGTCCAGGTGGGGCAGTTCCGCGAGCTCCACCAGGAAGTTGCGTAAGTTTTCAAATTCGCCCGTGGCCTGGAAGGCGACCAGGATGTGTTCCTTGTCCGTCCCAAAGGAGTTCAGCTCGAAGCTGGCATCCACGGGAACCAGCCCGGTTCTGTGCGCCACGTCGAACAGGTTGCCGCGCACCCGCTGCGGCGAAGGGTCCGGAACGGGGGCGCTGGGCGGAATCTCCAGGGCCGTGGGCAGCGGCGCGGTCAGCCGGCTCCGCAACTGGTCATGTACGGGGTGGAGCACCTCCTGGGTGGCGATTTTTCCCCGCAACTCCGTTATCCGGGCTTCCAGCTCCCGCGTCTTTTCATAGGACGCGTACGGTCCGAGGAAGACAAACGCCAGCAGTCCGACGACGCAGACCAGGAGGTAGAGCACGCTTTGCTGAGGCATCCTGAATTTGTGTTCATCGGCCATAAATCAATAACCTCGAATCCGTTTTGCAGCGGGCCGTGGGTCAGGCGGCGCGCACGTTCAGGAAAAAGTGCAGAACCTGGCCTTCTCCGGGATAGGCCACGGCCTCGTTTCGCTGTACAGTGGGCGAGGCGAAGACCGGCGAGGCCGAGAGGCGCCAAAGGTAGCTGGCCAGGGCTGCTTCGGATATGGCCTTGTCCCCGGGGATGATGCCCTCCACCACGAGGTTGGCCCTGGCCGGCTTCTTGTCGTCGTCCTTGCCCTTGGCTGGCGCGAAATCCGCTGTCACGGACAGAAGCCGCACCGATGCCGGTGTCACGGCGGCGAGTTCCTTGACCAGGGCCACGGGAAGGTATCGCTCCCCGGCTTCGGCCACCGTGCGGTTTCGCGCCACCACGGCCTGTGAAAGGGCTGTTATGTCCGCTTGGTCAAGCAGCTTTTCGTAGCTGGTATAGATTCTGTCCAGCCGCTGTTTTTCCGCCTGCTTTTCGGCCACCTTTCCGTTCTGCCAGAGGAAGAGGCCCAGGGCCACCACCACGCAGGCGATGAACCCCGTGAATATGCCGAGGTTGATCCGGGAGACGGCCCGGTCCACCTCCTTGTTCTCGTAGGTGTACAAAAGGTTGGGGGTGCGCTCGTTCGTGGACAGGGCCGCGCACAGGGCCAGCGAGTAGTCCGCGCGTTCACCCGGGGCGGAGGGTGGGGGGATGTCGCTCGCGAACGCCAGGTTCGGATCCAGAGGGTCGATGGGCTTGCACTCGATGCCCAGCTGGTCCGAGATATACTTGAGAAAATAGGGATAGGCGGTCACCGCGCCGGCCACGTAGATGGTGGCGACCCGTTCGTAGCCCAGGCCACCGCTGTGGTGTGCCAGGGTGCGTTCCAGCTGGCGCACCAGCCTTTCCACGGCTGGCAGCATGAGGGTGAAGACGTCGCGGTCCGACAAATTGGGAACGTTTTCATAGGAGGCCAGGGGAGGGCCTTCTCCGGTGACGCTGTAGAACAGGGCGCGGGCCTGTTCGATGTCCAGGCTGGACGACTCCAGGCGGGGACTGTCAGCGTCCTTTGGAACCAGCTCCATTCCGTCCTCGCCCACCTCCAGCTCCAGGATTTCGTCCGCGTCTTCCTCGCCGAAGTCGTCCTCGAACATGTCCAGGGGCAGTTCCGAGGACGTCACCCTCCATTGCTCCTGGAAGCCCTCCACCAGCGACTCGACCATGCTCATGATGCCGGCCTTGATTCCCCGGGTGACCACGAGGTCCCGTCCGTCGAACACGTCGATGCGGGAGCGCTCGTCCCCCACGTACAGCACGGCGACGGAGCCCGAATCCGGCGTGGGCATCCATGAACTGCGGAACAGGTTCTGGGTTCCGAAAGGCGCGGTGGTGATTCCGGTCAGGGGGTGGCCGGCCCTTTCAAACAGGTCCCGGGTCTGTTCCACCTCGTGGCGGGCCGCGGCGTAGGCGGTGACCGCGTACCGGGCCACCCCGTCCTCAACCACCTCCCCGGTCAACTCGAAGTCGAACACCGACTGGGCCTCGTCAAAGGTGGCTTCCTTTTTCAGGCCCCAGTAGGCGGCGGAAGATATCTGGGAACGGGCCACCTTTGGGATGCGGATGTTGCGGATGTCCACGTAAAGAGAGGAGATGGCGGCCCACACCTCGGTGTTTTTGGCGTCGCGCATTTCATCGAGGGCTGCCTTTAGCACGGCGACGTAGGCCGGGTCCTCGCGGGAAAGGCCCAGGCGGACCGGCCATGTGTTGTAAGAGACCAGCCGCCAGTGTTTGTCCGAATGCCGGGCCACCTTGACCATGCGGATGGCGTTGGCTCCCAGGTCCACGCCGACGGCAACGGACCGGCGGGCTATCACCGGAGCGCGTAGCGCCTTTTTGCGGGACCGTTTCCTCGATGCGGTGATCGAGGGATGCTCCCGGGCCGGCTCCGGTTCTGGCTCCGGCATGGTGGGAGGGGTTTCCGTGGCATCCTGGCGGATCAGTGCCAGCAGCTTTTCCGTGGAGGATATTTCCCGGGACGAACTCAATAAGGCCTCCAGCACTTTTCATGCCCGCGCAACATCGTAAGGGTTCCGGGATGTTGTCCGCTCCCCGGCAGGAGACGGACCTCCGGACCAGTACAGGTGTTGTGTAGGCACGCGGACACTTGTCCACGTATTGTGTTTTGGCGGAAAGAGAGGAGTCAAATACCCATAAAGGCCCGAAATTATCAGGTTATATTTACCATACCATTTTGTCGCAGGCAAGGTTTTTTCCCTCTTTTAAACAAGTTAAGCAAACTTTGTCCCTCGGACGGGGGACATCTCCCCCACATCAGGCCGAAAGTCGCCCGGGATTCGCCCCCGGAATTTCCCCGTATTCGCATCAGGGTGCCGGCCGGCAAAAGTCAAGGTTGACCAAAACGTCCGCCATGACTATAAATATTGTTCGAGCGCGGACGCATCGCGGTCCCCCGGCGCGGATGGAATATCCGTCCGTGCCGCGACGGGCTGGCAACATATACCGTACTGCGGAGCCTTTACGGCGCCGCGAAGGAACCACGCAACGAAATGTCTGACGACACGACCAACGAGAACGTGGAGCACACTCCCGTTAAAGGCAAAAGGGGCTTTCTGGGCAGGCTGGTCAAATTCATGTTCTTCGCCGCCCTTCTGGCGGCGGTTCTGGCGGCGGCCACGGCCTATGGCCTGTACATGCATTTTTCACGGGACCTTCCGAAGATCAATTCCCTGAAGGACTACAATCCACCCACCATCACCAGGGTCTATTCCGACGATGGCAGGGAGATAGCCGAGTTCTTCAAGGAGCGGCGCATCGTAGTCCCGCTGGATCAAATGCCCGACATGCTCAAGCAGGCCTTCATCGCGGCGGAGGACGCCCGGTTTTACGAACACGAGGGCATCGACCTTCTGGGTATCCTGCGTGCCGCCGTGAAGAACATCGAGGCCGGGGCCATCGTCCAGGGCGGCTCCACCATCACCCAGCAGGTGACCCGTTCCTTTCTGCTGTCCTCGGAAAGGAGCTACACCCGAAAGGCCAGGGAGGCCATCCTTGCGTACCGCATCGAGAAGGCGTTCACCAAGGACGAAATCCTGTTTCTGTATCTGAACCAGATCTACCTGGGCAACGGGGCCTACGGAGTGGAGGCGGCGGCGCAGAACTATTTCGCGAAATCCTGCCAGAAGTTGACCCTGGCCGAGTGCGCCATGCTCGCCGGGCTTCCCCAGGCCCCCAGCGCCTATTCGCCGTTGCATAACCCCAAAAAGGCGCGGGACCGGCAGGTGTATGTGCTCACCAGGATGGTGGACACAGGCGTGATTACCAGTGCCCGGGCCGCCGAGGCCATGGACCGGAAGATCGAACTGAAGACGCGGCGCAACACGTACTTCAAACAGGCGCCCCAATACACCGAATACGTCAGGCGGTACGTGGAGGACAAGTACGGCAAGGACGCGCTGTACACCCAGGGCCTTTCCGTCTATACGGCCGTAAACATCGAATCCCAGAAGCAGGCACTGAAGGCGCTGGAAACCGGTCTGCGCGACCTGGACAAGCGGCAGGGGTACCGTGGCCCGCTGAAGCATCTTCCCAAGGAGGAGATCGAGGCGGCCGCCCTCGAGCTGGCGGAGGAGCCCGGCAGCAGGCCCCTTGCCGCCGGGGAGATCGTCCGGGCCGTGGTGGTGGAGGTGGACGACCGGGAGAAGCTGGCCAGGGTGCGCATGGGAAAGGCTCCGGGGATACTGCGGCTGAAGGACATGTCCTGGGCCAGTAAGCCGGACCCCGAAAAAGCGTATTACCAGAGGAAATTGAGCAGGCCGGGCCAGGCCCTGTCCATGGGCGACCTGATCCTGGTCAGGCTGCTGGAACCCGTGGGGGAAGACAAGGGGGCCGGGGACCGCAAGACCTGGTACGTGGCCCTGGAGCAGGAGCCGGCGGCCCAGTCCGCGCTGGTTTGCATCGAAACGGAAACCGGGCACGTCAAGGCCATGATCGGGGGGATGGATTTCAGAAAAAGCCAGTTCAACCGCGCGATTCAGGCCCGCAGACAGCCCGGCTCCGCGTTCAAGCCCATCATCTACGCGGCGGCGCTGGACAAGGGCTACACCGCTGCAAGCGTGTTGTACGACACGCCCATCACCTACTGGGACGACGAGATGGACTTCGTCTGGAAACCCAGGAACTACAAGAAGACCTTCCAGGGCAAGACACTATTGCGCCAGGCGCTCGAAAAGAGCAAGAACGTGGTCACAATCAAGATCCTCCAGGACCTGGGCGTGGATTACGTGATCGACTACGCCCGGAAACTGGGGATCGAGGCGGAGTTCGCCCGCGACCTGTCCATAGCGCTCGGGTCCTCGGGAATGCCCCTGCTCGAGGTCGTGGCGGCCTACTCGGTGTTCGCCAACCAGGGCAACCTGATTGAACCGTGCTTTGTCACCCGGATCGAGGATCGCCGCGGGAACGTGCTGGAGGAGAGCACGCCGCAACCGGCCAGGGTGATCGAGAAGAGCACGGCGTACATAATGACCCATCTGCTGCAGGGCGTCGTCCAAAACGGTACGGGATGGCGGATCAAGGCGCTGGACCGGCCGGTGGCGGGTAAGACCGGCACAACCAATGACCTGCAAGACGCCTGGTTCGTTGGGTACACCCCCAGGTATGTGACCGGGACGTGGGTCGGGTTCGACGACGGGCGTCCCCTGGGCAAGGGGGAGACCGGTTCCAGGGCGGCGAGTCCCATCTGGCTGGATTTCATGCAGCGGATGTTGGAAGACGAACCGGTGCGGTCCTTCACGGTTCCCGAGGAGGTGATGTTCGCGCGCATCGACGCCAGGACCGGGCTTCTGGCGGTTCCGGAATCCGAGGAAACCATCTTCGAGTGCTTCAAGGAAGGCACCGCTCCCGAGGAGTACACACCCCGGCCGGACAGCGTGGACAAGGGGGGGCTGCTCAAGGGCGACATCTAGTGCTGAATCGGGCGTTTTTCGGCTGTTTGAAACGTCGACCGGAAGCGTCTCGGATACCACGGTACCCGGATTGGAACGGTTGCCAGTCCGTTGAAAAACCCGGACTTTACAGCGTGGTCAAATACGATGAGATGCAAGGCGCGCGAATTCCGGAAAGGTTGGCGTACCCGGCGTGCGCCGTACCGAGAGGAAACGCGCCGCAACACCGCAGATCGCGTTTTTCAACAGGCTGCTAGAGGGCCGGCCGGCCGGCCCGCACATCTCCCTGTTCAAGGCTGTCATCCTCCACGATCCGGAGTTCCTCCAGGCCGAACCGTTCCCTCAACAGGACGAGGTTTCCGTTTTCGTGGCCCCTGATCCTGGATGAGTCCTTCGGGCAGACCCTGATTTCGGCGACGCCCCCGGCGATCCCCGACGCTTCCAGCTCCCGGATGGCCCTTTCCCTCATGACGGCGGACATCACCAGGTGGCCGAAGGCGGGGTGGAGCGGCCCTGCCAGGACAGTACCGGCGGCCAGAAGCCTGTCGTCCGCGTGCAGGCCCATCCGGACCACGGGAATGTGCGCCGAGTCCAGGACTTCAACCATGAGCCGGCAGGTTTCCACGGCGTCGGACAGGTCCAGGGGTCGATAGTCTCCACGCTTCCACATGGAGGCCATGGGACTGCCGGCAAGAACCAGGGCGGGGTATATCCGGGTGAAGTCGGGCGCGAGAAGGACAGTCCGGCGGGCGGTCTCCACGGAGGTTTCCCTGGTGTCGCCGGGCAGGCCGGGCATGAGTTGGAGCCCCACCTCGTAACCGGCAGCCTTCAACAGATTGGCGGCGCGGACCGAATCCGCCGCCAGGTGGCCGCGTCCGGACCGGCGAAGCACCCTGTCGTCCATGGACTGCACGCCCAGTTCCACGGTGCGCACGGGATGCCCGGCAAGCCAGGAAAGCCGCTCCTCGTCCACGGTGTCGGGACGGGTGGAAAACCTCAGCGAATCCACCTTGCCGGCTGCCGCGTATTCGGCTGCCAGACCAAGCAGCGCAAGGCACAGGTCCCTGTCCAGCCCAAGGAAGTTGCCCCCGTAAAACGAGATCTGCACCGGACCCCGTCGCGAAGTCGGCCTTTCGAGCCACCGGTCCACCTGGTCGCGAATGGCCCGAAGGTCGGGAACTGCAGGGGCGGCGCACAGGGCGTGCTGGTTGCAGAACACGCACTGGTGAGGGCACCCGGCCTGGGGCAGGAACACGGGGACGACCAGGTGTTTTTGTCCAGTCAATTTTGCACAATGGTTGGGAGCCATGGTCAATGGTCGGGGCGGGACGGTCACGTCCGGTGTCTTTCGAGCAACTCCAGCAGGGCCCGGGCCGCGTCCTGTTCGGCGGCCTTTTTGCTTTTGCCGGTACCGGACGCCCAGTGCTCCCCAACCGACGCCTCCACGGTAAAGGTCTTCTCGTGGTCGGGGCCGGATTCGCCCACCATCGTGTAGACCGGTTTGGTATGCAGGGAGACCTGGACCTCTTCCTGCAGCCGGCTCTTGTAATCCACGCCCAGGGCCCCCGTGGGGAGGTCGGCCAGAAGCGGCCTGAACAGGCGGATTATGGCGCGGTCCGCCGGGTCGTATCCCGCGTCCACGAAAATGGCGCCGAACACGGCCTCCAGGCAGTCGGCCAGGATGGAGTTCTTGTCCGCCCCTCCACCCTGCGCCTCGCCACGCCCCAGGAGAACGTGGTCGCCAAGGGATATCCCCCGGGCGATTCCGGCAAGGGTTTGCTCGTTGACCAGGGCGGCGCGCATCCGGGAAAGGTCGCCCTCGGGCATGTCCGGAAACCGGAGCATGAGCAGCCTTCCCACCGACAGTCCCAAAACGGCGTCGCCCAGAAATTCCAGGCGTTCATTATGAGTCAGGTTTAAATCGGGATTTTCATTCACGAAGGAACGATGGCGGACGGCCTCGGCCAATGTGCCGGGTTCGGAGAAGGTGTAGCCCAGCCTGTGTTCCAGGGCCTCGAGGCCGTCGGGCATCAGTCGGGCCCCTTGGTCAGGCGGAACGTTTGTGCACATGGCGCCGGTGCTCCGCGAGGAGCTCTTCGTACAGGTCGTAAGGTATGTGGAGGTTGCCCTTGCCCTTGCCCAGGCTGATGTTGGGCTTCCGGGAGCCGTGAAAGTCCGTGCCGCCAGTGGCCAGCAGGCCGTATTTTTCCACCAGGGCGAGGTAGGCGGCCACCTGTTTTTCGGAATGCTCGGGATAGTAGACCTCGATGCCGCGAAGGCCCAGGTCCGCGAGGCCGCTCACGAACGAGTCAAGGCGGTCGCCTTCCATCTTCAGGGAAAACGGATGGGCCAGCACCGGCAGCCCCCCGGCCTCGAGGATCACGGAAAGGGCTTCTTCCACACCCAGGCGGTACTTCTCCACGTACGCGGGCCTGCCCTTGCCGAGGTAGTTGGAAAACGCGGCCTGGATGTCGGGCACCACCCCTTTGGCCACCATCATCTGCGCGATGTGGGGTCGACCCAGCTGTCCGCCGCCAGCGGAGTCGAGCACCTCTTCATAGGACAGGTCGAGCCCCATCCGGTGGAGGCGTTCAATGATTTGGGGATTTCTGTTGGCCCGGGCTTCCTGCAGTATGTTCAGTGATCTGGTCAGTGTGTGGTGGTTGACGTCTATGAAGTATCCCAGTATGTGGAGTGTGCCTTTGGCGTCGGCGTAGGGATCGGGAACGGACACGCTGATTTCGACACCCGGGACGAAGGCCAGTCCGTCCCTGGGTCTTTCCCGCAGCGCCTCTCTTGCTCCCTCGACGGTGTCATGGTCCGTTATGGCCACCGCGGACAGACCCAGTCCGTGAGCCAGATCCAGGATTCCGGCGGGGCTGTCCGTGCCGTCGGAAGCGGTGGTGTGTACGTGCAGGTCGATGCACGGTCGGTCAGATTCCAAGGGCTTTCTCCGTCGCCTCCTGTTTGCGCTTGCATTCGATGCACTGGGTGGTCACCGGGCGGGCGCGAAGGCGCTGGATGGAGATGTCTTCGCCGCATTCCTCGCAGATGCCGAAGGTCCCGTTTTCCATCCGGTCCAGTGTCTTCTTTATTTTCTTGATGAGCTTGCTCTCCCGGTCGCGGATGCGCAGCATGAAGTTTCGGTCGGTTTCCGCGGCTGCGCGGTCAGTGGGGTCGGGAAAGCTTTCCTTGTGGTCCGACATTCCTGAGACGGTATCTTCGGCCTGGGAGAGGAGGCTGTTAAGCTGGGAGGTCAGCAGTTGCCGAAAATACTCTTGGTCCTTTTCTTCCATGGCACTACCCCTGATGGTTTAAACAAGAACAATACACTGCGGAGAAGAGAAGGAGATTATCATGGACCGCAAGCAGTGTAAAGTGAAAAATGTGTGAAATATTCAACATCTGGAACGTGTCCAGCCAGGGAACCTATCCGCCTATTCCCGACATGCCGCGTCGTAACCTCCGATGTCCGGCCGACTCTCCGCACTGGCCCCGCGGCTTGGCCCGGATCGCCTCGGCGAAGGCGGCGCGCACCGCCCCGGGGTCGCTTGCCGGGCGCAGGGCCTGCCTTGCGTCCACCTCCACGTCGCTGAACAGGCAGGGCCGCAGTTTGCCGTCCGACGTGAGTCTCATGCGGTTGCACTGGTCGCAGAAATGCCGGGTAACGGAAGTGATGAAGCCGATTTCGCCCGGCGCCTCCGGAAAGCGAAAGCGCATGGCCGGCCCGTCCAGGTCGGTCGGGTTCGCCACGGGAGACAGTGGCCCGATGTTTTTCACCACGCGGTCCCGCATCTCCTCCCAGGGGATGAACCGGTCCGGAGTCCAGCCGGCGACCCCTCCGGTGGGCATGAATTCGATGAAGCGGACCACCAGGGGGCGGTCCAGGGTGAGGCGGGCGAGATCCTCCAGTTCCGTGTCGTTGAGGCCGCGCACAGGCACCACGTTGAGTTTCACCGGGTTGAATCCCGTGGCGAGGGCCGCGTCGATCCCCGCCATCACGTGTCGGTGCAGGTCCCTGCCGGTGATGCGGTGGAAGGTGTCGGGCCGAAGCGTGTCCAGGCTTATGTTGACCCTCCGGAGGCCTGCCTCGTACAGCGCCGGGGCCAGGGACCCCAGCAGCACGCCGTTTGTGGTGAGTCCCAGGTCTTCGATGGCGGTAAGGTTCGTGATCCCGGAGATCAGGTCGGCAACCCCCTTTCTCACCAGCGGCTCTCCACCCGTGACCCGAACCTTGCGTATGCCAAGGTCCGCACCGGCGCGGATTACGCTCAGGATTTCCTCGTAGCTCAGGATCTCGTCATGGGGCAGGGGGGTATAGTTCCGGACCGGGGTGCAGTAGAAGCAGCGCAGGTTGCAGCGGTCGGTCACGGAAACCCTCAGGTAGGTGATCTTGCGATCAAACCGGTCCGAACAGTTCATCTCCCCCCTTGCCAGCCTGCTGGAATGCGCGATCCGCGGCGTTGCACACCTTTCGTCGATGCGGTACACCGCAGGTGTGCCAGCCCCTCAGGGCTTGCACGCCTTGCATCCGCACTGCCCGAGGCTGCGTACGGGTTCAGGATCCCGTCATTTTTTCAGGCTGTGGATTCCGGGTTTTTCAACGGACTGTCACAGGTCAGGCTCCTTTTTGATCCTCAGCGACAGTTCGTTCAGCTGCGCCTGCCCAACGTCCGAAGGCGCCGCCGTCATGAGGCAGGCCGCCTTCTGGGTTTTCGGAAACGGGATCACGTCCCGGATGGAACGCTCGCCCGCCAGAATCATGACAAGGCGGTCCAAGCCAAAGGCGATGCCGCCATGCGGTGGAGCGCCGTAGTCCAGGGCTTCCATGAGGAAGCCGAACTTGCCCTCGTAGGTTTCACGGTCCATGCCCAGCGCGGAGAAGACCTTTTCCTGGTAGTCACGGCGGTGGATACGGATGCTGCCTCCCCCGATTTCCCAGCCGTTGAGCACCAGGTCGTAAGCCCGGGACCGCACCCTGGACGGGTCGGATTCCAGGTACTGGGCGTCCTCGTCCAGCGGGGAGGTGAACGGATGATGGAGCGCCTCGTACCGGCGTTCCTTTTCGTCCCACTCCATCAGCGGGAACCGGGTGACCCAGACAAAGCGGAACTCGTTTTCCGGAACCAGGTCCAGCTTTTCCGCCAGGTGGTTGCGAAGATATCCCAGGGCGTCGTTCACCACCTTGGGCTGGTCCGCGACAAAGAACACCAGGTCCCCGGGCTCCATGTCCAGGGCGCCGGACATGGCGGCGCGTTCCTCGTCGCTGAAGAACTTGGTGATCGGAGACTGCCATTCACCCTTGTCCTTGACCTTGATCCAGGCCAGACCCTTGGCGCCATACACCGCGACAAACTCGGTAAGCGCGTCGATTTCGCCCCTGGAGAACGTGGCGCAGCCCTTGGCGTTCAGGGCCTTGACCAGCCCGCCCTTTTTCACCACCGAGGCGAACACCTTGAAGTCGGACTTTTTGACGATCTCCGAGATGTCGACCAGCTCCAGGCCGAAACGCAGGTCCGGCTTGTCCAGGCCGAAGCGGCCCACGGCCTCAGCATAAGTCAGCCGCTCAAAGGGCGGGGAGAGGTGGACCCCCAGGACCGTGGAGAATATCCGGGACATGAGGCCCTCGGTTACGGCCATCACGTCGTCCTCGCCAACAAAGGACATCTCCAGGTCTATCTGGGTGAACTCCGGCTGCCTGTCGGCGCGCAGGTCCTCGTCCCGAAAACAGCGGGCGATCTGGTAATAGCGCTCGTATCCGGCCATCATGAGCAGCTGCTTGAAAAGTTGCGGCGACTGGGGCAGGGCGTAGAACTGCCCGGGGTTCACCCGGCTGGGCACCAGATAGTCCCTGGCTCCCTCGGGGGTGCTGCGCGTGAGAAAGGGCGTTTCAATCTCCAGAAAACCGTTTTCGTTCAAAAACGCGCGGGTTGCCGCCGACGTCCCGTGCCGAAGAATGAGGTTCTTTTGCATCCTGGGCCGCCGAAGATCCAGGTAGCGGTAGCGAAGCCGGTTGTTCTCCGACACTTCGACGGAGTCCTCGACCATGAACGGAGGCGTCTTGGCCCGGTTCAGTATGCGAAGCTCGGACACCAGCACTTCGATTTCGCCGGTGACCATGTTTGGATTGGTCATTCCCTCGGGCCGCTCGAACACCTCGCCTTCGATGGCGATGACCCATTCGTTGCGCAGTGCGTGCGCTTTTTCGTGCACGGCCTGGTCGTGTTCGGGGTTGAAGACGACCTGCGTCATGCCCTCCCGGTCGCGAAGGTCCACGAAGATCACGCCACCATGGTCCCGGCGCCGCTGGACCCAGCCCATAAGCACGACCCTGCCGCCCACGTCCGCCCTGGAAAGCGTATTGCAGTCGTGCGTTCTCCGCATGTCACCCAGTATGTCAACCACCCCGAAAGCTCCTTTCACAGATATGAATCGCGCCGCCCGGCAACCGTTTCAGTCCCTCCGGCCGGCTGTTGCTTCCGCCGCCTTCCCTGAAGGGCGAACAATCCTTCCACCCACCGGGTGAGACAAACAATTGTTTATGAAAACCCGAAAAGCCCCACTTATGGGATACTTGAAGGATTGTTGAACATTTTGTTCAAGGTTTCAGGGCCTTCACCAGCCGGGCCAGCTGGGGAACCGGATCGTCCAGAGGGATGTCCCAGGAGCCTTCACCAGCCATGAGCCTGAGGGTGGCCACGCCCCGGTCCAGCTCGTCGTCGCCCACCACCAGCGCGGCGACGTACCCTTCCTTGTCGGCTCGCTTCATCTGGCTCTTGAGGCTCCGGCCAAGAAGGTCCGTTTCCGCCTGAACGCCGGCCCGGGCAAGTTTGCACATCCATTCGAAGGCCCATTCCCTGGCCCGGTCCCCGGCCGCGGCTATGTAAAGTTCGCCGGAACGGGAGAAATCCTTTTCGCCGGCCCCCATGATTTCGGCAAGACGGTCGAAGCCGATGGCAAAGCCGGTGGCCGGAACATGCGGGCCGCCTAGTTCCTCGACCAGGCCGTCGTACCTGCCCCCACCGGCCACCGCGTTCTGGGCGCCCAGTTCCGTGGTCAGGATCTCGAAGGTGGTGCGGGTGTAATAGTCCAGACCGCGCACCAGCCTTGGATTGCGCACGTAGTTCACACCAAGTCGGCCCAGCTTGCCGGTGACCGCCGAAAAGTGAGCCTCGCACGACGGGCACAGGTTGTCCAGTATGTCCGGCGCGCCGGTGGCCGCTTCCTGGCACCTGGGACTTTTACAGTCCAGCACACGAAGGGGATTGGCCTCGGCCCGGCGCAGGCAATTGTCGCAAAGGCCCTCGGCCCGGCCCTGGATGAAATCGAGCAGTTTGGCCTTGTACGCGGGCCGGCACTCTGGGCATCCCAGCGTATTCACGTGCGCGGTGAGGCCGCCCACGTCCAGGCGGCTGAAGAGCTCGACCAGCATGTAGATGATCTGCACGTCCGCCTCGGGCGCTTCGATCCCGAAAATTTCCGCGTCGATCTGGTAAAACTGGCGGTAGCGGCCCCTTTGGGGGCGCTCCCTGCGGAACATGGGGCCCACGGTGTAGAATTTGCGCACCGGGTCCTGGGCATACATCTTGTTCTGTATGTAGGACCTGCATATGGACGCCGTGGCCTCGGGGCGAAGGGTCAGGAAATCGCCGCCCCGGTCCTCGAACGTGTACATCTCCTTTTCCACGATGTCCGTATCCTCCCCGATGCTCCGGGCGAAGAGCCGGGTCTGCTCCATGATGGGCACACGGATTTCCCGGTGCCCGAAATCCTCCAGGATACCGCGGGACTCGGCTTCGATGCGTTGCCACAACTCCACCTCGCCGGGCAGAATGTCTCGAAAACCTTTGATGATGCGAATCATGGACGCTCCTGTGCCGCGGACACGGCCGCGGTATTCGACGCCGGCCCACGGAGGGCACGGCGGAATCGCATATCTTGACAAAGCCGTTTGCCAAAATCAAGCATAAAATGGCGTTTGCGGGATCGCGAATCCGGGGAGCGGCACCGGGCGGCATCGACACCTGGACGAGATCGGCCGGGTGCCCGAGCCTCGGGTGCCAGGCGATTCTCGACAGGGATCAGTCGGCGTGCGGGGGCGGAACGTCGGTCCGGTGCACAACACAGTTGTCGTAGGCTTCCGGGTTCCTGCGGGGAAGGAAGTAACGCATGGAGTGGCCCCGCACCCCTTCCAGCAGCGACGAGGACAGATCCGCGTAGAGGATGCCCGGCAGGTCGTCCGTCTTCTGCCGCAGGACCTTTCCATCAGGGCCGAAGACCACGGCCAGACCCGGGAAGGACAGACCCGCCCCGTTGTCTCCGCACTGGTTCACGGCCACCACGTACACCCCGTTGTCAAAGGCCCGGGCAGGCAGATGGCGCTTCCAGCTTTCCAGCTTCTCCTCCGGTGTGCCCCGTGGCGAGGCATGGGGCATGAACAGAACATCGGCGCCGGCAAGCGCCATAATTTGCGACAACTCGGGGAAGTGGGCGTCATAGCAAAGCTGGATGCCAAAGCTCATGCCTCCCACGTCGAAGATGGAAACCTCGTTTCCCTCGCGAAACAGCCTGGTCTCCACGGGGTTGAGATGCACCTTTTTATATTGGCGTATCGATCCGTCCGTAAAGGCCACGAGGTGAGAGGCGAACATGCTGCCGGTATCGGTTGCCACGGCCGCGCCCGCCAGGAGGATTACGCCCAGTTCCCGGGCAAGGTCGCCCAGGGCCGACGTGTGGGGACCCGGAACAGCCAGCGGCTCGATTCCGGAGCCCTCGCGCACCGCGTACCCGGTCAGGGCAAGCTCCGGAAAGCATACCAGCGAAGCTCCACCGGCAGCCGCCTCGCGGGCGTACGCCGACAGGGCGGCCAGGTTGCGGTCGGCGCAGCCCACCGGGCAGTGCATGGTGACCGCTGCCATGCGAAGGTCGTATCTCATGCGCCCCTCCGATATTCACCCGCCAGCCTGTTGAAAAACGCGATCCGCGGCGTTGCGGCCCGTTTCCCGTCGGTGCGGTGTACGCCGGGTACGCCAAACTCCCCGGAATTCGCGCGTCCTGCATCTCATCGTTTTCAAACAGGCTGGCAATTCCGAGTTGTTCAACGGGTTGCTACACCTCGAACTGGGCCCTGATCTTGAAAACCATGGTGGCGGGCAGGTTGATGATGCTGTCCACGCCCGTGGCCCGGCCGATGTCGGCCAGGGCCTGCCCGATCTCTTCCCGGGACGGCGCGATGAAGGTAAACCACACGTTGTAGTCGCTGGCCCGCTCGTAGTTGTGGGTCACTCCCGGATGCCGGTTCACCACCTCGGCGAACGCCTCCACCCTGTCCTCCGGGACCCTGGCCGCGCACAGGGTGCTCACGTACCCCAGTTTCTCGGGATAGAAGTTGCCGCCGATCCTCCGGATCAGTCCGCGTTCCTTCAGCACGGCGACCCGCCGCAGGACTTCCCGTTCGGACGAACCCAGCTCCTCGGCCACCACGGCAAAGGGACGGGGATCCGAGGGAAAGTCGGACTGGATGCGATTGAGGATGGCGCGGTCCATGTCGTCGAGGTCGTTCATTGTGTCGCTCCGCGTCTGGAATGTGGGGATGACTGTTTTTGTCGTCCGGGTATCATCATAGTGGGAGGCGGCGGCAAGTGCAAGGCAACCGTGGCAAAAAACACGCGGGCGGGCCCGCCTCGTTGAGTCCGGGCCGCGGATTCGGGACGAATCCGGGGTGGCGAAGGCCGGGACAGTTACAGAATGCGGACGTGAACCTTCCGGGAGCGCGGTCCGTCGAACTCACAAAAAAAGATGCTCTGCCAGGTTCCCAGTACCAGCCGCCCGTTTTCCACGGCCACGAGCTCCGACGCGCCCACGATGGTTGCCTTGACATGCGCCGGAGAGTTCCCCTCGGCGTGTTTGTATCCCATGTCCCGGGGAACGATTTCATCCAGGGCGTTGATGATGTCCTCCCTGACGGCGGGATCGGCTCCCTCGTTGATGGTGACGGCGGCCGTGGTGTGCGGCACGTAGACCATGCAAATGCCATCGGTCATGCCATTTTTGGACACCGCGTCGGAAATCAGTCGGGTTATGTCCACAAGCTCGGTCTTGCTCTGTGTCTTCACGTTCACGATCATGGTGCGCCTCGCATGGGGGGGTCAGCGGTGGGATCCGGCAATGGGAAAAGAAAAAAGCCCCGCCAAACGGCAGGGCTTCTTTCTTGTGAACTCTGACCTGTCTTGCGCCGGATCAGACGCAGCCGGTCGGTTTGGGGAGGCCGGCCATCTTGCAGGCTCCCTTGCCCGGTCCGGACGGGAACAGCTCGTAGATGTGCTTCAGTTTAAAGCCGGTGACCTTGGAAAGCACGCGCACCATGGGGGCGATGCCGTTCTTCTTGTAGTAGTCCTGAAGAACGTTGATGACCTTCCAGTGCTCGTCATTAAGCTCGTCGATTCCTTCCTGCTTCTTCACGTACTGAACCCACTCGGGGCACCAGTTCTCGAAGGAGTCGATGAAGCCGTCCTCGTCCACGTTGAATTTTTTTCCTTCAAATTCTACTTCAGGCATTTAAGAGTCCCTCCTTTTTGGCTTCTTTATTCCCAATGGCTTCCGCCCACAGTACCCTAATTGCTCAGGCGATAGAACATATAAGAGCTACAGGGGCTTGTCAACACCAAAAAAAACGCCGAGAAAACAGACGCTGGCTGATTCCCGCCCTCAGGGCGGGAAGTTTGAGGCGCGACCAAGATACGCTTTTCACAAGCGGTATGCAAGGTGAAATTCATCCTTTTGAGTGTGTTTTTTTCATGAGGTGTGTTCGGAGGCCTGCATCCGTCCTCCGGGCTTTTTGCTTGCAAAGCTCCGGCCTGATGGCCTATAGCACAAAGACGAAGTGGGACCGAGCCCCTGAATCCATGGATGGTCCCGGGTGGTGAGGACGCCTCAAGAGGCGGATCCTCCGCTGTACCGGGCCGCCCGGGGAGGCGAATAATTCTTTCACCGTTCGAAATAAACCATGTTTCCGGGTTGAAACGTAACAGAACCCCGAATTACAACTCTTCGCGAACTATTCATCGTTTTCTCCACGGTTCAGGGGAATCGCCGCAACGGAGCACCGGATGGACCATACCGAAAGAATCGGCGTCTCCTCGGCCATACTGGCCGGCGGAAGGAACACCAGGATGCAGGGCTGTAACAAGGCATTCCTGGAGGTCGGGGGACGGCGGCTCATCGACAGGGTGGCGTCAGCGTTGGGCCGGGTCATGGACGAGGTGCTGATCGTCTCCAACGAACCGCGGGTCCACCTGGACATGGGGCTGGGGGTGACCTCCGACGTGTTCAGCACCCAGAGCGCGCTTTCCGGCATCCACGCCGCGCTTCTGGCCGCCTCCCGGCCCCACTGCATGGTGGTGCCGTGCGACCTCCCGTTTCTGGCTCCCGGCGTGGTCAGAGCCCTTGCCGCGGCCGTGTCCGATCGTTGGGACGTGGTCGTACCCCGCACCGGCAAGGGTCTGGAGCCGCTTTGTGCCGTGTACGGAAAACGCTGCATCAGGCCCATGGAAAGGGCGTTGACCGGAGGGCGATTGAAGATCCGGCTGTTTTACGAGGAGGTTCGGGTGCTGTGCCTGGATGAAACGGAACTTCGCGGCCCCGACCCCGACCTGTGGTCATTTTTCAACGTGAACACCCCACAGGACCTGGAGACGGCCCGGCGGCACGCCGCCGTACCCATGGAGCGCGCAAGGCCATGAGCAAACTTACCCATGTGGATGAAAACGGTGCCGTGCGCATGGTGGACGTCACCGCCAAAGGGGAGACGGTCCGCCACGCCGTGGCCGGAGCCATGGTCACCATGCGGCCGGAGACTCTCTCCCTTATAAACGAGAACCGCGCGGCCAAGGGGAACGTCCTGGAATGCGCCCGGATCGCCGGGATAATGGCGGCCAAGCGCACGCCGGACATGATTCCCATGTGCCATCCCCTGCCCGTTACCGGGGCCGAGGTCGCCTTTTTCCCGGAGGAAGAAACCTCGAGCATCCGCATCGAAGCCTCGGTCCGGGTTACGGGCAGGACCGGTGTGGAAATGGAGGCCCTTTGCGCGGCGGCGGTGGCGGCTCTGACAGTCTACGACATGTGCAAGGCCGTGGATCGCGGCATGGTGATCTCGGACGTACGTCTCCTTGAAAAAAGCGGCGGCGCGAGCGGGGAATTCCGCGTACCGGCCAGGTAGCGCCCCGTTAAATTTTTTACAAGGATTTGAGCGGGAAACATATTGACGGAATCAAACAAATGTGTTTTCTTGTCGTGTTCTGGGGCCCGGCGTGGAAAGCGTACGCGCACGTCCCCTGAACGCAAACAATGACTACATGACGGCCAGACGAAATACCCTGGACCGTCCAAATTGTTCGACCAACGGAGATTGTCGAAATGAAACGCACATATCAGCCAAGCAGGATCAAAAGGGCAAGAAGGCACGGCTTCCGCAAAAGAATGTCCACCAAACAGGGACGGCGCGTCATCAGCCGCAGAAGAGCCAAGGGAAGAAAGCGCCTGGCCGGCTAAGAGCGCAAACGAGCGCATATGGGATCGTTCTCCTTCACAAAACAGCATCGCCTGCTAAAGCGGAGCGAGTTCACGAGGCTGGCCCGAGGGGCCAACAAAAAGGAGAACTCCCTTTTCATCGGCGTGTACAAACCCGGCCTGACCGGCGAAAACCGCCTGGGAGTCACGGTCACCAAAAAGGTTGGGACTGCTGCACGGAGAAACAGGATCAAGCGATGCGTCCGCGAAGTGTACCGCAAACGCCGGCCGGACGCCCCACACGCTTACGACGTCAACGTGATCGCCAAAAGGCACGCGGCAAAAGCCACGAGTTCCGACCTCCTGGCTGCCGCGAACGATCTGTTTGACCGCATCCATGGGAGATTGAACCATTAAACGGGTCCTCCTGTTCCTGGTCAGGTGCTACCAACGCCTTCTGTCCCCTGTGTTGGGGCCCGCCTGCCGCTTTTTCCCGTCCTGCTCCGAGTATGCTTACCAGGCCATTTCGCGCCACGGACCCCTCAAGGGATCCTGGCTCGCCTTGCGCCGGATACTACGCTGCCACCCGTTCCACCCCGGCGGGTACGACCCCGTGCCGTGACCCCGCCAAAGCCGCAAGGCATTAGGAGTGATTCGTAATGGATCAGATACGGTTGGTCCTGGCCGTGGTACTATCGATCGCGGTTGTAATCGTCTGGCAGGCGCTCTTCGTAGAGCCGGAAAAACCCGCCCGTCAACCCCGAGATCGCCAGGCCGTCCAACAGCAGGACGCGACCGGAGCCGGAGAGTCAGGCGCGCCGACCGCGGCAGGGACCGCCCGGGAGGCCGAGGTCCGGCCCGAAGTGGCGGAAGAAGCCGGCGCCGTTGCCGAGCCGGGCAGCTTCACCCCCACACAGACAGCACGCGCCTCCCGGATCGTGACGGTTCGGACGCCTCTTTACGAGGCCCGCATTTCCGAACGAGGCGCCCAGGTGGTGAGCCTCGTCCTCAGCAACTACAAAAAGTCCGTCAGGGAAAACGCCCCGTACAAGGAAATCGTGGAGTTGCCCGAGGGCCTGGGCACCCTGGACGCCGGGTTCGTGGAGAGCAACGGCGGGGGGATGCGCACGGCCCTGTATGAAGCCCAGCACTCCGCGGATTCGATCCGCGTGGGCACGGACATGGACACCCTGTCCTTCAAATGGGTATCCCCCACGGGATTGAGCATCGTCAAGACCTATCGTTTCGATCCCGAAACCTATCTCATCGACTACTCGATATCCATCGAGAACCAGGGCGCCCAGGCGCGCTCGGGCAGCCTCGGCGTCACCCTTCGCCGGGTCATGAGCAACGAGGCGGGTTACACGTTTGAAGGCCCCATCGCCCTGGTGGACAACGACATCAAGGAGGTAAAGACCAGCGACATTATAAAGGGTAAGGAGGATGTCCTTTCCGGGGACATCGACTGGACCGGGATCACGGGCCGTTATTTTCTGACCGCGTTGGTGACGGATACCGAGTCTTCCGGCACTGTCCGTCTCGGGGCCACCGAGGACGGACTCGTTGAAAGCATGTTCGTGCATCCCAAGACCAAGGTCGCGCCCGGAGAGGTGTTGACCGTTGAGCACCAGGTATTTTTCGGTCCCAAGAGCCTCGAGATCCTGAACCAGGCCGGGCATGGATTGGCCAGGGCGCTGGATTTCGGCTTCTTCGACGTGATCGCCAAACCGTTCCTGCATCTCATGAATTTCCTTTATGGCATCTATCCCAATTACGGCGTTGCCATCATCATCCTGACCATCCTGGTCAAGATCGTATTCTGGCCTCTTGGAAACAAGAGCTACGAATCCATGAACCAGATGAAGAAGCTGCAACCCGAGATGCAGGCGATCAGGGAGAAGTTCAAGGACGACAAGCAGAAGATGCAGGAAGAGACGATGCGTCTGTACAAGACGTACAAGATCAATCCGCTGGGCGGCTGCCTTCCCATGTTGCTGCAGATCCCGGTGTTCATTGCCTTGTACCGGATGCTGTACAGCGCCATTGAACTCCGCCACGCGCCTTTCGCCTTGTGGATCAATGATCTGTCCGCCCCGGACAGGCTGTTCCGCTTCGATTTCGCCATTCCATTCATGCAGCCGCCGTACGGCATACCCGTACTCACGGTGGTCATGGGAGCCAGCATGTTTCTGCAACAGAAGATGTCTCCTCCCCCGGGCGATCCGACTCAGGCGAAAATGATGATGGCGCTGCCTCTTGTGTTTACGTTCATCTTCATCAACTTTCCTTCCGGATTGGTGCTCTACTGGTTGGTCAACAACCTCATCTCCATGGCGCAACAGAGGATGTCAGCCAAGCGTAGCGAGAAACCGCGGAGGAATTCATGAGTTTTCACAAGGAGTTTGAGGGGAGGACCGAGCAGGAGGCCGTGGAAAAGGCGGCCGAACAGCTCAAGGTACCTGCCGAGCGGATCCGGTACAATGTGATTTCCCATGGCTCGACAGGAATTTTCGGACTGGTTGGAGCCAAGAAGGCCCGGATTCGGGTCACGGTGAAAAAGGCGGACCTGCTGCCCGACAGCGTGGCCCAGGCCCTGGAGGAGTTCGGCGAGGCACTGAAAGACGGAGGCGGGGCGAGCGCCCCTTCGAGTCCGAGCGCCTTGGCGCCTGACAAGGCCGGCGTGCATGGTGCCAAAGGCCCGAAAAAAAAGCCCCGGGCCAAAAAGGCCCGGCCCCCAAAAAAGGCCGGAGCCCCGTCGGACGCGGTGGAATCCTGTGAGCAGCCGGCACTGGCCGAAAAGGATGAAACACCGGGCGAAGCCGTCGAACAGGGTCGGGAAGAAGGCGGTGAAACGGCTCTCGCGTCGACCAAAAAGAAGACCCGGAATCGCCGCCCAAGAAAGCGGAACGGCAAGGCCAAAGCCGGCCGAAAAAAGGAAAATGCCGAACAGGCTTCCACTGCCGGAGCCAGCGAGGCGCCTCAAGGCTTGGACGACACGCCGGGCGACGTCCCGCCCGGGGAGGCCGAGCCGGAAATACCGGCACCCGAACTGGAGGAGGCTGCCCAAAGGGCGCGGGAAATCGTATCAAAAATCGTGGAAGCCATTGCCGACGGAATGACGTCAGAGGCCGAGGCCACCGGGCCCCGCGAGGTCACGGTCAGGGTTTCGGGGGAAGACAACGGGGTCCTGATAGGCCGCCGCGGACAGACTCTCGAGGCCATACAATACCTGGCGGAGCGCATGGTGAACCGCGAACAGCAGGGCCGCGTCAGGGTTCGCGTGGACATCGGCGGATACCTGGAGCGCAAGGAGGAGAACCTCCGGCAGCTGGCCCTCAAAATGAGCAGCAAGGTGAAGAAATCCGGTAAGCCGGCGAGCGTTGGAACGATGAATGCCCATGACCGTCGGATTGTGCATCTGGCCCTGAAGGACGAGGAGGGCGTCCGCACGCAGAGCAAGGGTGGGGGACAGATCCGCAAGCTGGTTATTCTTCCCAAAAAGGAACGGCAGGGTAATTCCGGGAACGGGGATACAGAAGAGGCCTGATAGGGCCGGGCCTACATATTGCCTGAACCCGTGACGACAATATTGAAAAAACTTTCAAGAACCCCATAAATCTGGCTTTTGGCGTGTTCTTGAACTAATCTTCGTTTCATCCGTTGGGCGAAAAGATTTTTCGCCCTCCAGGGCGGCCTCATGCAGCGCGTCTGCGGCGTCAGAGCCTGGCCGGCGTACTTCGGTACAGCCGGCAGGTCTCTTGCTTGCATCCGCACCACCTGAGACCGCTCACGGATTCAGGTATTGATCAAGCGGCCATGGCCCCGGGTAACTTTGGTTCCCGGGGCCTTTTCGTTGTGCGCCCGGCAGGGCGCAC
>JBKHBM010000191.1:0-5096 GCA_046542385.1 Desulfatibacillaceae bacterium | reverse complement strand
CTTGCATCTCATCGTATTTTAACAGGCTGCAAATTCCGAGTTTTTCAACGGGCTGCCAGGTGACGTTCAGAGTGTCGGAAAAACAAGCGCCATGCCGGCCGGTAATGGATTGGCTTCCCTGCCGCGGCAACCGGTTGGCCCGGCCGTTTCCGCCGCGACACCATCGGCGGAGATTGATCCGGCTCGGGAAGGTCGATTCGCTCCGGCACGAAGGGTTCCGATTCCGGCGAATATGGAACAGGTTATCTCTATACAACCGGGAGCGCCGTTACGCCATAAGGTATAACCCGTAATTCGGATCACCCGCCCAATTTTTTCCAGACCCGGTACAGCTCGCCGGCTCCCCAGGCCTGGGCGTCGCATCCCCTGTAAACATGGGGGGCGTCCCCGTCCATGATCTCGGGCGTGTGCCCGGTGGCCCCGGTTTCCACGTAACGCAATCCACCGGCCAGCCAGGCGAGTGCGGTCCGGTGGGAGGCAGGTCCGTGGACCATGGCCCAGGCTTCCGCGTAGGAGGGATACATCCAGGTCCAGGCGGTGCCATTGTGGTAGGCGGGCTTTCTCCGGGTGTCCTCGTCTCCCGTGTACCGACCCTGGTATGGCCTGTCCGGGTTGTTGAGCAGTCTACCGTCCCGTTCCACGGCCAGTGGCGGCGACACGGGCCTGTCCGCGAGGCTGCGGATGGCGCCGGGAACAAGCAGTTCCCCGCAGGAAGCGAGGGTGGCCTCCATGGCCGCGGTGTCGTCCACGGCGCCCAGGGTAAGGGCCAGCAGCTGGTTGGGCCGTAGCGCGTTGTCGGCCACGGCCTCGGCCGCCGGGGTGCCGGGGGGAGCGTGCAGGCAGTCACTGAAATGGCCGGTTTTTTCCTTGTAAAAGAAATCCATGAGCGCCTTTCGAACCGTTGCCGCCAGGTTCTTCCACTTTTCTCCTTCTTCCGGGTCGACCCGGCCTGCGAAGGTCAGGGCGGCGTGCCACAACGCCTGGATTTCCACTGGATACCCCTCTCTGGGGGTACCGGCCGGAAAATTGGTGTCCATCCATGTGTAATGGGACGGGCTGTGGACGAGCCCGGATTCCGGGTCCATGGCCACCCCGTTGGGCGCGCCCGCGGCGTATCCCCGCACGATGGACAGCAGCACCTCGCGGATGCTCCGGCCCGCGCATTCCTCGTCCAGAAAGGAGTCGCTTCCCTCTGCCCGCAACAGGTCCGAGCAGGCTACCGCGAACCACAGTGGGGCGTCCGAGGTGTGCCGATCCCGGGCGTCCTTTCCCCGGATCATGTTGGGAAGGGTTCCCTGGTCCTCGAACATGGCGAACTGTCGCAGTATGAGGCGGGTGTCCCCGTGCCTTCCCGAGGCCGCGAGGCCCCTCAGGAAGATGAGCGAATCGCGGCCCCAGTCCAGAAACCACGGATACCCCGCGATCACCGTTTTTGACTGGTCGCGGCGCACCACGTAATGCTCCATTGCCCGTTCCATGGCCTCGTCCAGGGGCAGGGGAGGGGCCTCGAAACAGTCTGCGGCCAGGGCCACGGGACGGCCGCCCGCCGCAGGAAGCGCGGAGGGCCCTGATTCCGTGGAGGTGAGCACCTCCGCGACCAGTTCCGCGCCCTGGCCTCCGGCAAGGTCGGCCGCCAGGTATCCCGGGGAGAAAAGGTCGTTGTGCGGATCATGCCCGCGGGAAGCCTCCCACGGAAAATGATGCATGTAGTGCCACTCCGGTTCGTGATGGTAAACGCCGGGAGCCATGGCGCAGTGCAACCTCCTGCCGACGGCCGGAGCGAACACGAACCCGTTGTCCAGGGGGCGAACCGCGGCGGGCCACTTGTCTTCCAGGCCGTTAAAGGCCTTGGTGTTGGCGTGGAAGCTCCTGTCGTCCACATGAGGCCGCAGTATCAGGCGAATGGACCTGTCGTCCTCCAGCCTGTCTCCGGCGCCGTCGGCGGTTTCCCGAAAAAACACCATGCGAACCGCGTTTCTTTCCCGCTCCATGGCGACCCGTACCGTGAGGGTGACATGCTGGCCCTGGCCCGACGGGACCAGGAAACGCCACATGCCCTCGCCGCTGTCTCCGTGGCAGAAGGACTCCAGACACTCGTTGCGTATCTCCTGGGAATACCCCTGGTACACCAGCCATGCCCGGCAACGGGTGAACATGATCCAGCGGTCCTCGGGGACGCCGGGGTCAAGGTTGGCCGCCAATAGCCCGTCGTACTTGCTCCACAATTCGCCCCACCGGGCCGGAACCCTGGTCATGCCGCCGCGGCCGTTGGTGTCAAGCAGAAGGACGTCGTTGTCGAACAATTCCCGCCTGCCGAAAACCCGGCGGACCACCGCGTTTTCCGGTTCGCCCAAAAAGAGTACGGGCGCTTCGACATGTTCGCAGCCGTCAGGAGAGTACAGGGAAACCTCGAGCATGCGTTCCTGGTTGGCCCCTGGCGGCGGGCAGCGCACGAACAGGGCGAAATGGGTGCCGTCCCGGCGGGGGAGGCTCCGTTCTTCCAGGATAACGTCCCGATCCCGCCTCAACCGGACCCGGAACGGAGCCGGAGCGCATACCAGCAGAAAGTGCCCCGGAGGCACCATGACCTCCCGGCGCCTATCCCCGGGCCACTGCCAAAGCGTGGTGTGGGGCAGGCCGTCGGCGGAGGCGTCCCGGCAAAACGCGGCAGGATCCAGCCCCAGGCTTTCAGCCATCCTGTCCGGTCTCAACCCCGAAACATCCGAGTCCGGGAAAAAATGGGAATGGACCTCCAGCGCCTTGGCCCGAAGACGCTGGTGCCGGACACGGGGTGGAGGGTCGAACAGGGGGCCGCCCGGATCCGAAACGATGTCCAGGTCCTCCCTTTCCGCGGTGAGGCAGACGAACCCCGCCGGCGGAAGCTGCGTGGAGAAGCGCCCGTCCCGGAATACAACGTCCACCATGTCGTCCGTAACGAGATCGAAATATTCGGGAGAGCCCATGTTGGTTTGCCCCGCGGTCCAGGTCACCCACGCCGGCTCCCGCACGTCCAGGTTCACCAGTACCAGCAGGCGCGAATCCGTGGGCACGTGGTGCCGGAGCACGGCCAGGGCATTGACCGGGCCGCAGTCCAGCAGGCTCAACCGGGTCCCGCCCTGGTAGGCTGGATGCCGCGCCAGGATCAGATTCAGCCGCCGCAACAGGGATATCTGGTTGTCCTCCGCGCCCCAGTTCAGGGAAGGGCTCTGGTGCACGTCGATTTTTTCGGTGGCGAACCACTCCACCCCGTTGGCGAATCCAAAGGCCCCGTTCTGCGAAGCCAGCGCGCACAGGGCGCAGCGCATCCTGGCCCAGGGCTTCCCCCGTTCGGCCAGGCGGTTGTTGTCATGCGTCTCCGCGAAGTTCACCAGGGTCCCCTCGCTCCCGCCGATTTCATAGGCCGTGGGCAGATACCACTCGATGGCGTCGCGGTCGTGGTTCTGGAACAGTTCGGAGTACCCCCAGTCGAAATTGGCCTCATTGAGTATGCGCCGGGTCACGGATGTCTTGCCGCCCAGGCCTTCGAGCAGAAACACGGTTTCAGGATACTGCTCCCTGACCGAGGCCACGATGTACCTCCAGGCTTCCACCGGAAGCATGTATCCGGCGTCGCAGCGAAAACCGTCCACGCCCCGGCGGCACCAGGTACGGAACACCTCGGCCATGTACACCCAGAGGTCCCTGTGGGAGTAATCCAGCTTGGTGAGGTCGCTCCACACCACCCCCCAGGCCCCGGGGACCTGGATACGGCCGTGTTCGTCGCGAACCAGCCATTCGGGATGGGTCTCGTGCAACTGCGCGGCCCAGCCAGTGTGGTTTATGGCGATATCCAGCAGGACCTTTGCGCCACGGGTGTGGACCGCATCGAGCAATTCGACGAACTGCTCGAGCGGCGTGGCCCGGGGATCGAAGTCGGCAAGCCCCGCGTCCACGTTCGTGAAACTCAACGCGGCAAACGGGCTGCCGAACCTTCCCATGCGGGCGTACGTGGTGGGCGTGGGATGCACCGGAAGAAGCTGGACATACCTGCATCCCAAAGCTCCCACGATGTGGTCCAGTTCCCGGCCCAGATCGCGAAACGTGCCCGAGGGTGGAATGACCACCCATCCCAGGTTGTCCAGTTCGTCGATGGAGGAGCGCAGGTCCTCGCCCACGCCTCCGCCACCCCCCTTGTTCGGTCCGAACTGGCGGACGAATGCGTTGTACAGGGTGTTGGCGCACACCGTGTCGGCGGGGGACACGTTGACTCCGGTGTTTTCACCGTGAGGCCAAACAGGCGTTATGTGCCCGTCGGGGATGAAATAGGTCTTGGCAAGGAAATGGCCGACCTCCCAAAGGCCCAGCACCACCTCCCAGGTGGTGTCGTCCACCCTTTTCATTGGCACGTCGAACCAGTCCCTGGACAGGGGCGGCTCGTCATGCTCCACCTCCCGAATGATCTCCCGGCGGGTTATGGCGCCGTGGTTGATGCTGGTGCGAAGCCAGGCCCGGCCCTTGACAGGTCTGGACAGGGACAGACGGAACAGTATGGTGTCACCGGCGAATGCAAGAATATGCTCTCCCGGCGCGGGTGCCTGGGAAATGGCGTCCACGGGTAATTCTCCCTGAGATGGTGTATAGTGGAGGATTTGCGAAAATGCGCCCGGGCTCCGTGCAGCCTTGCGGGGCTATGTCCTTGCGGACCGCCCAGCGGGCTGATATGGAAATGGGGGAGCGGACGGCCCATGGCCGGCCGCGGGAACACCAGTCGGTACGCAACCGTCTTATAACGCGCGCGCACGGCGTTTGGCAAGGTGTGGCTGGTTTTAATCCGATTTTTAACACGGCCCGTGAATTCGTGCGCGGTCCCGGCTGGCGCGGAAACAGGGCAGAGGCCACCGTTTCGGCCTGTCGTCCGTCTCCGCGCCGCATGAGGCCGCCTCTGAAGCGAAATCTCCGTTTACCCTCGGGCGAAACAAGGTCTCCATGTGAAATCCTTCGTGAAGCCACTGATATGGGACCTTCGGGGATAGCCTGACATTGTCGTCACGGATACAGGGAACCGTATCAGCCTGTTGAAAAACGCGATCTGCGGCGTTGCGCTTCATTTCTCGTCA
>JBKHBM010000065.1:0-25430 GCA_046542385.1 Desulfatibacillaceae bacterium | reverse complement strand
CTTGCATCTCATCGTTTTTGAACAGGCTGTAAATCCATAGTTTTTCAACGGGCTGGTAACCCTGTTCCGCCCGGGCCATTGTTTTTGCGATGCCCCCGCCTGCCAGCCAGCTGAACAACCTGGATCGCGTTTTCCGACAGGCGGCTACGAGGTTCCGCCGCCTTCCGAGAGATACTCCAGCGCCTCGGCGAAAACCCTTTCCCTGATTTCCGGTATCTCGTTGATTATCTGATGACGCGCGTCCGGCACGGTGACCACCCTTGCCCGGTCGAATTTTTCACGCAAGAACTTCACGTTGTGCCTCCAGTCCACCACGTCGTCGTCCATACCCTGAATCACCAGGATTTCCCGCTTTTCCGGCTCGAGAGAGGATATCCGCCTTTCCCAGTCGTAGACCGAATCCACCCAGCGCAGGGCCAGCCAGCGCCCGGCAAGCGGGTCCCGTTCCTGGAATTGGATAAACCGCTCATCCCCGCTGCGGGGCTGGAATCGGCGTCGAAAGCGTTCCGTCACCAGCTTTGCCACGGGGTATCCCAGGCGGGTCAGCCGCCAGTGGGGAAACCGCACCAGGGGCGCGAACAGCACCACCCTGTCCAGGGGCGTGTTCTTCCGGCGGAGCAGATGGGTGGTGAGTACCGCGCCTCCCATGCTGTGCCCGGCGGCGTGCCAGGGCTTTGGAAGGCGGCCTTCGGCCCGGGACAGCACCTCGTCCAGCACCGCCGTGTAGCGGGTGAAGTCGTCGATGTCGCCGCGAGCGCCCGAAGACAGGCCGTGGCCGGGGAGGTCCGGGCCCGCCACAGCGAAACCGGCGGCCAGGCAATGGTTGACAAAATCGGCGGCCAGGCCGAAATGGTCCATGAACCCGTGCATGAAAAGGACGGTGCCCCGGGGCGATTCCGGTACCAGGGCCTGGCAGGCCACTGTATATCCGTCCGATTCAAACACGCCGTAATGGTGCTCGACAGGGTCGCGCAGGCCGTAATATTCGCGGTATTCCTCCAGGGCCCGGGATTTTGGCGACCGTTCCGAGAGGTCGAATTCCGGAGGATCGTCCATAAGAGTGCGCGCCCACCCGGGCTGTTCCACGGGTTCGGCCACGTTGGCGCATCCCGTGAGCAGCGCTGGTCCCAGCCAGGCCAGAACCAGCAGGGAGGGCGCGCCCAGAAGAAGCAGGTTGTCCCGCCGTTTACTCATCCCTATATCCGCTTTCGGCGCCGGGGCGGTCCCCGGCGGAGGACGGCGCGGAGCGTACCCCGATTACGTTGGGTACGGGCCAGAACCGTCTGTTGGTGTACTGCCTGAAGTCCCGGTCAATCTTTTCGGTTCCCGGGGCCCCGGCCATGGGTGGGTCGAAGTACAGGGAAGCCTCGGGACCGCCCTCCACGTACATGGCTTTTTCAATGTCCAGTGGAAGCTTCAGGAGCAGGTTGTTGAACTCCTTCACGCAGAAAAGGCGCCGGGTGTGCAGAAACAGTACGTTTCCCTCTCCGTCGGTCGCAACGCACGCCATGCTGTAGCGTTCGTCGCATTCCCGCCACACGTTTTTACGTCCCTGTCCTATCATCCTGTAGTTCTGGACCACCGTCCCGTAATCCGATGTAATGGAACGCCAGTCCTCGGCGTAGCGATCGACTATGCGGACGGGGGGTAGACCGGGGCGTTTTGGTTTGGCCACGAAAAAGGCTCCGTAACCCGGATTCACGTAAGGGTTGTTGGCATGTTCGTCGTGCCGCATGTACCCGGTGCTGGTGAGCGGGGCCTGGCTCTGGTACATGGATGCGTTGACCACGGCGGCCAGACTGTAGCGCCGGGACCATGCGTCGGCCGGAAGCGGGCCATGGCCCAGCTCGGAAGCGGAATACAGGTCCACGCTCCATCGGGACGGATCGCATCGCACCACGGCCACCGAACCATGGCCATGATCCTCCTCCCCTTCCGCCGCGGCCAGGCTCCCCACCCACAACCCCGGGGCAACCTGTTCCAGGCCCGAGGCGTGGGCCGGGACAGTGGCCGCCGCAATCGCGACCAGGACGGCGATGACAAGTCGGACATGGCGCATGCTTCGCTCCATGCGGTTGACGATCCACAAACGCAAGGCGCCGGGACTGGCATGGTCAGCCAGTACCGGCGCAGGACAAATTCCTTGTGCAATCCTTCTCAGGGTTGAAATCGCTTGACCGAGATTTCCACCTTGTCCGGATTCTGCTCGGCCGGGATCTTGTCGATCACCCGCATGACGTTCTCGTCCCCTCCGGCCCTCAGCAGCTGCTGGGCGTCGAGTTCGGTGGATGCGATCCTGTCGTCCTCGCGGTCAAGGTACTTGAAGACAACGCCTTCCAACCCGTCGCGGTCGAAAACCCTGGTCAGCAGGCCGTCGATGAGGATGCCGTATTCACCGATGTTGTTGCGGGCAAGCTCCATGTCCTGGATCCTGAAGTCGAACAGGGGAATATGGTACTGGCCGGTTTCTTCCTGCGCCTTCAGGCGTCCCTGGGTCTCCTCCCGCACAACCCGGGTTTCCAGATCGTTCAGCCGGGAGATGTCCCGGTTCAGTTCCCCGCGTTCCAGGTCTGCCTGGACGCCGTCGTCCTCCCTTGCCAGGGCCATGCGTTTACGTTGCTTCGCCTCCTGGATCAGAGCCAGGATCTGGATGTCCGCCTGGGCGAGGACCTCGCGGACGCATTCCACGTCCTTTTCCAGGAAACCCACACGGCCGCCCGCTATCTCGAAGCTGATCATGCCCTTGTCGTGCCAGTAGCCGTTCACGAAGAAGCGCGAGCCGTTTTTCAGTTCCACGAACAGCGCACCGGCCTGGGCAGCGGCGGGCAGGACAGCGGCCACGACGCAGACCAGGCAAAACACCGCGAGGATTCGTTTACTCATGACAACCTCCTTGGCGTACGCGGCTCCGGCCTGTGCGGCAGGTGGTCGCGCGCCCTCTCCCTGTCAAGGCGGGGGATTTGGTTCCCCTGGCTTCCAAATGGTTTTTGTCCGCTCCAGCCGCCACAACATGGAAGCCGGACGGAATGCCGGAATACAACATATGGGGCGCCGGTTCGTGGATGGAACAGTTCGTTCACGTCACGATTCCCGTTGTTCCTGAGCCATACCAGCCCCGGAAGCAACCGCACCTTGTGTCTGCATTGCCAAACTATCATGGCGCACAAGTAAAATCAACATTTTTCGTTGGAAAATTGCAAAGTTGGCATGCCACTCCAATTCGTTGCAACGTGCGCTGCATCACAACTTCATGCCCTGCGTCCCATTGAAAACCATATGCTGTATGCCAATGCCGCACACTACACAATATGCACACCGCACTCAGTCCGCGGACGGCTCACCGCGACGAGTCACGCCAAAAGCCCCCGGCAGCTCCAGAGGGGTCGCCGGGAATTGGCCGGTCCGCAGCCGGGCCCCCGGTGTTTTCGCCCGTTGAAACCACGATTGACTTGGGGGCCGTTTTGAGCGATCCTGTGCGCCGCATTTCATTCGCCGGCGGCGTCGGCACGGAGGTTTTACGGATGAGCGAAATGACACAAAGCGCGAAAGGCGCCGGCCAAAAGGCGTGCAGGCGTTGCGGCACCTGCTGCGCGCGAGGCGGCCCCGCATTGCACAAACAGGACGTTTCCCTGGTCGAGGACGGCGTGGTGTCCCCGCGTGACCTCGTGACCGTGCGGCACGGCGAACCGGTGTTCGACTTCGGTAAAAACAGGTACGTGCCCCTGCAGGGGGAAATCATCAAGATCAGGGGCGGCGACGCCGGTTGGGCCTGCCGCTTCCACCACCCCGAAAAACGCGCCTGCGCCATCTACTCACGCCGTCCTTCCGAATGCGCGGCCATGAAGTGCTGGGACACGTCGGAAATCGAGGCCATGTACGCAAAGGGCAGGATCACCCGGCTGGAACTCCTCTCCAGGGAGAGCGACCTTTTGGCCTTCATGGCCCGGCACGACCGGAGATGCTCCTACGCCCGCCTGGGACGCCTGGTGCGCATGCTGGAGGAGCCTGACGCGGAAAAGGCCCAGGCCGCCATCATCGACACCGTGGAGTTCGACGAAAACGCACGCCGCGAGGTGGTGGAGAGATTCGGCAAGCCCGCGGACGCGGTGGACTTTTTTTTGGGCAGGCAAATCACCTACCTTCTGGACGTTTTCGGCCTGCGCGTCCGCGACGCGGGCGGGAAAAAGTTCCTGGTGCGGGCCAGGGCCGGGGATGGTGAGCCGGAGGGGTAGATCCGGGGTCAACCCCGTTTTTCCGCTCCGGCATGTTCGAGGGCCAGTTCGATCAGGCGGTCCAGGAGTCGGGAAAAACTCATGCCCGCTTCCGCCGCCGCCTGTGGAAAGAGGCTGGTGGCCGTCATCCCGGGGATGGTGTTGGTTTCCAGGACGTACAGCACGGCGTCGCGCATGATCATGTCCGTGCGGCTGTACCCCCGGCATCCCAGGGCGCGGTGCGCCACGATTGCCGCGCGTTGCGCCGCCCGGGTCTCCTCCTCGGATATGCGCGCCGGGCATATCTCGGTGGTGGCGCCGGGGGTGTACTTGGCCTCGTAATCGAAAAAGGCGTATCGTTTGTCAGGTACGATTTCCACTATGGGCAGGGCCGTGAGTTCCTCGTTTCCCATGATCGCGCCGGTAAGCTCCACACCCGTGATGTGCGCCTCCACCAGAACGGATTCGTCCTCGGCCAGGCCGATTTCAACGGCACGGGCAAGCTCGGCCTCGTCGTTGGCCACACCCATGCCGATGGAGGAGCCTCCGCGATTGGGTTTCACGAACACGGGAAAGCCGATGCCGCTTTTTGCGTGGTCGGCGACCGGATTCGTGCCCGGGCGGGCGATGACGTGGGGAGGAACGGCAAGGCCGTGGCGCTCGTACAGCCACTTGCTGAACACCTTGTCCATGGCCACCGCGCTGCCCAGGACTCCGCTGCACTGGTAGGGGATGCCCAGCAGGTCCAGGAAACCCTGGATGCGCCCGTCCTCTCCGTACGGCCCGTGGAGGATGACCAGGGCCACGTCGATGTCCTCCGCGTCGGCCACCAGCCGGGCCAGATCCGTGGCGGGATCGTAGCGCACCACCTCGTACCTGGACTTGTCCAGGGCCTCGTGGACCTGATCGCCGCTTTTGGCGGAAATCGCCCGCTCCGACGACACGCCTCCGGAAAGCAGGGCCACCCGCAGCCGGCTCATACCTTCAGAATCCCCTTCTTGGCTTCCCGGTACTCGTCCAGGGTGATCAGGTTCCGCTCGAACAGGCGCGCCAGTTCCGTCAGCTCGCGGACCCTGACCGCCTCCGGGTCTTCCAGCACGCGCTCCGTGTACACGGGCGTGCCCGAAATCTCGACGGTTTCCTCACCCCCCGGCCTGCCCAGGCGCAACGCGGCCAAGCCCCCCAGAAAGCGCACCTCCACGCTTCTGCCCGAGAACACCGGGTCGGACAGCACCTCGCGCAGGGACATCCGGTTCTTCCTGAGGTGGCGAAACACTCCGTAGCCCGAACCTAGGATGAGGGCGGAGCCGCCTATCAGGATCCAGGGCATGTAGTGGATCAGTCCGCTGAAAAAGAAGATGGCGAGGCCGACGCCGAAGATGATGGCTATGTGCAGTATGATTATAAAGTGGGCTACGAAGACGCTCCGCATGAGGCCTTCCCTGTTTTTTTCCTTGTTGGCCATGATGCACCGGACAAAACCAGAAAGCGGCACCGGCACGAAAGGGTGTCATGCAGGAAACCGCGTGTTTTCGCCGGGATGGTTCCCGGCCGACGGTTGCGCACGCTGCGCGACCGGGCCACGGTCCGTCAGGCCCCGCGGCCGCTTTATTTTTTTTTGGAGAACCTCTCCACGAGCCTTTGTTCGTACGCCTCGGGCACGTCGAATTCGATGGAACCCCTGCGCGTACAGTTGAGCTTGAAAATCAGGACGTTCAGCCGTTTCATGGTCCGATACCGCTCCTCCGTGTCGGGCATGCCGGCCAGAATGTCTTCCATGCGCCTGATTTCCTTGCGAAGTTCGACTTCCGGAGGGAGGCAGTCCGCGTTTTTCAATATCTTGTAGGCCAGTCTCAGCTCTTCGGGCACGTTGTCGTCCTTGAAGCGCAGGGGCTGCCCCCCGCCTTCCAGGTTCTCGAATTCTCCCTTACGCTGAGCCTCCCGGATACGCTGCTCCACGATCTGTTGAAATGCGAACATTTCCATGCTCCGGATTATTGTTCAAATCCCTTTTCCACGCAAAGGGACCATAAAAATAATCAAATCCGGGGCAATGCGCAACCCTGAAATGTCGCACGCCGGGCCCGGAAAGCAAAAAGACCCCTTCGGGACGCGGCGCCGAAGAGGTCTTTTTTATCAAGTTGGTGGCGGTGCAGGGACTTGAACCCCGGACTCTGCGGATATGAGCCGCATGCTCTGACCTACTGAGCTACACCGCCACAAGAGGCGGAGAAATGAAGCATATACTGGATCACGGAAATTTCGTCAAGGCTTATTTGCGGGGCCGTGGAGAACACGTGATACAGCAATTCTCGCCATGACCCGGAACCCACCTCTCGCAGGGGTTCCGGGCCGGGGTGAAAACTCTTTTCGGAAAAGGACGTCGAAGGACAAGTCCCGCTACCACCATCAAACCCTGCGGGCCGCCTTCGTGTGTTCCGGTCAGCGCCAGGGCGTCCCGTTGGCGTCCGAACCCGTGCGAGACACGGATGGCCAGGCCAAACAGGACCGCGAACTCAATGCAGGCAAACGAAGTCCCAAAAAGATCCGCGCCGTCCACCAGCCGCCTCAACTCCCCGGCCGCCTCCGCCTTGTCCAGTCCCGGGACCGGGCATCGGGACAGGCACTCGCCGCAGGCTTTGCACCTGATCCGGTCGCTCGTTTCCTTGTATGCCCTGATACGTGATCCGGTGCGGGGCGCCATGCCGCGCGCCGTCCGTTCCTTTCGCTGCCCGAAAAATTCCGGGGAATCGGATTCGTGGCAAGGGAAGCCGGACAATAGCCTGTATCCGTGAGCGGTCCCGGGTGGCGCGGTTGCAAGGAAGAGACCTGCCGGCTGTACTAAACTACGCCGGCCGGACTCTGACGCCGCGGACGGGCCGCATGAGGCCGCCCAAGGGCGAAAAATCCTTTCGTCCACCGGGTGAAACGAAGATTTGTTCAAGAATACGCGAAAAGCCCGATTGATGGGATTCCTGAAAGTTTTTTCAATATTTTCACCACGGATTCAGGAATAGCGCAGGCTGGTATCCAATGCAGGATTCGGTTCAGGAAGCGGGTGCGTGGTGGTCCATCGTCAGTGGATGAACCCGGTTAGATTTTTGAATCCGATTCGACAGGGCTTGACCCGAAAGCCGAGTCATGCTTTGTATGTGGGCAGTGTCAACAGGGTGACGGGAACAAGACGGTTTCACGCGTACGATCGTTCGCTTGGACGCCATGCCGCATCCTAAGGCCGACAAAGCCGAACGAGGAATCGTCCGGTGCAACCGCGTAACGATTCAAGCTGAACTCAACCAACAACCGCATAGAAAGGAAGGAGTCCATGAGCGCGGATCTCTCCGGAATCGACCCCCTGGTTTACGAAAGCAGGATCAATGTCCCCTACCACTGGTGGGCCGGGGACACGGCCAGCCGGTTCCTTTGCTCCATCCGGGACGAACGGAAAATACTGGGACTGCGTTGCGACGGATGCCAGAAGGTCTACGTCCCGCCCAGGAAGAACTGCCCGACCTGTTTCACTCCCAACACCAACTGGGTGGAAGTGGGACCCGAGGGCACCGTGGTCACCTACACCGTGGCCAGACGCAGACTTCGGGCCATCCGCGACGACGTGCCGGTCGTCTTCGCCCTGGTCAGGCTGGACGGAGCGGACACCGCCCTGCTGCACCGGCTGCGCGACGTGGACCCGTCCCGGGTTTCCTCGGGCATGCGCGTCAAACCCCGCTTCGCCGAAGACAGGCAGGGACGGATTACAGACCTCGACGGTTTCGTGCCCGTATAGGGTGCGCCGCCGGCAATCGAACCTCAGTACACAAGGGAACAACCCATTGGCGGGAACTGGAGTGAACCTATGGAAAAATGCGCAATCATCGGCATCGGCATGACGAAGATCGAGGCCAACAAGGTGGGCGCCAACTTCGCCGACATGGTGTGGGAGGCCACCAACGCCGCCCTCGACGACGCCGGAATCAGCATAGACGACATCGAGAACGTGATCACCACCTCCAACGACTTCTTCGACGGCCGCACCATCTCGTGCATGGCCGTGGGCGACGCCAGCGGCGTCCGGGAGAAGAACGTGTCCTGCGTGGAGGGCGACGGCACCTTCGGCGCCTTCTACGGCCTGACCCGCATCCTTTCCGGGACCTACGGCACCACCCTGGTCACCGGGCACAGCAAGGGTTCGGAAAGCGTGTCCTCGCTCATAACGAACGCGGCCTTCGATCCCATCTACGAGCGGACGCTGGGGCTTGATTCCGTCACGGCGAGCGCTCTGCAGGCCAACGCGTGGATGCAGGCCACCGGCACCACCAGCGAGCAGATGGCCATGGTGTCGGTGAAAAACCACGGCAACGCCAGGCACAACAAGTATGCACAGCTACCCATGGACCTCACGGTGGACGACGTTCTGTCCAGTGAGATGATCGCGGACCCGCTGCACAAGCTGGACTGCTCCCCTGTGTCCGACGGCGCCTGCGCCATCGTCATCGCAAGGGAGAGCCTGGTGGGCAAGAGCAAAAGGAAGCCGGTCTGGATCGGTGGCGTGAACTTCTGCTCGGACGCGTACTTTCTGGGGGACCGGGACCTGACGAAGACCCCGGCGCTGGAGCGTGCCGCGAAGAAGGCCTACGACATGGCCGGAGTCAAGGACCCCGCCAGGGAAATCGACCTGGCCGAGGTGTACGACGCCTTCACCCACCAGGAACTCATGTGGATCGAGGGCCTGGGCCTTGCCGGGCGGGGCAAGGCCGGCCTGGACCTGTCCCGGGGCAGATTCAGCCTGGGCGGCGAGCTGCCGGTAAATCCGTCCGGCGGCCTGCTGTCGGGCCATCCCGTGATCTCCGCCGGGTTGTACCGCATGGCCGAGGCCGTGCGTCAGCTTCGCGGCGAAGCGGGGGCCTATCAGGTGGACGGGGCCAGGCGCGCCGTCGTGCAGGGAATGAACGGACTTTGCGGCCAGTCCCATTGCGTGTGGGTACTCGACGCCCAGGGATAGGAGGAGCGAAATGGCAAAACGAGTAGCCGTCGTGGGCACCGGGCAGACGATGCACAAAAGCCACCGGCCCGACGTGAACGGCCAGGAACTGATAAACGAGGCGGTCCAGGCCGCGCTGGCGGACGCGGACCTCACCCTTGACGCCATCGACGCCGTCGTCATCGGCAACATGGACCACTTCGAGGGGATCAACTACGTGGACTGCTGGAGCGTGGACGGCTCCGGCGGCACCAACAAACCCATAATCAAGCTGACGACGGGCGGCACCACGGGCAGCACCCTGGCCATCGGCGGATTCCATATGGTGGCGTCGGGGCTGTTCGAGAAGATACTGGTCATCGGATGGGAAAAGAACTCCGAGTCCGACACCACCGGCGCCATCACCACGGCCTTCGACCCCATCTGGGACAGGCCGGTGTTCGCCGGAGCCATCGCCGGACTCGCTGCCGAGGGCATGGCGTACATGACCGAGACCGGTATCACTGACAAGGACGCGGCCAGGGTGTCCGTGCGGGACAGGAAGCACGCCTGCAACAACCCGCACGCCCAGTTGCGCAAGGAAATCACCGTGGAGGAGGTGCTGGCCTCCCCCATGCTGTCCGACCCCATCCACCTGCTGGACGTCTGCCCCAGGACGGACGGCGCCTGCGCCGTGGTCATGGCCAACGAGGACGTGGCGGAAAAGATCTGCCCCAGGCCCGCCTGGATCGCGGCCACCGCCAACCGGCACGTGTACACCTACGTGGGCGACTGCAACTTCGGCCACATCGACTCCATGCGCCATTCCGCCGCGGACCTGTGGAAGAAGGCCGGCATCAGGGAGCCCCGCAAGGAAGTGGACGTGATCGAACTGTACCAGCCCTATTCCTTTGCCGGCATCATCTGGATCGAGGCCATGGGCATCATCGAACGCGGCAAGGGCTCCGAGTACATCTGGAGCGGCGCCACGGACATGGGCGGCGAACTGCCCATCAACCCGTCCGGAGGGGTCATCGCCTGCAATCCCATCGGGGCCACCGGCCTGATCCGCTGCGCCGAGGCATGCATGCAGATCATGGGCAAGGCGGACCAGCGGCAGGTTCCGGACGTGAAAACCGCCGTGTCCACCGGTTTCGGCGGCTGTTTCTGGACGGACATGCTGGTGTACACCGCGGACAAGCCGGCATAGGGTAAACGCGGACAACGTTCGGAGGCGAAGCCTCCTGTTCTGCATATGCAAGGAGCGAAACAATGGCGGAAACGGAACGTCTGATCATAAACTCGGAGGGATCCCAGCCGTTCAATTACGCGGTGGGCCTGCACGGGAGCAAATTCCTGGCCGAGTTGCGGGACAACAAGCGGATCATGGGCATCAAGTGCAACAAGTGCGGCAAGGTGTACGTGCCGCCGCGCAGGGTGTGCGGAGCATGCTACGCGGAAAACGACGAGTGGGTCGAGGTCGGGCCCCAGGGCGAACTGGGCACCTTCACCATAGTGCGCTACGCGTTCATCGATCCGGAAACCGGCGAGCAGAAGCCCGTGCCCTATGGATACGGGTTCATACGGTTCGACGGCGCCACCACCCTGTTCCAGCATTTCGTGGAACTGGAGGACGAGTCGAAAATCCGCATCGGCGCCCGCGTGGAGCCGGTTTTCGCGGAGGAGCGCAAGGGCACCATCCGGGACATTTTGTACTTCAGGATTCTGGACTGACGTGCTACAAGCGCCCGCATGAAAGGTGTTCGCATAAACGCCGCGAAGCGGGCGATGGTGGTGGGCGAAAGCGTGTCCGCGTGCGTGGTTACCGGCACGGACAAGGTCCGGTCCGGCTACGGCAACGGCGACTGCCTTCTGCTGGATTTTTCCAGCCGTGTGTTCGCCGTGGCGGACAGTTCCGAGCGTTTTCCCACCGCGTCCCGGGCCCTGCTGCAGAGGCTGGCCCGCACCCTGTCCAAAAGCCCGAGGCCGGAGGACGAAAGCGGATGGCTGGCCCTGGTGAACTCGGTGGTGGCTCGCCAGAATTACGTGGAGAAGACCACGCTGGCTGCGGTGGTTCTTGACGGCGCGGGCGCTGACATGCGGGCCACGGTGATGCACGGGGGGGACAGCCTGGTGCTGTTCGTGGACCAGGCATCGGGCGAGGTCGCGTATCGAACCGGGGTGGACATGAACTTCGCCGGAAGGGCCAAGGCCCTTTCCGGCGTGGCCACGGTGCCGGTGGACCCCGAAACCACCCGCATCGTCCTGGCCACTGACGGCGTCGCCGACGTGGCAAGGGTGTCCGGCATGAGTGTGGACGAACTGTGCGTCCAGGCCCTGCACCGCAGACCCATACCGGCTTTTCCGGGCGTGGTGTTGAAGTTCATCGCCATCCGGCGCGGAATGGAACACGACGACATCGGATTCGTGGCCCTCGCTCCGGGACATCCGGATATTCCGGGCGAGGGCTGTTTCATTCTGGGAGGCACCAGCCCCCGGGAGGAGGAGTCCATTCAGCGCAGGTTGTTCGCCGCGCGCCTTCCCGACCAGTGGGTGGACGCGGATTCCATGGACCTCGCCCGCATGGGCGTGTTGAGCCTGGGCCGCGGAACCCGGGACGCCGGGTGATTGCGGAGGGGGCCCGGCCTACTCGGCCCGGGCCGTCTTCTTCTCTTCCCGTTCGATGAAGACGTCGATGCTCATGTCTTCGTACGCCCCGGTGTGAATGTACTTGAGGATGTTCAGAAAATCCCCGGGACCCACGTAACCGGGCAGGGAACTCCCGGGCTTGCCTTCGCCCTGGGCGAAAATGTTCGTGGGAAAGCCCCGGACACGGTAGGCGGACGCAACCTTCTTTTCCTTTTCCGCATTCACTCGGACCGGCAGATAGTTCTCGTTGATATAGTCGATCACGTCCTTGTTCGCCAGGGTTTCCCTGTCCATTTTCGTGCAATAGCCGCACCAGTTGGTGAAAAAGAAGATGTACAGGCTCTTGTCCGTCTTTTTCAGCATGTCCTTGGCAGCCTCGTGGGACATCCATGAAATGTCCCCGGCCGTCTTATCGTCCCTGGCCGGGTCGGACGCCGACGCAGGTCCGGGTGTGAAGAGAAGTGCGAGGCATACGGTGATGATGGCCGCCGGGGCGATGTTGGTGCCTTTGCTTTCGTGGATCACGTGCCATGCTCCTTGGTGGTTTTCAAAAGGGATCGGGGAGGATAACCTCCTTTGTCGGTTCGTTTTAGTATAAGGATGCGTTCATCTGTTGGCAAGCGCCTCACTGGAGACCCCGGCGCCACCGTACGGCATCCGGGGAACAGGGTTGGAGGCGGCCCCCATTTGAAGGTTTTGGCTGGAAATCGTCTTACTTGTGTGGTATTCCCGACTTCTGTCGGACCCTTTGTCCGGCGATCCGCCGGGATTGTTGCATTTTTCCAATCCTTTTGGCAAGCTCGTCGTGCCCCCCAGCCCCGGGGGCGCAACGCCATTGACTTTTGGGCGAAGGCTTTGGCGCGGGCAAGGGGCACGGGATATCCGGACTGGCAACCGCGACGCTCCGGGCCGATGGAATCAGGGGTGGAGCGGGACCGTGGCCGAAATTTGTCCATTTGTCTGATAGACGGACGGTTACGGTGTCTTACATTAAAAATCACCGGTCATCGAGCCGGTTGCAAAGTGTTAAGATGCAATCTGGATAATCGGGCTTTTCCAGGTTTTTCCGTCGGCGCCACTGAGCGTTCCGGCGGATTTGGGCTGCCTGGAAGCCCCTGGTGTAAACGGTCCGGACCTTCCGGCTCAAGGCCGCGCGGATTCGGAACATTTGCGTACCAAAAATACGGTAAGGGGAGTGAGAATGAGCACGGAAAAAAACAGGAACGTCGTGGGTTCGGCCATGGTGGTCGGCGCGGGCATTGCAGGCATGCAGGCGGCGCTGGACCTGGCCAACTCGGGGTACTTCGTGTACCTGGTGGAGAAATCGTCCGCGATAGGCGGGCTCATGAGCCAGCTGGACAAGACGTTTCCCACCAACGACTGCGCCATGTGAGTGATCTCGCCCAAACTGGTCGAGGTCGGCCGGCATCTGAACATCGAGTTGATCACCAACGCCGAGGTGTTGGGGGTCGAAGGCGAGGAAGGGCGGTTTACGGCGAAGGTCCTGCAGAAGCCCAGGTTCGTGGACCTGAGCAAGTGCACCAGCTGCGGGGAGTGCGCCAAGGCATGCCCCATCGAACTGCCCAATGAGTACAACGAGGGTCTGGATCTGAGAAAGGCCGCGTTCAAGCGGTACGCCCAGGCCATTCCCGGCGCCTACGCCATCACCAAGCGCGGCACCGCGCCGTGCAAGGCGACCTGTCCCGCCCATCCCTCCATCCAGGGATTCGTGGCATTGACCAACCAGGGACAGTACGAGGAGGCCCACAAACTGTTCAAGGAGGAACATCCGTTCCCCGCCGTCTGCGGCCGCGTCTGCCACCATCCCTGCGAGAAGGAATGTACGCGCGGGGACGTGGACGAACCCATCGGAATCCGCAACATCCACCGCTTCCTGGCCGACAGGGACTTCGAGCAACCCGAGCCGTTCATCCCGGAAGTCGCGGAAAGGCGCGACGACAAGGTCGCCATCGTGGGCGCGGGTCCGGCGGGCCTGTCCTGCGCGTACTTTCTGGCGCGCCGGGGCTACCCGGTCACCGTGTACGAGAAGCTGCCCGAGGCGGGCGGCATGATGCGGGTGGGCATTCCGGAGTACCGCCTTCCCCGCGACCTTCTGGCCAACGAGATCGGCCTCATCGGGAAGATGGGCGTCGATATCAGGTGCGGCGTGGAGTTCGGCAAAGACGTGACCCTGGAGGGCCTGAAGAAGGACGGCGTCAAGGCCGCCTTCGTGGCCACGGGCCTGCACGGCAGCCGCAGGCTGGGCGTCGATGGCGAGGACGCGGAGGGCGTGCTGGAAGGCACCAGATTCCTGCGCGACACGGCCCTTGGCAATGCCCCGAAGATCGGCGACAGGGTCGTCGTCATCGGCGGCGGCAACGTGGCCATGGACGTGGCGCTGACGGCCCGGCGTCTTGGCGCCGCGGACGTTCGCACGGTCTGCCTGGAGGACCGGGACGAGATGCCCGCGTGGGATTACGAGATCGAGGAGGCCGTCGAGCAGAAGGTGGACATCGTCAACTGCCTCGGCCCCAACCGGTTCGTGGTGGACGGCGGCAGGGTCAGGGGCGTGGAGTTCAAGCGCTGCACCTGCGTGTTCGACGACCAGTGCAGGTTCAATCCCCAGTACGACGAGAACGACCTCCAGGTCCTGGACGCCGAGACCGTCATCGTGGCCATCGGCCAGTCCCCGGTCGTGGACTTCGCGGAGAAGGAGGGCATCGAGATCACCCGGCGCGGCGGACTCGCGGCCGATCCCATGACCCTGCAGACCCCGGTGGACTGGATCTTCGCCGGCGGCGACGGGTTCTACGGTCCCAAGAGCGTGGTGGACGCGGTGGCCAGCGGCAAGGAGGCCGCGGAGAGCATACACCGGTTCATCAACGGCCTGGACCTTGCCGAGGGCCGGGTCAGGGAATGGGATTACGAAAAGCCCGACGTCGAGGACGTGCCGAAAAAGCCCCGCGCCGAGGAAGCCTGCCTCGCGGTGGACGACCGCGAGTGCACCTTCAACGAGGTGCACTTCGGCTACACCGAGGAAGAGGCCCGGCACGAGGCGGACCGTTGCCTCAAGTGCGGCATCTGCTCCGAGTGCTATCAATGCGTGGAGGCCTGTCTGGCCGAGGCCATCGACCACGAGCAGAAGGCCGAGGAACGGGAGCTGGAAATCGGCTCCGTGGTCCTGTGCACCGGCAGCGAGCCCTACGACCCCGAGCCGCTCACCGAGTTCTACTCCTACAGGAAGTCGCCCAACGTGCTCACGTCGCTGGAGTTCGAGCGGATTCTCTCGGCCTCCGGCCCCACCATGGGCCACCTGCAGCGGCCCGGAGACGGCAAGGAGCCGGACAAGATCGCGTGGCTGCAGTGCGTGGGCTCCCGCGACACGAACAAGTGCGGCAACCACTACTGCTCCAGCGTCTGCTGCATGTACGCCATCAAGGACGCCATGATCGCCAAGGAACACTCCCACAAGGAGCTGGACACGGCGATATTCAACATGGACATCCGCACCTTCGGCAAGGACTACGAAAAATACTACCTGCGCGGCAAGGACAAGGAAGGCCTGCGTTTCGTCAAGGCCCGGGTCCACACCGTGACCGAGGACCGGGAAACCGGCGACCTCCAGGTGCGCTACGCGGACGAGGACGGCAACATCCGGATCGAGACCTTCGACATGGTGGTCCTGTCCGTTGGCCTGCAGGTATCCGAGGAGGCCAAGGGCCTGTGCGAACGTCTTGGCGTGGAAATCGACCAGTACGGGTTCACGGTCAACGAGCCCTTCGCCCCGGTCACCACCAACCGCCGGGGCATCTACGCCTCGGGCGTCACCGAGGGGCCCAAGGACATCCCCAGTTCCGTGTCCCAGGCCAGCGCGGCAGCCGGAGCGGCTGGCGTCACCCTGGCCCCGGCCCGTGACACCAGGACGATCACCCTGGAGTTGCCGGAGCAGCGGGACGTGTCGGGCGAGGAGCCCAGGGTGGGGGTGTTCGTGTGCCAGTGCGGCATCAACATCGCCGGCGTGGTGGACGTGCCGGCGGTGCAGGACTACGCGGCCACACTGCCCCACGTGGTGTACTCGGGCAACAACCTGTTCACGTGCAGCCAGGACGCCCAGGACTCCATGAAGGACCTGATCGCCGAGCACGGCATCAACCGCGTGGTGGTTGCGTCCTGCACGCCCAAGACCCATGAGCCCATCTTCATGGACACCCTCGAAAAGGTGGGCCTCAACAAGTACCTGTTCGAGATGGCCAACATCCGCAACCAGGACTCCTGGGTGCACGCGGACAATCCCGAGCTGGCCACCGCCAAGGCCAGGGACCTCGTCCGCATGGCCGTGGCCCGCGCCTCCACGCTAAGGTCCCTCGATGAAAAGCAGATCCCGGTGACCCGCCGGGCCCTGGTCATCGGCGGCGGCGTGGCCGGCATGACCTCGGCGCTGAACCTGGGAGACCAGGGGTACGAGGTGGTGCTGCTGGAGCGCGAGGACAGGCTGGGCGGCATGGCCAACCGGCTCACCCACACCATCGAGGGCGGCGACGTGAAAGCCCTGGTGGAGACCCTGGCGGAACAGGCAAAGGCCCATGACAAGGTGGAGGTGATTACCGGCGCCGGTATAACCGGGTTCTCGGGCTTCAAGGGCAACTTCAGGACCGAGGTGGAAGTCGGCGGCGCGGCCCGGACCATCGAGCACGGGGCCGTGGTGCTGGCCACCGGCGCCACGGAGTACCGGCCCACGGAGTTCCTGTACGGCCAGGACGACAGGGTGCTCACCCAGGTCGAGTTGTCCGCGAAGCTGGAGCAGGATCCCGACTATGCCAGGGGCATCGACCAGATGGTCATGGTGCAGTGCGTGGGCTCCCGCAACGAGGACAACCCGAACTGCTCGCGCATCTGCTGCCAGTCCGCCATAAAGAACGCGTTGCACGTCAAGGAACGGAACCCGGACGCCGACGTGTTCATCCTGTACCGGGACATCCGGACCTACGGGCTCATGGAGGAATACTACACCAGGGCCCGCGAGCTGGGCGTGCAGTTCTTCCGGTTCGACCCGGAGACGGCGCCCGTGGCGGAGAAGGAAGGCGAAGAGCTGCTCATCACCTTCAATGATCACGTATTGAAGCGCAGGATTCAGGCCGCGCCCGACGCCCTGGTCCTCTCCGCCGGTCTGATCCCGGAGGACACCAGCCAGCTGGCCAACATCATGAAGCTGCCCAGGACGACGGAAGGCCACTTCATGGAGGCCCACGTCAAGCTGCGTCCCGTGGACATGGCCACAGAGGGCATCTTCCTGTGCGGCACGGCGCACAGTCCGCAGCTCATCCGCGAGACCGTGGCCCAGGCCCAGGCGGCCGCCTCCCGCGCCGTCACCTTCCTGTCGCAGCCCTTCCTCACGCTGTCCGCCGTGACGGCCGAGGTCGACCCGGATCACTGCGCCTCCTGCCTCATATGCGTCCGTTCCTGCCCCTACGGGGTGCCCAGGATCGACGAAAACGGCAAGAGCTACATCGATCCGGCGCTGTGCCAGGGGTGCGGCGTCTGCGCGTCCGAATGCCCGGCCAAAACCATCCATCTCAACTGGTACGAGGACAGCCAGTTAATGAGCAAGGTCGAGGCCTTGCTGGAGGGAGTGCTATGAGCGACTTCGAGCCCGTCATAGTGGCGTTCTGCTGCAACCAGTGAGGGTACACCGCCGCGGACCTGGCAGGTTCGATGCGACTGAGTTACCCCACCAATCTGAAAATCATCCGGGTCCCCTGCACCGGCAAGGTGGACGTGATCCATCTGTTGAAGGCCATTGAAAAGGGGGCCGACGGAGCCTGCGTCATCGGCTGCATGGAAGGCGAGTGCCTGTACCAGAAGGGCAACATCCGGGCGAAAAAACGCGTTGAACAGGCGCGCAAGGTGCTGGAGTCCATAGGCTTCGAGCCCGATCGCGTCCGCATGTTCAACCTGTCCTCCTCGGAGGGGCCGAAATTCGCCCAGTATGCCAACGAGATGACCGAACAGGTGAAAGAACTGGGTCCCAACCCGCTCAAGGCCGCCAAAAACAAAGGCCAGGCCGCTTGACAGGCCGTTGAAAAACCCGGAATTGGCAGCCTGTTCAAAAACGAGGAGATGCAAGGCACGCGAATTCCGAGGAGTAAGGCGTACCTGGCGTACGCCGCACCGACGAGGGATGAAACGCAACGCCGCAGATCGCATTTTTCAACAGGCTGTTACCCATATTGTGAGGAAAGGCCAAGGACATGATTGTCGCCGATCAAAAACCTATCGAGGAAATTATCGAAGAGGTGAAGGACTTCGACCGGATCCTGGTCGCGGGATGCAACGAGTGCGTCACCGTGTGCGAGGCGGGTGGCAAGAAGGAAGTCGGAATCCTCGCCTCGGCACTTCGCATGTACTTCCAGAACCAGGGCAGGGACGTCACCATTGACGAGGTCACCCTGGAACGGCAGTGCGACCGCGAGTATCTGGACGAGATCGCGGAAATGGAACCCAACTACGACGCCATCCTCTCCCTCGCCTGCGGAGTCGGGGTGCAGTTCATGGCGGAGCGTTACCACGAAAAGCCCGTGTTCCCGGGGGTCAACACCTGCTTTCTCGGAGCTACCGAGGAGCGGGGCCTGTGGACCGAGCGTTGCCAGGCGTGCGGAGCCTGCATCCTGGCGATCACGGGTGCGGTCTGTCCGGTGTCCCGTTGCGCCAAGCGCATCATGAACGGCCCCTGCGGCGGTTCCACCGGCGGAAAGTGCGAGATCAACAAGGAAGTGGACTGCGCGTGGCATCTCATCGTGGAACGGCTCAAGGCCCTGGACCGCCTGGACGACTACGAAAAGCTGATGGATCTCAAGGACTGGTCCAAGGACCGCGCCGGCGGACCCCGTAAAGTGGAGAAGGAGGAGGTGCAGGAATGAGCGTTAAAACACCGAGCAAAATAGAGAAGATCCTCGCCGCGGGACATATGGCGGTGACCTCGGAGTGCGGTCCTCCCCGCGGGTGCAATCCGGCCAAGGTCGAGGAAAAGGCCAATCTGATCAGGGACTGCGTGGACGCCATCAACGTGACCGACAACCAGACGTCTGTCACCCGCATGTCCAGCGTCGCCGCCTGCATCCGAATCAAGCAGATGGGCCTCGAACCCGTGCTGCAGATGGTCTGCCGCGACCGGAACCGCATCGCCCTGCAGAGCGATATCCTGGGCGCCGCTTCCTTCGGCATCAACAACATCCTGTGCCTGTCCGGCGACCACCAGTCCTTTGGCGACTGCCCCGCCGGACAGAACGTGTACGACATCGACTCGATGCAACTCATCCAGACGGTGCGCCTCATGCGCGACGAGGGCAAGCTCCTCGGCGGCGGCGACCTGGACGGGCGGCCCGAGATGTTCGTGGGCGCGGCGGCCAACCCGTTCGCCGATCCGTACGAGATCCGGATTCCCCGGCTTGCCAAGAAGATCAAGGCGGGCGCGGAGTTCATCCAGACCCAGTGCATCTACAACATCGACAAGTTCGAGGACTGGATGAAAAAAGCCCATGACCGCGGCCTCACCGAGAAAACCGCGATCATGGCCGGTATCACGCCTCTCAAGAGCGCCGGTATGGCCAAGTACATGAAAAACCGCGTTCCGGGCATGGACGTGCCCGACGACGTTGTTGCCCGGATCGCGGGCGTGGGCAAGGAGAAGCAGGCCGAGGAAGGCATCAGGATGTGCATCGAGGCCATCCAGCGGCTCAAGGAAGTCCCGGGCCTCAAGGGCTTCCACATCATGGCCATCGAGTGGGAGGAGAAGGTCGAGGAAATCGTCAAGGGCGCCGGCCTGTACCCCAGGCCGACCATGGACTGACCTGCTGCCCGGAACGGAGCGGTATATGAGCGAGACGAAACGCATCCTGTTGGTGGACGATGATCCGGACTACTCGGACATGGTGAAGTCCTACCTGGAGAAGGAAGGTTTTGCCGTGGACACGGCGTACGACGGAAAGGAGGGGCTCGAGAAGTTCCGCGGGAACCCTCCAGACGCGGTGGTGCTTGACGTGATGATGCCGGAGATGGACGGATTCGAGGTGTGCCGGGCCATCCGCGAGGAGGAGCGGTACGACGACATCCCCATTGTCATGCTCACCGCAGTGGCGTCCCACGTCACGTCGACCCGGTACTCCCATTACGACGGGATGGAGATGGACGCCAATGACTACCTGCCCAAGCCGGCTTCGGCGGAGGAGATCACCGCTTCCGTGAAACGCCTGCTCCAGTGAGGACGGGCGATCACCGAAAAACCAACGGGGGGGCGGACATATTCCGCTCCCCCCGTTTTCATTGCATGCGGCAACGACCGGCATCGCGTGCGCCGGGTCGCTATCAGGCCGTTGAAAAACTCGGGATTATCAGCCTGGCCAAAAACGATGAGATGCAAGGCGCGCGAATTTCCAGGAGTAAGGCGTAACTGGCGTACGCCGCACCGACGAGGAATGAAGCGCAACGCCGCAGATCGCGTTTTTCAACAGGCTGCTAGCTCCCGAAGCTCCGGCGGTCGGTCACCCTCACCGACGTGGCCTTGGGTCCGTCCTCGCCCATCTCCTCGCTGTACTGCACTCCGTACCCGGGTTCCAGGGATTCGAAGTCATCGTTGAGCACCGCGTTCTTGTGGAAGTATATCTCCCTGCCGTCCGCCGAACGGATGAAGCCGTATCCGGGTTCCCGGAACAGCTTGGAGATGACGGCCACGGTTTCCTGCTCCGGATGCTGCTTCACCTCACCGCGAAGCTGCTCCATCATCTTGTTCATCTTCCTAAGCGCCGCGTCGAAGGCGTCCCGGACCACGATCTCCAGCGGATCGTGCATATTGCCCTCGCCGGCGTCACGCCGGACCACCAGCTCCTTGCCCGGCGGCACGCGCATGTCGATCACCACCTGATAGGGACTGCCGCTCTTTAAGTGGGATTGGGGTTTCTCCACCGTTACCCGGCAACGGATCAGGTTGCCGGTGCGCTCATCCAGCTTTTCCGCTTTTCTGTGGATCAATGCCTCGAGCGCAGGGGTCTTTTCCACTCCGCGAAACGTGATTTCCAGGGGCACTTTCACTGATTCATTCCCTCCTGTCATTATTGCGGGTTGATGTTGCCAACCTGCCGATTGATATTACCATAACACAAAGCTGGTGTCCGCATATGGGGCAAATGCGGTATATTGGCCCATACGGCCGCGGAAAACCGGCGGGGGCGCGCCCGTGAGCATTCGGAATCCAGCTCGAAAGCCCTGGACACGCCGCGTAGGCGATTGGTATGTAAATGGTGGTGGAACCGGACAAACCGGGGAATTTTCGGACTTTTCAAAGGACCGAAGGAAGACGGGGGTTCATGAAGAATCCGGCTCATGCGTACGCCAGGGTATTCCGGGCGTACAAACAGAATGCGGCCAGGGGCGACCCGGAGGCCCAGCTGAACCTGGGCATGATGTACGAAAACGGGCAGGGGGTGCCGAAAAACCGCCTGGAGGCCTCCAGGTGGTACGAAAAGGCGGCGGAACGGGAACATCCCGGGGCCCTGGCGCGGCTGGGCATCCTCCACGCCAACGGCCAGGGGGTCAAAAAGGACCTGGTCTACGCGTACAGCCTGTTTTTGCGGGCTGAAAAGGCGGGACACCCCACGGCGTCGAAGCTCCAGGAACAGATCGTGGACAGGCTCTCCGACGAGGAGAAAAGCCAGGCCTTTCGCATGGCCGGGAAGTAGGCCGGGCGACCCCCGCGGGCTACCGCTCCCCCGCCGGTCAATGTGCACGTCCCGCCGGCGAGGCGGTGCCGCGTATCCTGTCCGGGAGTTTTGGCGCGCAGGACCCTGTCTCCGTCCCGCGCGGGCAGACGTTGCCTCCACAAAAACCTTGCCTGGGCGCTGGCCTTTGTCTATTCTTTGGTCGAATCGTGACCGGTTTTACTGCTTGACGTTTTTCCCCGGACAGGGAGTTCGCATGCAATCCACAATTTCCGCCATGTTCCGCCTGCCCGGCATCGTCGCCGTCTGCCTGTGCCTGTTCGCGGTTTTTTGCCAGCCTGCGGCGACGCAGGCGCGGGACGCCACCCTTTCCTCCACCGTCGTGGGCTACCAGAGCGCCGGGATCGAGGACGGACCGTCCGAGGTTTCCATGCTGGTGGCCACGGCCTCGCTCAAGGTCTCCTACTTCACGCTGAGTTACGGGGTGAACGAATTCCGGTGGGAGGACGTGAGCCGTATTCCATTCGGGGACGGCGTTCACGAGCCTTGGGACCGCATGCACAACCTGTCCCTTTCGGCGAATTACAGGGGCAGGTTCGGCGGCGCCTTTCATTACTTCACCGGAGCGTACGTGGGCACCGCCTTCGAGGAGGCCACCGGGGACGGCGCCTACGGAGGAGTGCGGGGAGGAATCGGCTATTCCCTTTCCGGGTGGCGATTTTCCCTGGGAGCCATGGTGTATCATGACGGTTTCTCCTGGGGCGCCTGGCCCGTTGCGGGCGTCGCCTTCGGCAAGGGCACGGGCCGCGGGGCAGCCGCTGGCGAGGGCGACAGGGAGGACGTGAGCGGCTTTTCAGCGTCCATCGGATTTCCCTCCACCCAGGTTTCCTATCGCATCAACCAGTTCGCGGGAGTGCGTCTGTCCGGCAACTGGTGGCGGCCCACGTATGCCCTGGCCGACGACAGCACGGTGCTCCCCGACGGGTTCGTCAGGTTCCGGAACGTGAACGCGGGGTTGTATGCCGACCTGTATCCGGCGTCCGGCCTGTCGGTCACCATCGGTGGCCACTGGGTGTTTTACCGCGAGTTCAGTTTCCATAATGATGACGGCGACCTGTTCGCGGAGTTCGACGTGGACGCGGGACCCGCGGCAAGCCTCAACGTATCCTGGTCCTTTTGAATTTCCGGTCACCGCGTACCCCGCCAACGGGACTTTACCCTTGAATACCGGGGTGTTTTGCGGTTCGGGCCTGCGTTGACAGTGCAGGGCGACCGGGTTACAGTCTTCTCGTGCAGACGCCGCGCCGTCGCGGCCGACGGAGGAAAATGCTCGCATCCCCTCGAAAAATCGCCGCCTGGATTGCCCTTGCCGTCTGGTTCGCCATGCCCGTGTGCGCGTATGCGGATTCCGTGGTACTGAAAAACGGCCGCGTGATTCGTTCGGAAAAGGTCTGGGAGGAAGACGGCCAGGTCAAGGTCATCATGTACGGGTCCGTGGTGGGCTATCCCAAGGACAGGGTGGAAAGCGTGGACACCGGCGAGGGGAACAAGGCCGTTGCGCCGCCCGAAGCGGGCGAACGCGAGTACACGGGCCAGACCATCAAGGCGAACTTCGCGGACGCCGACCTCATAGAGGTGCTGACCATGCTGGAGGCGGTGAGTGGAAAGACGTTCGAACTGGAAAGCGGCGTCACCGGGAAGGTGGATTTGAAGATGGCGGAGCCCATGCCCTGGGACGGGATACTGGACCGGGTGTTGCAGCAGAACGGGCTGGGCATGGTGGCCCAGGACAACGTCATCCGCGTCCACAATCTGGGAACCTCCGCGAAGACGGCTTCCGCCGAGGCGCCGGCTCCGTCGCCGGTTTCCGCTCCGGCAAAGGCAGACGGGCTCGTCGCCGAGGATCTGAAGGCGCTGGCCAGGGCCTACTCGCAGGCAGCGAATTCCCTGTTGGAGTACCGGTCGTTCATCGACCTGCAACAGACGGGGAAATCCGAACTCCTGGATCGCATGCAACGCGGCTGGAGACTGTATTTCCTGTTCTTTCTGGACAATTTCCCGGGCAGCGACGCCTTGACCGACGAGTACGAGCGCCTGGTGGAAACCGCGCACCTGGAGGCCGAGGAATTTTTCGCCATCGCGGACCAGAAGGAGGCCAGGGAGCCCGGGGAGGCAAGACTGTGGCGCATGAAGGGCAGGCTGGCCCAAGGCAAGGTGCTCAAGTACAAATGCGACAACGTGATCGAAAAGACCGGGATCGACATCCCGATCATCGCCATGCCCTGAGGGGGTTTGCCGCCGGATTGGCCCTTGTGCTGCTCGTCCTGTCCGCGGGACAGGCGGTCCCCTCCGGGAAGGCGGGGCCCGACGATTCGTCGAAATACCCCTATCTTCTGTCCGTGGCGGACTGGAAGCGGGAGGGTGGAGAACTGGTGGTGGAAATCGATCTCCGTCTGGAACCCGGAGCGCGCGGCGTCCCCGAGGGTGACGCGACCCTGGGCGTTCTGGTGCAGCCCCATTTCGTGGCGTCCATGGGTACGGACATCATGTCCATGGGACGGGACTACACCCTGCGGGAGGCGGGCGGCCTGAAGATCATGGCATCCACCGTGTCCTTGCAGGACACGGACGGCGCCACCTTTCGCGGCGCCTTTCTCGTCGTTTTCGGTGGGCCGCTGGGGAAACCCGGCAGCCACACCATCCGGATTCCCATGGACCTTACCTTCGGCACCGGCTCGCTGAGCATGGCCCTGTACGAGCAGGCGGACATGCGCGGCGACCAACTCACCAGCGTACGTTATCGTCAGATGAGCAATGTCATCAATCAGCCTCTATAATACCCGGATGTCCGCCCGTCCCCGTCTTTGGCTCATTGTCCTGGGGCTGGCCGGGATGTTGCTGGCGTCGTCGGGTTGTGACCGCATCGACCGGTGGCGAGCGGAACGTGCCATGGAAAGCGGCCGGGAAGCCCTGGCCCAGGGCGATTTTCAGGAGGCGGAAAAGCGGTTTGCCAAGGCGGTCCGAATCGCCCCGCAATACCCCATGCCTTACATTGTCCTGAGCGGCGTGCGAAGCACCCTGGGAAAGAACGAGCAGGCCGTGGAGGACGCCGGCAAGGCGCTGGAAATCACGCCCGACGCACCGGGCGCCCTGCTGAATCGCGCCCGCGCGTACGTCGGGTTGGGCCGGTACGCCGAGGCCCTGGAGGACGTGGACCGCGCCCTGGAGCTGGCTCCCGGCCTGGAGGACGCCTGGTATGTGCGCGGCAGGGCCAACGCGGGCCTGGGGAGGTACGAGGACGCCATAAGCGACCACACCGCTGAAATACAGGCCAATCCAGGGGACAGGAACGCCTACAACAACCGGGGAAACGCTTACCGGGGAGCGGGCCGGCCCGGGAAAGCCGTCGACGACTTCAACACCGCCCTGCGGCTTGATCCTCTTTCCGCCGCCACCTACTACAACCGCGGACTGGCCCGGGAGGACCTGGGGGAGTACGACCGCGCCCTGGCGGACATGCGAAAAGCCCGGAACCTCAATGGGTTTCCGAACCTGTATGCGGCCATGGCCAGGATACACATGCGGCAGGGCAAGCCCAGGCGGGCCGTCGCCCTGCTGGACGAGGCCGTGGAAAAGTACCCGGACAACCACGGACTGGGCCTGATGAAGGCGGTCTACCTCGCCGCCGCCGGCCGTTTCGACGAGGCCGCGCGAATGGTGGACGCGGCCTGCGAGGGCCGCGAGGACGCCGCGGCCTGCCAACGGACGCGGCAGCGGATCTCGGCCATCGAGGCAGGTCGGGAGCGAAAGGACACCGAAGGCGAATCCCGGGGCGAGCCCGCCGGACAATAACAGCCTGTTGAAAAACGCGATCTGCGGCGTTGCGCTTCATTTCTCGTCAGT
>JBKHBM010000190.1:0-5153 GCA_046542385.1 Desulfatibacillaceae bacterium | reverse complement strand
CCGGCAGGTCTCTTCCTTGCATCCGCACCACCTGAGACCGCTCACGGATTCAGGAGCCTGCAAAGCAAAGTGCGAAAAACTCTGGACACTGCCACGGGAGGATGTCTGGTCCGTAACAGCGCGTTGAAAAACTCGAAATCTTCAGCCTGTTCAAAAACGATGAGATGCAAGGCGCGCGAATTTCGAGGAATAAGGCGTACTTGAGGTACGCCGCACTGACGAGAAGTGAAGCGCAACGCCGCAGATCGCGTTTTTCAACAGGCTGGTAAACCCGGCCGGGAAGTTCCACAGCAAATAAAAATGGCGGAAGTGCATGGGAATCGAACCCACCCGGGACGTTTTTAGCGCCCCACACCGGATTTGAAGTCCGGGAGCCCCACCAGTGAGCTGCGCACTTCCGCGCGAAGCCAGAAGGTACGACATCGGGCACGCCCTGTCAACGACGATCAGTGCACGTCGATCAGTGCCAGCGCGGCCGAACCATCCCCCGGACCGGACAGGGAACGACAGATGATAAACGACCATCGCCTTGGCGACCTTTTCATGGAACTGGTGCGGATCGATTCGGTTTCCCGGAGCGAGGGCGCGGTGGCTGACCACCTGCAGCGGAGGCTTTCGCATCTGGGAGCCAGGGTGGTGCGGGACGACTCGGGGGCGAGGACCGGCAGCGAAACAGGCAACCTGGTGGCCTTTTTCGACGGCGGGTCCGACGTGGAGCCCATGTTGCTCAACGCCCACATGGACACCGTGGAACCGGGGAAGAACATACGGCCGAAGCTGCGCGACGGCGTGTTCACCTCGGACGGCACCACCATCCTGGGCGCGGACGACAAGAGCGCGCTTGCCATCATCCTGGAGGTGCTGACCGTGCTTCGGGAGAACAACATCGGGCACGGGCCCCTTGAGGTGGTGTTCACGGTCTGCGAGGAGATCGGCCTGGTCGGGGCCAAGCACCTGGACTACTCGCTGTTGTCCTCCAGATACGGCTATGCGCTGGACACCACCGGGACGGACCACATCGTGACCAGGGCCCCCTCGGCCAACAAGATCGAGTTCGTGGTTTACGGCAAGGACGCCCACGCGGGCGTGGCCCCGGAAAACGGGGTGAACGCGATCCAGCTGGCGGCCAGGGCCCTTGCCAAGATCGAAATCGGCCGCATCGACAAGGAGACCACGTGCAACATCGGGCTGATCGAGGGCGGCGTGGCCACCAACATCGTCCCGTCCCGGGTCACCGTTCGCGGCGAGGCCAGGAGCCACGACGAGGAGAAGCTGGAAGCGGTGACCAGGGCCATGGAGCGCGGGTTCCAGGACGCCGTGAACGAGGCCAGGGAAGAGTTCCGGGGGCGGTTCGAGCTTCCCCCCGCCGAGGTCCGCGTGGAAAAGGACTTCGGCCTCATCGACATACCCGACACCCATCCCGTGGTCCGACTGGCCATGGACGCCGCCGACAGGCTGGGCCGGGACCTCGCGCTTCACCAGAGCGGCGGCGGCGCGGACGCCAACATCTTTTTCGCCAACGGCATCGCCTGCGGGATCCTGGGAACGGGAATGCGCGACATGCACACGGTGCGGGAATCCGTGGCTTTGTCCGACATGGTGAAAAGCGCGGAGCTGCTGCTGGAGATCGTGAAGCTGCACGCCGGAAAGGGCACGGGGCCGACCGGATGATCGCGTATTTCGACTGCATCGGGGGGGTGAGCGGGGACATGTGCCTGGGCGCGCTGGCCGATTTGGGCGTGGACATGGCCGCGCTGGAACAGGCGCTGGCCGGCCTGCCCCTGTCCGGCTTCCGGCTGGAGGTGTTCGGCGACCGGCGCCATGGGATTCACGGCACGCGCGTGGTGGTCCATGCGGAGGACGACGTCCATTCCCGGGATCATGCGGCCATACGCGACATCGTAAACAACAGCGGGCTTCCCGGGTGGGTGCGTGACCGTGCGCTGGCCGTGTTCGACAGGCTTGCGCGGGCCGAGGCCGGAGTTCACGGCACGGACCCCGAGCACGTGCACTTTCACGAGGTGGGGGGTATCGACGCCATCGTGGACGTGTGCGGCACCCTTTTCGGCCTGCATCACCTGGGAGTATCGCGGGTTTTCGCGTCGGCCTTTCCCCTGGGCTCCGGGTTCGTGAAATGCGCGCACGGGACCCTGCCGGTACCCGCGCCGGCCACGGTCAGGCTGCTGGAAGGATGCCCCACCCACGGCACGGGCATACCCCACGAACTGGTCACTCCCACCGGCGCGGCCATCCTGTCCACCCTGGCCGAGGGATTCGGGCCGCCGCCGGCCATGGAAATTGCCGGGACCGGCTACGGTATCGGCACGCGGGAACTGGACGAGCGCCCCAACTGCCTTCGCGTGATTCTGGGCAGGGACCGGAGCGGGCTCTCCCGTGACCGGGTCTGCATCGTGGGAACCAACATCGACGACATGAATCCCGAGCATTTCGGCCACCTCTCGGAACTGCTCTTCGAGGCCGGGGCCCTGGACGTTTTGATGGTGCCCGCGTACATGAAAAAGGGGAGGCCCGGCGTGCTGCTGGAGGTGGTGTGCCCGCCGGGTCTGCGGGAGAGCATCGCGCAGGTGGTCCTGACGGAAACCACCACCATCGGCGTGCGGTACAGCGAGTGCGAACGCCGGTGCCTTGGGAGGGAACGGGTCGAGGTGGACACGCCCTGGGGCAGGGTCGCGGCCAAGAAGGTGCGGTTGCCCGGAGGCGGGTTCCGGGTGGCCCCGGAGTACGAGGAATGCCGGCGGATCGCGGGCACGGTCGGGGTTTCGCTGCGGGAGGTGTACGAGGCGGTGATCCGCGCCGTGGGACCTTGACAACCCTCGTCGACGGCCACGGAGGCGGGGGCGGCGTTTTCAGGCTCCCGGGGCGTTGTGCGGCGTGGCGCGGCATGATATGATGCCGCCGCAAGATCGTCCCGGCCACTGGCTGACGCAGGAAACATGCCGGGATATCAGGTGGTTGAACGAAGCCGCCCGCATCAGGGAGACGGACATGTCCGGGACCATGAGAACGTTCATCGCCATCGAACTGCCCGAATCCGTAAAACAGCGAATCGCCGAGGTCCAGGAAGGGCTCAAGCGCCTGGACCTGCCCGTGAGATGGATACCGCCGGAGAACATCCACCTGACCCTGCGTTTTCTGGGGGACGTGGATGAACAGACCCTGGAAGCGGTGAAGGACGCCATGGGCGAGGCGGCCGCCTCGTGCGGGCCGCTGGAACTGGCCGCCCGGGGCACCGGGGTTTTTCCGAACATGCGAAATCCCAGGATACTGTGGATCGGCGTGTCGGGCGCGGTGAACGAGTTGCGGGAACTGCACGAATGCCTGGAGGTGGCCCTGGCCCGGGCCGGCCTCCCCCGGGAGGAAAGGCGGTTTACCGCCCACCTGACCATGGGCCGGACCAGACGCCGGATTTCCGGGAGGCGGCTTGCCGAGGCGCTGGAGGAGCACCTGGGTTTTTGCACGGAAACCTTCACGGCGGATTCGATTCGCCTGATCAAAAGCGACCTCACGCCAGACGGCGCGGTCTATACCCCGCTGCACGACTCCGGCCTGGGGCCGGAGAGTGACGGCGCTCCACACGGAGGAAAGCATGGCTGACAAGAAGGGTGACAAGAAGGCCGACAAGAAGGTCGACAAGAAACCCGAAGGGCCGGAGGGCAAGGAAAAGGCCCTTGGCGAGGCCCTGGAGCAGATCGAAAAGCAGTTCGGCAAGGGCTCCATCATGAAGCTGGGGACCAACAACGTGATCAACGTCCCGGCTATTCCCACGGGATCCCTGGCCCTGGACGCCGCCCTGGGTATAGGCGGCCTTCCCCGGGGCCGGGTGTGTGAAATCTACGGGCCGGAGGCCTCGGGCAAAACCACGCTGGCCCTGCACTCGGTTGCCGAGGCGCAACGCCTGGGCGGGGTGGCGGCCTTCATCGACGCCGAACACGCCCTGGACGTGAACTATGCACGCAGGCTGGGGGTGAACGTGGACGAACTGCTCGTGTCCCAGCCCGACACCGGGGAGCAGGCCCTCGAGATCGCCGAGGTGCTGGTCCGTTCCGGCGCGGTCGACATCATCGTCATCGACTCGGTGGCCGCGCTGGTGCCCAGGGCGGAGATCGAGGGCGACATGGGCGATTCCCACGTCGGACTGCAGGCGCGGCTCATGGCCCAGGCCCTGCGCAAGCTCACGGGCACCATCAGCCGGACCCACACGTGCCTCATCTTCATCAACCAGATCCGCATGAAGATCGGCGTCATGTTCGGCAACCCGGAAACCACGCCCGGCGGCAACGCGCTGAAGTTCTTCTCCTCGGTTCGTCTGGACATCAGACGGCTGCAGGCCATCAAGGAGGGCGCGGACGTGCTGGGCAACCGGACCAAGGTGAGGGTGGTCAAGAACAAGCTGGCGCCCCCCTTCAAGGAGATCGAGTTCGACCTCATGTACGGGGAGGGCATTTCTCGCGCCGGGGACCTGCTGGACATGGGCGTGCAGACGGGGGTTCTCGAAAAGAGCGGGGCGTGGTACTCGTTCGACGGGGAACGCCTGGGCCAGGGCAGGGAAAAAATCAGGAAGTTCCTTTTGGACAATCCCGACATCTACGAGCGGGCCTATCGCATGGTCCGCGAAAGCCTGGGCATAGCCGCGGCCACGCCTCCGCCGCCGGATCCGAAGCCGGAGGAACCCGCCAGGGAGCAGCAGCCGGAGGCCGCGGAGAACTGATTTCGGCCAATACATTCGTTTTCCACGGCGCCGCCCCGGCAGGGACGGCAGGGATATCAAGCCCCGTTCGGCGCGCATGGCGCCGGGCGGGGTGAAAACATTTTTTGGAGTGTGCATGATGACCGGTAATGAGATTCGGCGCGCGTTTCTCGACTATTTCAGGGAAAACGACCACAGGGTGGTCAAAAGCGCGTCCCTGGTACCCCAGGACGACCCCACGCTGCTGTTCACCAACGCGGGCATGGTCCAGTTCAAGCGGATATTCCTCGGAGAGGAAAGCCGCGATTACACCCGGGCCGCCACCTCGCAGAAATGCGTGCGCGCGGGCGGCAAGCACAATGACCTTGAAAACGTGGGATACACGGCCAGGCACCACACCTTTTTCGAGATGCTGGGCAACTTCTCCTTCGGCGACTACTTCAAG
>JBKHBM010000064.1:0-25823 GCA_046542385.1 Desulfatibacillaceae bacterium | reverse complement strand
TGACGAGAAATGAAGCGCAACGCCGCAGATCGCGTTTTTCAACAGGCTGTTACCCAGGCGAAAGTGTCCTCCCAGAATCCGTGACGAAAACATTGAAGCAACTTTCAAGAACCCCATAAACAGGACTTTCCGCGTGTTCTTGAACAAATCTTCGTTTCACCCGGTGGGTGAAAGGATTTTCGCCCTCCGGGGCGGTCTCATGCGGCGCGTCTGCGGCGTCAGAGCCCGGCCTGCGTACTTCAGTACAGCCGGCAGGTCTCTTCCTTGCGTCCGCACCACCTGAGACCGCTCACGGATTCAGGTCCTCTTTAACTGCCATGCGATAATGTCCCCCCGGATGGCGCCCACCATGTGCATGAACCCCTTTTTGATTCCGGCGCCAAAAGGCCGGAAAGTGTTTTGGCTTGACATGGGGCAGCCCATTGTCTACAAGTCCGTGGTCAAATGTCCGCAATTGTCAACCAGAATGGAAGGTGCGCGGCCAATGCCGCGACCATCCGAACAAAGTCATGCCCAATGGAGGTTATTATGAGCACGGAAGTTGTCGCTCCCATGCCCGGGACGATCGTCAATGTGATGGTGAAGGAAGGCGACCAGGTGACCCAGGATCAGGACATCGTGATTCTTGAGGCCATGAAGATGGAAAACCCCATCGCGGCCCCCGCGGCGGGAACGGTCGCCAGCCTCAAGGTGAAGGTGGACGACAAGGTCGACACCGGCGCTGTCATCGCCGTCATCGAATAAGCGGAATACTGACTTCGAGTTTCGGAGGCCCGCCCGGCCAGGGCGGGTCTTTGAATCGTTTCGCCCCTGTTTTCCGGACGGGGAGCCTCCCCAGTCCGCAGATACCGCATGTTGACATGCCCCGACGTTATACTGCATACTGATTTCCGGGCCGACTTCCGACAAACCTTCAAGCAAAAATCGGGTACCAGGCATGCCACCCAAGTTCAAGTGCCCATCATGCGGCGCGCCCCAAAAGGTCAACAATCCCGGCGTGGTTTCCATTGTCTGCGAGTACTGCGGCAACACCGTTTACTGGGACAAGGACAAGGCAAAGAACGCGGGCAAGCAGGCGACACTCCCCGAAGGCTTCTCCAGGCTCTACCGGGGGGCCTCGGGAACCCTGTTCAACAAACGGTTCGTCGTCCTGGGACGGGCGAGGTACAGCTTCGGCCAGGGCTTCTGGGACGAATGGTTCCTGGAATTCGACAACGCCGAGCTGGGCTGGCTCACCGAGGACAACCATGAGTTCGCATGGCAGATGAAGACGCCGCCCGACCACGTGCCGCCCTACGGGGACATGACCACGGGCGCCGTGGTCCACGTGAACGACCGCGAATACATAATCACCGAGGTGGGCGAGGCCGAGTGCACCGGCATCGAGGGCGAACTGCCCAAGGCCGTGCTACCCGGCGAGAAATACCCCTACGCCGACGGCTCCACTGCCGACGGGCGCCACACGCTGGGCATCGAGTACGACGACGACCCGCCCACCGTGTTCACCGGCCGCTGGCTAAAGCCGGTGGCACTGGAACTTGACGACGACGGCATCGAGTGGTGACTTCCATGGAGAAAAACAGGTTCGGCCTGAACGCGGGACGGCCACGGCCGGAATACAAGCCCAAGGAGCTCAGGTGCACCAGCTGCAACGGTCCCCTCACCCAGAAGGACGAACGCTCCGAGCTGATCGTCTGCCCCTATTGCGGCAGCCACGTGGACCTTTCGTCCGAGGAGAAAACCATCCTTGGCAAGAGCCCGGGCGGCAAGTGGGACTTTCCCCTGAATGTCGGGGATTCCTGGTATGAAAAAAACGTCCGTTACGAAATCATCGCCCGCCTGGCCCTGATCGAGGACGGGGACACCTCCGAACTGAGCAGGCAGTACCTGCTGTACCATCCCCGAAGGGCGCCCATGTGGCTCGACGAGTACAAGGGCCGGTACTCCCTTTCCGGAAATACCCATGTGATGCCCGAAGGCGGCGACACCATCAGCCCGTTCACGAAAAAACGCGGCGACACCCTGAAAACCGCGGACGGCCGCACCTGGGTGTGCGAGGGGACGGGCCTGTACGAGATCGCGTACGTGGACGGGGCCCTGCCATGGATCGCCAGGGTGGGGGACGTGATGGAGTACGCCGAGTTCTCGGACAAGAAGGGTTCCGGCGAACAGTACGAGGTCCAGCAGGTCCTGAACGAGGTGGAGTTCGGCATCGGCCGCGGGATACCGCTTGAAAAGGTGCGTGAAGCCACTGGCAAGCCCGAATTGCACCAGGACGCGGACCTCGCGGAGGAGATGGACGCCGGCACCGCCAAGAGATGGTACATGATGCTGGCGGGTATGGCGGCGGTGGCCCTGGTATTGAACCTGATGCTGGCCCTGTGGGCGGAGACCCGGGGCACCGTGGTCCTGCGCCAGCATTTCACCGAGCAGCAGCTGACCGGCGAGGCCTTTTCCGAGCCGTTCACCGTAGCCGAAAAGAACGACGTGGTGGAGGTCAACCTGAATCCCACACCCAGGCTGAACAACGCCTGGATGGCCTTTGACATGGCCCTGGTGCGGCAGGACGACCTCATCGTCCACGTGGCGGAAAAGGACGTCTCCTACTACTCCGGAGGCAGCGGAGAGGACTCCTGGAGCGAGGGCAGCCGAACCGAGGACCTGCACTTCATGGTCCCTGAACCCGGCATCTACAAACTGCTGGTCCACGCGGTAAGCGCATACGGAAACACGTCCAATACCACCACGGCGCGCCACGGCCTGGACATTGTCGTGAAGGACGGGGCGCTGCTGGCCACCTGGTTCTGGGCCGCGTGCGTCCTGAGCCTCGTCCTGCTCGTGGCGGTGCTGTTCCTCTTTGCCAAGTGGAAGTACGGCGACGAGTGGGAGGTCGACTGACATCCGGCTCCCGGAACCTTCCGGGACCTTTGGGAGAATGCATCTCATGAAGTACACGATCATAGCCGTTTTGTTCGCGGGAATCCTGGCCGGGACCACGCTGCTGGCCGCGGCGGCCACCCTCAACAAGGTGGGGGTGAACACGGCGGAGCACCCCCAGGGCATCCAGCTTCGACAGGACAGCGTTCGCGCCGGACACCGCGGAGGCTTTTTCCTCTACTACGGACGCACCCACGCGGGCGGTGGTCTTCGTGGCGGCAAGTAGCCGCTGGCGCAGTCAAAATACCGGCAACAACGAATCACTTTTTCATTCGGAGGCAGAGGGAAATGACCGAAACGCATCTGATACAACTCATTCTTACCGTGGTATACTCGCTCGTGGGCATGGTGGTTTTCGCCCTGGGTTTCTGGCTTTGCACCAAGGTGGCGCCCTTTTCCATCCAGAAGGAAATCGAGGATGACCAGAACACCGCCCTGGGCATCATACTGGGAGCCGTGATCATCGGGCTTGCTTTAATCATCTCGGCAGCCATCACGTAACATGGACGAGCATTCGGAGGCCGTCTCCAGGCCGGGCAGGATCGTACTGCTCAGTTCCGTCTTCCTGGTGGCGGCCAGCGGCCTGGTTTACCAGCTGGTCGCCGGGGCCGTGGCCAGCTACCTCATGGGAGACGCGGTCACCCAGTTCTCCCTGGTCATCGGGGTATTCCTTTCGGCCATGGGCCTGGGCTCCTATCTTGCCCAGTTCGTCACCAAAAACCTCTTCCGCACTTTCGTTTTGCTGGAAGTGTGGATCGGACTCATCGGGGGGTGCAGTTCGCCCGGCATGTTTGCCGTGTCCGCGCTGGCCCCTCCGTTATTCCCCCCCTTTTTCTACACGCTGTGCGCCACCCTCGGCATTCTCATAGGCGTCGAGATCCCGCTGCTCGTCCGGATACTGAAGGAAACCGGAAGCGTTTCCAGGGCCCTTTCCCACGTTCTGGCGCTGGACTATGTGGGGGCGCTGGCCGGCGCATTGTTGTTTCCGCTGGTGGTGCTGCCTCTTGTGGGCCTGAGCCGGGCCTCCGGGATTTTCGGACTGATGAACCTTGCCGTGGCTTACGCGGGATACGTGATGGTGCGTCCTCCCAAGCGTGGTCTTTGGCTGGGCCTGGTGGTGTCCTGCGTGGTGCTGGTGGCGGTGTTTGCGTGGTCCGCGAAACTGGTGGGATTCTTCGAGGACCTGTTGTACCAGGACGCTGTGATCTATGCCGACTCCACCCGGTACCAGCGGGTCGTGCTGACAAGGTGGCGGGGCGACGTTCGGCTGTACCTGAACGGGCACATCCAGTTTTCCAGCGTGGACGAGGCCCGGTACCACGAACCGCTGGTGATCCCGGCCATGGAGGCCCATCCCCGGCCCCGAACCGTCCTGGTGCTGGGCGGCGGCGACGGCATGGCGGCCAGGGAGGTGCTCAAATATGACACCGTGGAGCACGTGGTCCTGGTGGATCTGGACCCCGTAATCACGGAGATGGCCACGGAGCGTCCCGAGATGGTGGAGCTGAACCGGGGTTCACTGCGCTCGCCCCGGGTGGAGGTGGTGAACACCGACGCCATGCGCTATCTCGAAAGCAGCAGGGACTTCTTCGACGTGATCCTGGCCGACCTGCCCGACCCCAGCGGCCCGGCCCTTGCCAAGCTGTATTCCACCTCGTTCTACGCCCTGGTGGAAAAGCGCCTTTCGCACCGCGGCGTCTTCGCCACCCACGCAACCAGTCCGTTCTACGCCCCCAGGGCCTACTGGTGCGTGGTGAAGACGGTGGCCGCTGCGATCCGCCCGGAAATACCGGGCCTCGTACCCCTGCCCTACCACGTCAACGTACCGTCCTTCGGGGAGTGGGGATTTCTTTTGGCCGCCAGGCACGAAATCGATCCCATGTCCCTCGAACCCCGGGTTTCCACCCGGTTTTTGAATACGGGTACCCTGCAAAGCCTGTTCGTGTTTCCCGAGGACATGCAGCCTCCGGAGGACATCAAGGTCAACCGCCTGGAGGATCCGGTCCTTCCGCAGTACTATCGCCAGGGCTGGAACCGGTTCAACCAGTAAGGACACCGGACGCCGCATCCACCCTTCCAGGCGGGACACTCCGTGCCCCTTCCATGCGGCCACACCGCCCGGCCCGTTCACGGAGCCGGGGACCCGTTTCTCATCCCTCGGTGAGCAGGCCCCGTGGCCCGCCGCCCAGGCGAAGCTGGAACCACTGGGCGATGTATGCCGCGGCGGAGGCCCGGGCCAGTCGTTCGAAAAGGGGTCCGCGGTCCTTGTCCAGCGCGGAGCGGGCGAGGGATTCCGCCAGGGTGAGCACCTCGTCGCCGGGAGTGGGATTCAACCCGTGCATGAATTCCATCAGGCAGCGGGACTTGCCGTGAGCCGTGGCCTTTCGCACCAGGTATTCCACACTGACCCGGTCGGCAAGTACCCTGTGCATGACCAGGGCCCGGGGTTCGTACACCACCCGGAGGCCGGCCTTTCGAATGCGCACCTGGATTTCCGCGTCCTCGCAGTCCATTGGCTGGTTGCCCAGTCGTCCGAACCGGGCGTCGAACCCGCCGATCTGCTGGACGAGCCGTTTTGGAAAGGCCATGTTGGTGCCGAAGAGAAAGTGCGGATAGCAAAGGTCCAGCCGGTACGAAGCCAGCCGCAGTTGGCTGAAATGGCCGTCCAGGCCCGGTTCGTACCACCCTGGAGGCGGCGAGTCCCACAGGAGCTCGATGGGGCCTCCGACGGCGCCGACGGCGGATTCGGCCGCGAACACTTCGGCCAGGGCGGACAGATAATCCGACGAGGGCTCGGCGTCGTCGTCCAGGTACGCCACGTACCTTCCCCGGGCGTGGGCGCACGCCGTGTTCCGGGCAACGGAAAGGCCCACCCGGTTTTCAGGCACGTACCTCAGCCTGTCGTCGTACTGTTCGACAAGCTCCTCCAGCACGGTCCGGGTGCCGTCCGTGCAGGCGTTGGGCACCACCAGGACCTCGTAGGAGTCCGGGGCGCGATCCTGGGCCAGGGCCGCGCGCACGGCGCGGGGCAGGACATCGGCGCGGTTGTGTGTGCATATGGCTATGGTGAAGTCCAAAAAACCGGCCTCACTTTCCCCTGGTCCGCCTGGACACGGCTTCCTCGACCCGGGCGGCCCGTCCCAAAAAGGCCTTGGCGGTCCTCGCCAGCCCCGGAGCCGCGGAAAGCCTGCGCGCCAGGGTCATGGCCGGCGAATCGTACGCCGCGCACAGGCTGTCCAGGGCCGCGCACAGCCTGAGGGCGTCGTACCGACCCACCTCGCGGACACCGGCCGCGTTGTGCAACGCCCGGAACAGGCTTTCCCTGCAACCCGCGGACGGCGCGGTGGCCAGTATCCTGGGCACCACGGCAACCCTTCCGGCCCCGGCCAGGGCCGCGTACACCCGCTCATGGCTGTCCGCGGCGAGAGCCGGGCCGCCCCGGACGCAGAACGCCGGGGGGACACCTTGTTCCACTGCCTGCCACAACGGGCCGTCCACGCCCATGGGACGCAGCACGAAGCGTCCCCCTCCCTCTTTCACCATATGTACGTGGCAGCAGGAAACCACGGCGTCGGGTCGGCCTTGAAGAGCCAGGACCAGCCGCCGGAAAAGATCCGGGCCCGGAACGCAGCCAGGAGCCAGGAACAGGGTGTAGTCGATGCCCGGAACCTGTGCGCCGCCCCGGGCCTCCGCGCTTTCCCAGGGCATGGAGAGCTGGGTCAGCCCGGCCTCGGCCTCCATGGTAAGCACCGGGTCGCCGGCCACCAGAACGGTATCCGGAAACAGGGTCTGGGCATTCAGGGCCGCGGCCAGGGCCAGGGTCTCCTCCGTTCTGGGTGAAAACACGACGACACGGGCCGTGGGCGAGCCCTCGTGTTCCGAAGGCGGCGCGGACGGCGAAGAGGCGGGGCGACACAAGCCCCTGTTCACCTCGGCCAGCCGGTCCGCCGTGGCGTCGAACAGCGCCCGGGCCAGGGCGCGGCGTTTGTCCCCGCTCATGGCCGTGGCCCGCAGGATGGAGGCCGCCAGTCCCTCGGGATCGACCGGGCACAGGACGTCGCGATGGAACTCTTGCGGGATCAGCTCGGGGATGCCTCCCGCATTCGCGCACAATACCGGTATCCCCGCGAACACCGCCTCGGTCACCGAGCATGGATGATTGTCGCCGCGATAGGGAAGTACGCACAGCGCGTTCGGAGCCAGTTCGGCCAGTGTACGCGTCGCCTCCCTCCTGGAACATTCGATCTCCTTGATCTCCATGGGCAGGCCCGCGAGCCTGTCGTTCTCCCCGGCCAGCCACGGATCGCGTCGGCCCAAAAGGACAACCCGGCGTATGGAGGTTATCCCCCGGACCGCCAGGATCTCCAGGGCGCGAACGAATTCGGGAAAGCCCTTGGCCCGGTTTCGCCTGCCGAAAAACACCAGGGTGTCCGCCATGGAATAATCCCGGGCTTCCGGCGGCCCCGGCACCCGCGCAGGGTAAGCGGCGTGCACGCATTTTTCGGCGTCCAGCCGATAGCCGGAGTTTTCGTACAAGGTTCGCAGAAACCGGCTGGGAAAGCTGGCTTCCCCGGCCAACTCCACGCTGAGGCGCTCCATGTAGGCGGTGCGCAACTGCCCGGGCTCGCCCATCCAGCAGCCCGAGGCGTTTTCAAGGTACACCGTGTCCCCGTGGCACCGCGCCCTGCACACCACCCAGGGAGGCAACAGCCCTTCGTTGGCCCCCTTCGCGATCTCCACGCCCACGCCCAGAAACTCCTGGTACTCGACGCAGCCCAATGCGGGCAGGTAGAACGCGGCCTGGCGGGATAGTTCCAGCGCGGCCCGCTCCATGGTCCGGGGCAGCCGGTTGCCGGAAAACCAGGACGCGGGGTGTACCAGCCTGTGCTCCCTGGCGAATTCCTCCGTCGGCCAGGGAACGTCCCCGGGCGGAACCAGGCACAGGGCCAGGCTGCCCGTGGGAGCCAGCCGTTCCATCTCCTCCACATAGGCCCCGATGCCGCCCGCCACTCTCCACCCGGCGTGTTCGGTGCCGACCAGAAGGGTGGTTGCCGTGTGAGGAGGCAGTCCGTGTCTCTCGAGAAACCCCTCGTAGTTCGCGGTCGAACAGTCTATCCGGTACAGTACGCCCCCGTCCAGGTCGCCCGCCGATTCGGAAGTGAACCCGCCCGCGCCAAAAAACTCCAGCCAGGCCTTTCTGCCGTGACGGGGAAAGGCGCAGTACACCCGGGTCGCGGGGTCGGCAAGAAGCAGGGCCCGCAAAACCCCGAAAAGGGGCCGGGCGTCTTCCACCGTGGCCGGCAGCAATACGCCGAATACCGCGGGTTCCCCCTGCCTTCCGCCCGGGGCCACGGCACGCGCCGCTTCCCGCCAGTCGTCCATGCGGCAGGACCGCGCGCCTTGAGGCATCTCTTCGCACCAGGCCGGATGCGCCAGCCACAATGCCGGGGCGCCCCCGGCGGCCTTTTCCACGGCCAGTGCACCGGCCGCGGCCATTCCGCTCGGCGGAACGTCGGCCGGTCCGGGCGTCCCATATTCCCTGGGCGCGGCAGCGTGCAGTTCCGGACCGCGGCTGAAACCCTGGGCCATGCCGGGACGTTTTCGTAGAAGCGGTTGCATGCCCACCACCTGGATCAAGGGTTGAAAATGGGTTGTATCAGGCAGGCCCGTCTACATACGGAGGGCGACGGACCCCAAATGTGCCGATGACCGAATTTCCGGTAATGTGAGGTATTTAACCTGTTTTCCGGATTGACACCGGGTTTGCCGTAGTTACCTTATACTCAATCCGGGCGCGGGAACAAACCGTGTCCGGGGAGTTGGGGTTTTGGTTTACCTGCTTGCCAAACAGCCCCATCCCGCACTCCCGAAAAGCCGGGCTCCCGGGTTCACTCCTCCCCCCGGGAGCCCGGCACCTTCTGCTGGCAACGATGCCCATCCCCCATCCAGTCACCTATGTTCGGCCGGTCCAGAAATGTACAGCACGACAGGCCAACGCACAAGAGATATCCGGCTGTTTTGCCCCTGGGTTTCCTTTCCGGCCGCGACAGGCGCCTCTCCGCCGTTCGGTATTTCCACAGACTGCTATGCAAAACAGCCGAAATGCGCTACTTATCAGCCTGTTGAAAAACGCGATCTGCGCAGTACGCGCTTCATTTCTCGTCAACGCGGCGTACCGTAAGTACGCCTTGTTCCTCGAAATTCGCGCGCCTTGCATCTCATCGTTTTTGAACAGGCTGCAAATTCCGAGTTTTTCAACGGGCTGTTATGTGGTAAGCCATTTCAAGGCGTTGTCCACCGGTACGCGGTGGCGCGGCAACATTCCGGATGCGGAACATGCGGTACGCAGGAACCCTACAGAACTCGGCGGGCGCCACGGGCAGGGCCGCCATCCAGGTGGTTGACCATACACTGGGTCTTTGCGCCTATGCCATGGCCCTGTTCCGCCATCTTGCGCGGCGTTCGCCACGGGGCCGAAAGCTGAGCCGCCGCATCGTGGTGGAGCAGTTGTACTACACCGGAGTGCAGGCGCTTCCCATTGTGATCCCGGTGTCCCTGCTCCTGGGCGCGCTTGTCATCATGCAGTTTTCAAGGCTGGACGTGCCCTATGACTTCGGCAGGGTCATCGTGGTCCTTCTCGTGAGGGAAACGGGCCCTCTGCTCACTGCCCTGGTGGTCCTGCTGCGGTCCGGGGTGGCCATGGTGGTGGAACTGAGTTACATGCAGACGCTGGGCGAGGTGGAGGCCCTGGAGATGTCAGGGATCGATCCCGTGAAGATGCTGGGCCTGCCCCGGATCCTGGGGATAACCGCGGCCATGGTCTGCCTGTACATCGTGTTCGAGGTGTCGGCCATGATCGGAGGCAGCGTGGTGGCGTGGTCGTTGTCGGGCACGGCGTCCCTGGGGTTCTACGAAAGCGCCGGCAACGCCATGACCCTGGCGGACATCGGCGTGGGATTCTTCAAGGTGGCCTGTTTCGGCGTGATCCTGTGCGTGGTGGCGACCTACCGCGGGTTCACCGTGCCGCGGAGCATTACCGCCATACCGTCGGCGGCTTCCCGGGCCGCCATCGAGGCCCTGTTGTACATCCTGGCTGTAAACGCGGTGGTTACGGTGATCATGCTGGCCTGACCGGTTTGGGTCCGGGAACGGGCCGGGGGGCGGGTTCTCCATGCCGCTTTTGGAACTCGAAAATTGCACGGCGGTTTCCCGCGAGGGGGACGCGCGCCTGGTTGACGTGACCTTCTCGGTGAATCCGGGGGAGACCGTACTGGTTTCCTCGGCGTCGGCCGCCGAGGCGCGGCTGTTCTTTCGGCTGCTGGCCACCCTGGAAAGGCCCGGGCGAGGTGCCTTCCGGTACCGCGGCGGGGAAGTGGATTTTTCGGACAAACAGGGGCTTCTTGCCTACAAGCGCCGCGTGGGATACATTTGCGCGGACGCGTCGCTGCTGTCCAATCGAACCCTGGCCGAGAACATCCTGTACGGCCGGTTCTACATGGAAAACGTGCCGTTCGAGGAGCCTGACCCGGTGGCGGACAGGCTGTGCGCGCGTTTTGGCATTGCCGGCGTCCTGGAGAGCCGCCCCGGTCAGGTGCATGAGGAACTGGCCCGGGCCGCCGTTGTCGTCCGGGAATTGCGAAAGCAACCGGAACTTCTTCTGGTGGAGCGGCCCTGGGCATACTTCGGGCACGCCTTGTACCGGGTTTTCATGGACACGTTGAGGCGCAGGTGCCGTGGGGGCGCGGCAGTGGTTTTCAGCTCTTCCGACGAGAAGCTGGCCGACGGCATGGATTGCAGACTGGCACACATCGAGAACGGTTGCCTGAACGTGGTGGGCGCCTCCGTGTCCGCGACCACGACCCTGGACTTGGGCGGGGTGGTGGGCGGGGAAGGTACGGGGCGCTGATCCATTGGCGGATGGGACGCCATGCAGCTCGAATATTCCCGCATGGAGAAAATCGTGGGCGCGTTCGTGATCCTCACGGTCGCGCTTCTTCTGAGCGCCATAGTGCTTCTGGGCCGCGGCAAGGACTGGTTCGAGAGCTATGTGTCGTACTACGCCCTGTTTCGCGAGAGCTACAACCTGTCCCGGGACGCGGAGGTCAAGATGGCCCGCACCACCATCGGCAAGGTGCGTGGCGTGACCCTTGACGGCAATCTGGTACGGGTGGACCTCCGCATACTGGAAGAGTACGCGCCCCGAATCACCATGGACGCCGTGGCCGTGGTGGAGAGCCCCACCATCATCGGCTCCGAATACGTGTCCATCAAGCAGGGATCGGGCCAGGCCCCGGAGGTCTCCGTGGGCGGCCGCATACCGTCCAGGCCGAGGAAATCCATCGCAAGCATCCTCGAGGACTTCGAGATAGAGCGCATGGCCCGGCTGACGGTGCAGGTGGTGGAGGACGTGGCGTCGATAACGGCGGCGTTGAGCGACCCGGAAGGCCCGCTGTTTGTGCAGATGGAGAAAACCGGGCGCATTCTGGCGCGTCTCGAGGAGGTCGTGGCGGGTATCGAGCGCGGCGAGGGTTCCGTGGGGCTTGCGCTCAGATCGGATTCCCTGCACAGGGAGGCGGGAGAAAGCCTGGCTTCGGTCCGGCGCATCCTGGCCAGCCTTGAAGACACGGCCTCGCGCACGCCCCGGTCCGTGGACACGGCGCAGCAGGGACTGGACGACGTACGGGAGGTGGTGGAAAACCTGCGCCGGGTGAGCCTTAGCCTGCAGTCGGTGATGGACAACCTGGAGAAGGGAAGCAGGGACCTGCCGGTGGTTACCCGGGAAACCCGGCGCGGCATAGGGGAGATTCGCCGGGGAGTGGGCAACATGGACAAGGTGGTGGAATCGGTGAAACGCAATCCACTGATCAGGTCGAACCTGCCAGGGGAACCCGAAGGCGGGGCGGCGGACGCCAATGTGCGGTGAGTGCCACCTGAATCCGTGAGCGGTCTCAGGTGGTGCGGAAGCAAGGAAGAGACCTGCCGGCTGTACACAAGTACGCCGGCCGGACTCTGACGCCGCAGACGCGCCCCATGAGGCCGCCCCGGAGGGCGAAAAATCCTTTCACCCACCGGGTGAAAGGAAGATTTGTTCAAGAACACGCGGAAAGTCCGATTTATGGGGCTCTTGAAAGTTTTTTCAATATTTTCGTCACGGATTCAGGTACCAATGAACAGGGCCGGATTCATACATTTGCCCCTGGTGATCGTGGCGGCGCTTTTCCTGCCCATGGGCGGCTGTTTGAAGGGAAAGCCCCTGGACGCGCCTGCTCTGCATCTTTCCGCGGGGGCCAGGGAGAGCGCCCAGGGTCTGAAATGGCACGCCAGAGGGTGCTATCATCGGGCCATGGAGCACTTCGAGAGGGCCTTCGAGCTGTACACGGCCGCGGCCCAGATGCGGGGCCAGGCCGAGAGCCTGAACAATTTGGGGGCATCCCTTTTGGGGATGGGCGACCCCGGGCGCGCCGAGGCTTTTTTCACCGAGGCGGCCACGCTGTACACGGATCTGGCCGACGGCGCCGGTGTGCGGAGGGTGCTGTGCAACCTCTCGGCCGCGTACATGCAACTGGGCGCGAATGACAGGGCTGCAGAGGCCCTTTCCCGGGCCGCCGAGGCGGCCAGGGAATCGGCGCCCGGCGAATTCGCCCCCCTGCACCTCAGGCGCGCCGCACTGGCCATGAACCGGGGCCTGGCTCGAAAGGCCGCAGACAGCTACCGCCGGGTGCTGTCCAGTGCCCATCCGGGATCGGTCCATGCCGCACAGGCCCATCACGGCCTGGGGGAGGCGTATCTATCCCTGGACAGGCCGACGGACGCCCTCCCGCATTTCGAGGCGGCCCTGGGCCTGGACCGGGAGGCCGGTTTCCACAGAGGCATGGCCGACGACCTGGCGGGCGCCGCCCGCGCCCTTGCCATGGCCGGCGAAACCCGGCGGGCCGTGATATACTGGAAACGCGCCGCGGGCATCTACGGCCTGCTTGAACTCGAAACACCGGCAGCAGAGGCGGTTCGCGAACTGCGGGCCCTGGCCGTGAAAACCGGGGCGCATCCTGGCGTTGCCGAATACTTCGTGGGCAGGTGGCTGGACGGGGACCACCTGGAGAGTCCGTGCCGATGACGCTTTTTCGCGATGGCTCGGAATAACCGGAGACAGGCCTCAAGGAGAACGGACATGGAACTGGAAAAGATTCGGGAATACATGATTTTCGCGGGGCTCTCGCGTGACGAAATCGCCGCGATACTGGCCCGCGGTGTTCAGTGCTCCTATGAAAAGAACGACGTCATCCTGGAAGAATCCTCCAAATCCGCGGACCTGTTCATCATCCTCGAAGGCCGTGTCAGTGTCGAGGTGGACGCCCGCCAGTTCGACCAGACACGCAGAAAGCAGATCGTACTGCTGCGGCCCGGCGACGTGTTCGGCGAAATCGGCTTCCTGGAGGGCATGCGGCGCTCCGCCCACGTCATCGCCATCGACAACGTCGTAACCTATCGCCTGGACGCGGACAACCTGAACGACCTGTTCGAGCACAAGGCCCATATCGGGTACCGGTTGATGCGCAATCTGGGCCTGATACTGGCGCGGAGGCTTCTGGACGCCAACTTCCGCTGGCGTGACGAAATTCGCTGACACCCGCGTCGGACGCTTACCCGAATCCGTCATGACATGAAACTCGCGGACGGAGACAGTGGTTTAATGTGTCCGGTTCCCGATTTCCACCCGAGACTCCCCTGGCAGGCAACGGAGACGCCTGATGGCCCGGAAACCCACCTATGAACAACTTGCCGACAGGGTCAGGCAGCTCGAAAAGAGGATGGCCGAGGCGAGGCGCATGGAGGCGTTCGGCACCCTGGCCCGGGGCATCGTCCATGAGTTCAACAACGTCCTCGGCATCATCATGGGGTACGCCGAACTGGGCGCCCGCAGGACCGCCGGGGACCACCCCGCCCGGGGGTACTTCACCGAGGTCCTCAACGGAACAAGGCGGGCCCGGGGTCTGGTTGCCCAGATCCGGTCCTTTTCCAGCGCGGGACAGCTCGGGAAGAGGCCGCTCGAGGTTGGCGTGGTGGCCAAGGAGACGGTGAAACTGCTGCGCGACTCCCTGCCCGCGAACGTTCAGGCCGAAGTGGAGGTGGACGATGAGGCGGGCTCGGTGATGGCGGACCTTGCCGGGCTCCACCAGGCGTTGATGATGCTCTGCTCGGGCATGGCCGGTGAAATGTCCGGAGAGGGAGGCCTGTTTTCAGTCGCTGTGGCCCCCTGTGTCGTGGAAGCCTCGGACGAGACGGACAAAGGTCCTCCTCCGGGCCGATACGTTCATATCTCCCTTGTGGACCAGGGACCGGTCCGGGATTCGGATGACACCGGCGAGGACAGCGACGGCATCTTTGACAGCCAGGGCCACGAAATCCCCGATACCCTCCCGGACCTTGAATCCTCGATCGAATTCGTCCGCGACATCCTGCGACAGCACAACGGATTCCTTATCATAACGGGCGACGCGGGCGGGCGGCGGATCGTGGACGTGTACCTGCCGAGGGTGGACGATGGCGGGTTGCCGGACATAACGGCCACGGACCTTCCTGGCGGGAACGAGCGCGTGCTGCTGGTGGACGACGAACCCGAACTGCTGGAAGCAGGCAGGCAGATGCTGGTCGACCTGGGCTACAGGGTGACCACGGCGGCCACGGGCCGGGAGGCCCTGGACCTTTTCAGGGAAACCCCGGACAATTTCGCCGCGGTGATTACGGACAGGACCATGCCCATCATGCCCGGCGAGCGACTTGCCCGGCAGGTACTCAGGATACGGCCCGGCGTGCCGGTGGTCATGTGCACCGGCCACAGCGACCTCCTGGACGCCGAGGCCGCCTCCGCCCTGGGACTGGCCGCGTTTTTGAACAAGCCCCTGTCCATGCGCGACCTGGCCCACACGGTGCGGGAGGTGCTGGACCGCTGACAGGCTGACTCCGGTGCCTGGCCGGTCCGGAACCCCCGCCGCGCCCTGGCCGACGGTCACATTCCATCCCGAATCCGGGACGCCTTGTTCCGGCAGCGGGAGAGCACTTCGCTTTCCCCATGCCCCGACCGTACAGTCAGGGCCGCGGCATTTCCGGGTATTCCGGGGCCCACCCCACCCTTCGCGCCCGCCATTATTTGTAACCATCCGTAATCAGACAAAATAGTGTCGAAGACTCTTATTGGTTGACGCCAATCGTCTTGAATCCCTGTTCTTGTCACGCGATGACACAGTGAGCGCCTTCACAGCATTGAAAAATTTGGCACTGGCCTTGCAACTGCTTGATTCAAGATGCGAAACCGCCTCGCAACCGCGGGCGGGGTTGGGTATTCCCGAATTACCGCAATGGTTCGGTTGACAGCTGACCGTTCGCGATGCTACTGTAAAATAATGGGGATAATAGATTTTTATCGCACTTTACCGCGTTGGAGAATGTTGTACGTGAACCTTTGGGGACTTTCCTTATGAACAGAAGATTACATGCGTCCACGGAAAGCGTGGTTCCGGACTTCGGAGAGGCCAAAATCGCCGACCTCGTCCGAATGGACGACCCCTTCGCTGTCCTGGAGGAAGTCCGCACCATCTTCCATCTCATGTTCCCCGAAGGCGAATTCGCCCCCGTGCGCAGGGTTTTCGATGATGTAAGGCTCCTGTTCGCCGGCAATTACCCCGGTTACAGGGCCTGCAATACGCGGTTTCATGACCTTCAGCACACCACTGACTGTTTTATCGCCATGGCCCGCCTGCTCCATGGAGCATGGTGCACGGGCGTGGGTTTCGAGGAAAAGTCCGTCATCGACTGCCTGGTGGCCTCGCTCCTGCACGATACCGGATACATCCAGACCGAAGAGGAGGTGGTGGGCACGGGCGCCCGATACACCCAGGTGCATGTGCAGCGCAGTATCGCGTTCATGAAGCGCTATTTCAAGGACCACGGTTACACGGACGACGAGTTCCGCCTGTGCCGCCAATGCCTGGAATGCACCGGGCTGGATGTGAACATCGAAGGCATCCCGTTCAAGGACGACATCGAGGAGATGGTGGGCCACATGCTGGGCACCGCGGACCTTCTGGGCCAGCTGGGAGACCGTACCTACCTCGAGAAACTGCTCTTTTTGTACAGGGAATTCAAAGAGGCGGGAATTCCCGGTTTCGTGAATGAACAGGACCTGCTCAAAAAGACCGAAGCCTTCTACCAGCATACGAACAAACGCTTTTCAGAAGAACTGGCCGATGTCCGCCGTTTCATCCGACCGCACTTCGCGACCCGCTGGGGCATTGACCGCGACCTGTACGCGGAGGCCATCAGGGCCAACATGACCTATCTTCGGTACGTGATGGACAATCACGAGGACGAGTACCGGAGTTATCTGCGCCGCGGGGGATACGTGAAGGCCATCGAATTCGGCGAAAAGCACATGTAGACAGGCAGGCGGCATTCCTCGCCGGAGGGACGCCGGACAAAGGGCATCGGGGGCAACGGGGCGAACCACGCGTTCGCCCTTTTTCGTCCCGGGCCGGTCCTCCACCGTCCGGTTGTCGCACCGCTCGGAAGGATCCCTACTTGAACCAGTCCTTTTCCTTGTATTTCGGTCCGCTGATGGACATGGGCAGCAGGCGGCCCAGCGCGCCGCCGATGCCGATCCTGGGCAACAGGCTCGCCGGGGTGTTTCGCATCTCGTGCCAGCGCGCCTGGGCATAGGAGAAGATGTTGTCCTGCGGCGGCTTGTGGTCCGCGCGCTCCCGCATGGACAGGGCGCCCGGCCCGTCGCACTTTCCCACGCACAGCCCGCAGCCGATGCATCGGGCGTAATCCACCCGGGCGACCCCGTCCCGCACGGAGATGGCGTCCATGGGGCAGATCTTCATGCATTTGCCGCACCCCTCGCATGCCTCGGTGTCCACCCTGGCCTCGTACCGGCTCTGAACGATGATGGTGGGGATGTTGTAGGCGGCCACGATGCGCAGGGCGGCGCAGCAGCAGGAGCAGCAGGAGCATATCTGCACGGGATCGCGCAGGTTGTCCACGAGGTTCACGAGCCCCTGCTCCGCGGCCCGGGCCTTGGCCTCCACGAACTCCTCCCTGGAAACCCTTCGGGCTATCCCTTTGCCCACGGCAAGATCGGCCAGCACCCCCATGGCGCCGCACACGTCCATGCCCCTGCCGCATCCCTCGCCCAGCAGTTCCTTCTCCTGCCGGCACGCGCAAACGTTGCACAGGGCGAACACCTTGTTTCTGTCGACAATCTCCGAGTACCGGTCCGTGGAATGGGGCATGATCCCGGTGCGCACGTCGATGGATTGTTCCACGGGCACAATGCGGCCGAAGCGAAGGTCCCGGCCCTGAATCCTCGGCCTGGCCCAGGTGAAAAACTCGTCGTATGCCTGCTCGAACAATTCCGCGAACCTGCGATAGAAAACGCCCCGGGACGTGTCGGTCCGGCTGCGGATCATCTGCATCTCGTAGACGCCGGGAGCAAGGGGCATGAACCCGTACAGGCGGGCTCCCCTGACAACGGCCCCCAGGATGAGCAGCCGGTCGGCCAGCGACCGCAAAACAGGTTCCACCTCCTCCACCGGCCTTTTCAACGCGCGGGCCACGGCCCAGGCCGGCCTGGGCACCAGGTTCAAGCCACAAACGACGGAGGCTTCCTCCTCGGTATAGGCGTGGGCCACAAGGGCCACCATGGCGTCTCCTACCAGCGTTTCCCTGAACGTGCCCGCGAAAACGAATTTCGCGGCAAGATCCCTCTGGGCCTGTGATACCTGCATGGGTGCTCCTTTGATGCGGGCGACGGCCCGCCGTATCTGCATTCCGCGTGGAACACGGCCAGGATGTTACCCGTTCCGTCGGCGTATTCGTTCAATGTGCCGGGCGCCCACCATCCTTTTCAGATCGTGCGCAAGGTGAGGGCACGCGGCCTCATTACCTTTCCGGGCGAGGATACACGAAACCGGGATTGTTCGCCAGAGGGAACTGGACGTCGTTCGCGACGTGCGGGAAGATACGAAACCGACAGCGGAGAAGCGACGCGAAAGGTGCAAGACATGCCGTACCGGAATGATTGGCCCGTCCGCGCCGGGCCGTCACCCTGAATCGAGTCGGTCGACAGCACAACGGCGGATCACGTGAAGCCACGGAAAACCGGAGAGAAGGATTCAGGCATGAGGTACGTGGCGGCCAGCCAGTGAGAGGCGGAAACGGAGGCGGGCGGTGTGGCTGAGCGGTCGACGCATTTTCTCACACCGGCCCGAACGAGGCGTCCGGCGCGGCCTATTCGTCGATTTCCTGCTCGATGTCCGAGGCCAGGTCGTCGACGTCATCCGTCGACCCGTCGCTCCCCAGGGCCTTTTCATCCACGTGGGGCTTGTCCTTCTCTCCCCAGATCACGAGACAGAAGAAGCCGCATTTGGAGCACTTGAAGCCCGGGTTCTCCTGACTGATGGTGTCGGGTTCCACCCAGTTTCTTTCACCGCATTCGTCACAAAAGGCAAACATGGCAGTTGTCCGGCTTCATTGGAGTGTCCGGTTGCGCGGCGAGCCCGCCGCGACACGCGCGGGGCCAAAGTCCTGTTTCGCCGGCGTCGGCCCGGCTTGTGTTACTTGAGGGTGTTCATTCTGGACCTCAGGGCGCGGGACTCGCTCTGGATGGTCCGTTTCACGTCCTGGAGAGAGCGGACGACTTCCTGCAATGTCCGGGTGAGGGTTTCGATCTCGGACTGCATGGAGCGTTTCATCTCCAGCATGGCGGTCTGTGTCGCGGCGTCCGAATCGGGCATGGCCTCCGCATCCGGGGCAGGCGCCGTGGCAGCGGGTTGCGCCGCCGCGGCCGGTTCCGGAGCGGGCTCGGGCTCGGGAGCGGGCTCGGGAGCTGCCGCGACTTCCGGTTCCGGTTCCGGTTCGGGAGCCGGTTCGGGAGGCGGAGGGGGCGTGCCCGAGGGTTTTTCGATCTCGGCGAAGGCCGCGTCGAGCATGGATTCGTCGATCATGGGCTCCGGGGCCGCCGCGGGTTTGGGCGGAGGGGGCGCGGCCTTGGGTTCGGGCGCCTTTTTTCTTTGCGCCGCCGGCGGAGCCGGGGAGGCCGGTTTTTTGGTCTTGCCGTGCCTGCCCTTGGTGGTGGATATCTGTTGCTTGAGCTTGTTGAATTTGGCGACTTCCTCGGCCAGGATCTTCTTTTTGGTCTTGTCGTCCATCTTGGGAGTGGACAGGACCTTTTCCAGGCCGTCGTAGGCGGAGCGCAACAGGGACACCGACTCGGGATGGGCCTCGGCCTTGCGCTTCTTGATGTATTTGCCGAGGGTGTCGAGAAGCGAGACAAAGGTGACGAGGACGTTGTCGTTCTTCCACATGGTCCTCAGCTTGTTGATCTCGCTGTTGAGCTTGTCCATGATCTGGTCGGTGATTTCCCAGTCCAGAGAGAGGACAAGCACTTTCAGATCCTTGATTTCGGGGACTTCCTGGGTTGCAGGGGCTTCCGTGTCGAAGTCTTCGTCACCCCAGTCGTCGTCACCGAAAAAATCGTCCAGGCGATTGTCCACCTCGGCGGAAATGCCGTCTCGATCATTGATCCCCAATTGCGCGGTCTCCTATTTGAGTTCCTTGTGCAAGGACGCAACGGTTAACGAGATTATCTTCTTGAGCGTCGGAACCACGTTTTCGCCGGTCACTGCACTGCCGGGATAACTGGGGACCTTGAGTTTGCTGTTCAGGTCCTTTTCCATGGTTTCAACGGGCAAGAGGGACACTCCCTGCTTTTCGAGGTCCCTTTTGTTCCACTGCATGACCAGCGGCACCTTGAAGATGTTCTTGTTATACGTCGACAGGTTCTCCTGGAGGTTCTTGAGCGAATGCAGATTGTGTTCGCGACGCAACGTCATGGAGTCCGCGACGAAGACGACGCCGTCCACACCCTGCAGGACCAGCCGCCGGGTGGCATTGTACTTCACCTGGCCAGGTACCGTGTAAAGATTTACTTTAATATCATAGCCTTTTATCTGACCAATGTCAAAAGGAAAAAAATCGAAATACAGCGTCCGGTCACCATGGGTCTTGATGCTCACCATGTCGGACTTGATACGCTCCCGAAACTTCTTGAAAATGAATTCGAGGTTGCTGGTCTTGCCACCCCGTCCGGGACCGTAGTATACGATCTTCACCTGTACTTCTTTTTTCTTCAGATTGATGAAGGCCAAGTTAAATCCCTCACTTATACAAAGATGCCGAGGACGGCCAATGTCCTTGCCACGCGGTGTGCCGGTTTCATTCGAACGTGGACCGCGCCCCGCGGTCCATCATATGCCTCGTCCGCTTTTCCGCTAGTCAGCGTCCGAATCCGAATCAATGAAGTTTCTAAGGAGCATCGTTTTATACAGCAGGGACTCCTTGATCTTCTTGGAAACCTCCTCAACCCTCAAGCGAAGAAAGCCCAACGTCACGTCATTACCGAAAATGGTAATCAACAAAAAACCGTCGTCCACCTTGCTGAAGTGGATGCTCTCGTTCTCGCCTTTATGGAAGAGCAGGGTGAAGTTGTCCTCGCCCACCATCTGGGCCATGGCGCTGACCGCGCCGAAGTTGCCCGCCGCGAGGGCCGCCAGGGAGTAGAGGTCATGGGTGCAGTTGCCGTTGTCGCACCGGGCGATCACGTTGCCCGCCATGTCGATGAGCAGGCAGCAATGCACCCCGATCTCGATGAGCTCTTCCTCCAAGATACTCTCGACCCTGTCAAGTTCTTTTTGTCCGAACCCGTATTCCATTAAATTGGTCCTTCGTTCCGGTTGTTTGGAATTTCAGGGCTGTGTGGACCGGTCCGCCCGGATGCGGCCGAGCCCCAACCTCGTGCCTTCGTATTCACGTCTTTGCCGCCTTGAGCCAGATACGCACCTCCGTTCCGGCGTCCGGCACGCTGCCTATTTCCATCCGGCCGTCCATCCTGTGGACAAGGAATCGGGCCACGGAGAGGCCCAGACCCTGTCTCCCCTCCTTGGTGGTAAAGAGGGGCACGAACACCCTGCGGATATGCTTGGCCGGAATTCCGCAGCCGTTGTCCGTAATGCCTATGGCGATCTCGCCGCCGAAACGGTGTGCCGTCAGCACCACCGCGGGATCCTCGTCTTCCTCCTCCAGGGCCTCCACGGAGTTGGCGACGATGTGGCCGAGCACCCGGCCCAGGGCCATACGGTCCGCGACCATGGAGGCCTGCCCCACGGAAGGCTTGTTGACAAAGGCGATGCGTCTGCGTTCCAGCTTGGGCCTTACCGCCTCGGCGAAGGCATCCAGAAACGGCAGCACCGGAAGCTGGCCCACCCCGTCCACCTGGACCCGGGAGTACTGCTGGAGGCTCTCAAGGAGCCGACGTTGCCGCGTGACCTGCTCCAGGGCGCGGCCTATGTATTCCAGGCGCTTGGCGTCGTCATACCCTTCGAAATTGGCCTTCAGGACCTGAAGGGTGACCCCCAGCGAGTTCACCGTATTGCCCAGATCGTGTCTTACAGTGGAACACATCTGCTCCACCGCGTCCAGGTATTGTTCCTCGTCCCGCGCCGTTCTCGCGAAAACGTACTCGGGGTCGTCCCTGTATTGAGGAAGCGGAGGATTGGCCGCCTTGGGCATCAGCTGGGATTCCCCTTCTCCGCCGCGGCCTCCGCTTCGTCCTTCTTCCTTCTGTCGCGGGGCTTGAGTTCTTCGTACACCTTGCGTTCGTACTCCTTCATCAACAACCGGGCCCGTCCCAGCCACTCGTTCTTCTGGGACATCACGAACAAAAAGCAGGGGATGCCGGATATGTGCCGAACAAGATAGTAATTCGTGTCGGTCGTGATGAGGATGTCGTCGGTAGCCTGTTCTCCCGCCAGAAGTTTGACCGCCTTGAGGTTTGACTTCACTATGGTGGCAAGATAGGCCGAAGCGACGTCCGCGTCAACATCGGCGTCCCTGGACAATCCGGCGACCGTGAGGCCGTCGTCCGCGAGAACGACCGCGGATGCCACGAATCCGGGCAGTTTGTCCGCCAGGTCCTCCAGGAGCTTGTTAAGGCCGCTTCCCACGTATTGCCCCTACCCCAGTCGCCTCCACAATAAGGCCGATGCAAGGCGGGAACAAGGAACCGGATCACGTAAAGGCCGTGATGTCCGTCCCCGGATCCCGCGGTTCTGGAACCGGTTGCGCTCCGGAATGGTGGTGTCCTACCCGGGTCCGTCGATTCCCCCGGTCCCGAAAATTCCGGGCCGTCCGGCAACCGCACACCGCCACAAGTAGCGACTATACCCCCCTATAACGTCTTTTGTCCCGGTTGTCAAAATGATTTTATTTAAATGTTTCGGGGTTTTCCCCAAAGAATCCCCACCGGACTCCACCCCGGAAGCGCCTGCCCCGGCAATCGTTTCCCGCGAACAATACCCGGCGCCTTCCCCGCTGACCAAAATCATGCCTCACGCTCAGGCCAGCCATCGGGCCAACTGTTCGCTGTACTTGTTCGCCACCAGCCGCACCGTGCCCAGCGTGGCGCTGCGGTCCACCGCGATTTCCAGGTAGTACTTGGGCGTAAGGAACCTCGTCAGAACCCATGCTTCCTCGGTCTGCACCAGGTTTTCCTCGAATCCCCCGATCTGCAGGTCCTGGACGGACTTCTCCACAAGCCGCATCACCATGGCGAACTTCATGCCAAAAGCATCCGTATCCACTCCGGTGGGATTATACTCGGCAATGTGCACGCCATCCAGACCGGCCACGCCGCAGGTGAGCACCCCCTCGATGTCCTCGGCCATCTCCTTGAGCGCGGCGTACAGCGCCGCCGTCCTGGCAAGCTGCTCCTCGGCCTGCTCCACACCGACCTCACGACCTACCGCGCCGGTGATGTCCAGGTCGTCTGCAAACGGATCCTCCCGCCAGGACTCATCGAAAGCCTCCTCGTAGCTGAGCAGCGGATCGGGCTCGTAATCCGGCCCCAGCGGCTCCGGCATGGGCTCCTCGGCCATACCCCCGGCCTCTGTGGCGTCTTCGCCCTCGTCCTTCATCCGGCTGGCCTCCATGAGGAGGTGCATGAGCTTCGTGTGGATCTTTCGCCGGATCTTTTTCTTGGGCAGGTTGCGAAACCTGATCTGTACCCGGCCCCAGCCCAGCATCTCCAGGGCGGCCCGTTCTCCCCTGAGGTCGCCGCATACCGCGTCGTGGAGGACTCCGGCCTTGAAGTAGAAATGGCCCTTCTGTCCGTTTTCGCCGTGCATCTCCAGAAGCGAGGTCTTCTGCTCGATCTCGATGAGCTGCAGGAAGCTGCCCACGGATATACCGGTGACCGATCCCCCGGGCACACCCTGGTTCAATCCGTCCAGCACGCATTTGGCCAGCACGTCGAAATCCAGGGGCTTGCGCAAAATGTCCAGCGCGCCCATCTCCCGCAGCTTCTCCTCGATCTGCGGCGTTGCATAGGCGCTCATCACGATGACGGGGACCGTGGGCAGATTGCTGGAGATATAGGCAAGCAGTTCGAATCCGTCCATCTCCGGCATGCGCAGGTCCGTGACGACCAGATCCACCGGGGTCTTTTCGAGGGTCTTCACCGCCTCCAGTCCGTTGGGCGCGGTTAGAACCTTGAACTCGTCGCTGTGCGAGTCGAACCCGTCCTGGATGCTGTAAATCAGGGATTTTTCGTCGTCGACGACCAGTATCTTTTTCATCCGCGGGTACTCCGTCGGCGCGGCCGGGACGTTTGCCGGCCTGTTCGGCCCCGGCCTTTCCGGCAGTCATGTGCAGGCGCCCGTCAGAAGATGATTTTCCAGTAAACCACCCCCGGGCCCGTAAAGTCAATCGGGTAACAGCCTGTTGAAAAACGCGATCCGCGCAGTAGCCGGCGCGTTTCCCTTCGATGCGGGGCACCGTAACAGCCTGTTGAAAAACGCGATCTGCGGCGTTGCGCTTCATTTCTCGTCAGTGCGGCGTACCATAAGTACGCCTTATTCCTCGAAATTCGCACGCCTTGCATCCCGTAGTTTTGAACAGGCTGCCAATTCCGGGTTTTTCAACGGGCTGGTAAGCCCCGGTCGCGCGTTATGCGCCTCCAGGGCTCCCGGTCAGCTGATCTTTGTCGGCGAGCGACGCCGCAGCCCATAGGCCGTTGTCTTGCGCAGGAGCGTGGATCGTGAAATTCCCAGCGCCTGGGCGGTCCTCGAATAGTTGTTGTCCAGTTTGTCCAGGACGTGGGTGATATACCGCCGTTCCATTTCCTCCAGTGGCACGATGTCGTCTCCGAAGAGTTCCCCGCCCACCGGCCCTGCGGCCGGGCCGGGGGAGGCCGGCCCGCTGGCCAGCAGCCTCGACGGGGTCAGGGTGTCGCCGTCCCGCAGGATGACGGCCCGCTCCACGACGTTTTTCAACTCGGTCACGTTCCCGGGCCAGTCATAGGCGGCCAGGCGCCGGAGCTCTTCTTCGGAAAGGCGCGGAGAACGGTCCGGCGCCATGTTTCGGGCAAAGCAGGCGGCAAGGTCCGCGATGTCGCCGGGCCGCTCCCGCAACGGAGGAAGGGAAATCCTCATCGCGCCCAGACGCGCGGCCAGACTCGCCCGCAGCCCCGGCCGGTCGGGACTGCCCGCGCCGGCGTCCGCCGCCGTGGCAATGATCCTGGCACTCATGGCCCGGCGCCCGTGGCCGCCCAGCCTTTGAAAATGCCCGTCGTCCAGCACGTGGATCAGCGCGGTCTGAATGCCGTCGGGCAGGTGATCCGCCCCGTCCAGCAGGAGAGTGCCTCCCTCGGCGGACTCCAGGGCGCCCTTGCTTGCGGAAACGGCGCCCGGAAAGGCGTCCTTCTCGTAGCCGAAAAGCTCGGCTCCCATCAGGTTCCGTGGTAACGCCGCCAGGTCCAGTCGCACAAAGGCCTCGTTACGGAACCGGCTCTGATAGTGGATGATCGACCCCACCGTGGTCCGTCCCGTTCCCTGCTCCCCGGTAATCAGCACCGTCGAGTCGTTCATCGCGGCAAAATCCATCAGGCGGCGAACCTCGAAAAGCCCGTTTTCGCACCCTGTCAGGACCAGGTCCTCGCACTCCTTTTGCCTGTCGTACCTGTGTACCTGCTGCACCCGCTCCAGCATCACGGTGTGCAGGGCCCGCTTCGTGGCAAGGGCCAGTTCCTCCATGTCCACGGGCTTGGACAGATAGTCGTGCGCACCCAGCCGGATGGCGCTCATCACGTTTTTGAAATTCGGATACGCCGTGGTGAATATGATCTTGGCCAGAGCGTTGTGCTCCAGAATCCGCTGACAGAAGTCCAGGCCGTCACCGTCCGGCAGCTTCTGGTCCAGTATCACCACGTCGATCCGCCTCTTCGCGCAGACGCCGAGCGCACCGGCGCCGGTCCCGGCGGTGAGCACTTGTGCGTTTTCCTCCGCGAAACAGTGGAAGAGGTGATGCATGACTGCTTCGCAGAAGGTTTCGTCGTCGTCCACCACGAGAATGGCGGGCTTGATGTTGGATCCCATGGGTCTCCGGCACCGGATGTTCGACACCACAACTTGTGGCGGTGCTAAGATGTTCCACAAGGTGTGGGCGGCGGCCGTTTTACCTGGGGCCGACGCATAATCGCGCACCAAGCTAACATACGCGCCATAAACATGTAAACAGAATATTTTCAGAAATTTAAGGGAAGGCCACGAACGCGGCGGCGGGGCCCGGCGTGGAACATGGGGCGCGCTTCAGGATGGCTGTGAAAGGACCGGGAATCCGCCGGGGGGGCGGATTGTTGCCTGGCCGCCACTCCGGTCCGTATCAGCCCGTTGAAAAACTAGGGATTTACAGCATGTTCAAAAACGATGAGATGCAAGGCGCGCGAATTTCGAGGAATAAGGCGTACTTATGGTACACCGCACTGACGAGAAATGAAG
>JBKHBM010000189.1:0-5224 GCA_046542385.1 Desulfatibacillaceae bacterium | reverse complement strand
TTACGATCCTGCCAAGAGGCTGCTGGCTGTGTAGAATGGTTCCTCCTTATCAGCCCGTTGAAAAACTCGAGATTTACAGCCTGTTCAAAAACGATGAGATGCAAGGCGCGCGAATTTCGAGGAACAAGGCGTACTTACGGTACGTCGCGTTGAGGAGAAATGAAGCGCAACGCCGCAGATCGCGTTTTTCAACAGGCTGGTAGGCCAGGACCGGCTTGTTCACGTTGGACTCGTCCACCTGGTTGATGGGAGCCGTGCCCACCACCACCGGGAGACCGGCGGAAACCCGGACCGGAGGCACGAGTATGTGACCGAGCATCGGGACCCCAGGTTCGTGGTGCACGACAGCCGGCAGATCGAGCTGCTCCAAAACGAACTGGACAAGCCGAGATAAGGCCAGTCCAGGGGAGTCAAAGCGAAATAATAATACAAACCACGTGATGGCCTAATGATTGTGGTTCTTTATTCCCCTGGGCCCGTCAGCATCACTCAACCTCTTCGAGCCCGAAGGGATGACCATGAGCAGATCGTCAGCACTGGCGCGGGTAGAGCCCGCGCACCCCGCAAGTCCGGCTACGCAAACCGTTGCCGCCGATCCGAAAACCTGGCGCCGCATCCTGGGAGTCAGCACCCTCTCCCCGGAATCCTTTGCCTCCACCCTGCCCTTTTCCCTGGGCGACACGACGGCGGGCGCGGAGAACGAATTGCAGTCCGTGGTGGTGGGCGGTCCGGAGAACGTGGACCTTCCCGTCACGCTGTCCGAATCCAGTTTCATGAAGAACATGCGTAAGCGGGCGCTGTCCGGGGATTCGCCTCAATTTTTGCTTGAGGAGCTGGAGCAGTTCCTGGGGTCCAACGAGGACCGTGTCTGGGACAACTCCTGGGTGAGATTTCCCAGCCGGACCATGAACGACTTCGCCCGCTCGGTCCTGGGCACCGACCTCCTGGAGGACAAGAGCAGGCCGGACGGTCCCCAAAGGCCGGACGCCGACAAATTCACCACCTTACAAAACCAGGAGGAGTATTCCCGGCTTCCGGTGAGCTACCTGTTGAAGATATCCCTGGCCCAGGCGCTGGGAGAGCTTCCTTCCGGGCTTCATTCCGTCATCGGACCGGGGCGGCGCATGATGCGCCACTTCTCCAATGACAACACGTCGCCGGAAACCTTTTCCTTTCACCCGGTGCCCCTTTCCCCGGCGGAAGGCCTGGGCATGGGCATCGCGGGTGAAACCGCCAGGCGGTTTCTCTTCTGCCAAGCGCTCATGCAGTACGCGAACCGTTCTTTCGAGCTGGACAGGAACGGTCAGCGGGCCATGGTGTACATGGCGCCGAATCCGGCGGCGCGCCAGAAGCGATTGAACGACCTGATCCCGGACGCCTTCTACCGGGAACTGTTCATGAGCCCCTGCCTGTCCGGCTGGGATCGCGGTGAGGAGAAACACCGCTACATGCATTTGTGCCACCAGGTTTTGTCCCGCAGCCAGTTGAACGCGGTGGCCAAGCTGCGGGAAGCCCAGATCGTCGTGAACAACCTGGTGGTTCTGCCCAACACTTCCAACACCAGCCTGGCCAACAACGGCACCCACATCAGCCTGGGAAGCAGAAAACTGACGCAATTGCTTTCCGATCCCGGCTCCGGGTTCACCGCCGCGGACGAAAAACACCTGGGCGACCTGGCCATCAAGATAACGGAGCATTTCCTTCCGCTGTTCGTGGGAACGTGCAGCGCCGCGCCGTGGCGTCTGGATTTCGCGGATTTCCACCCCGAGCGCGTCCTGGGTTTTCTGCCCCATGAACTGGACTTCACCCACCTGCGCATGATCTGGCGGCGGTGGAAGAAAAAGGCCAACCTCAAGATGTTCGGCCAGCCGATCACTCCGTTCGGCCCGTCGTGGGTGGACGGCCCGCTTCGGCGGATGCTGCGCTTTTCCGGCGACTACGTCCAGGACTTCCGCCTGGTGGACTACCTGGTTGCCCTCATGAGCACGGAGGAAAACCCGGCACTGGACGGCGCCCTGGGCAACGACGACCGGTTGAAGCGGGACCTGTCGGACCTCGGCGTGTTCGACTCCAGCATGAGCCTGTACCTTCTTTACAAGCTGCGGGAGCACGACGTCATGGGTTTTTCCGGGTTCGAAGGCCGTTACTACAGCCTGTTCGAGAGCTTCCACGACGACATGGCGCTGGCCGCCGGGTTCCAGACCCTTGTCACGGCGTATGCCTTTCAGTTGATACTCCAGGGGGCGTTGTCCCACGAGGACGTGCCCAGCGATCCTTTCTCCGAGTCCGAACGCAGGCAGGTGTTTTTCGGCGCCGCCATCGGCATCCCCTCCTTCTACGTGCGCAAGGACACGAAAAACCGTTTCCTGCTCCGGGTCCTGCGCGAGGTGGACGGAATCCGGTTCAGCCGCCGCTATCCCGGCTACCTGCGCGTGGACAACCGGGAGTACCAGATTGCCCTTCTGACCGTGCTGCGCAAGGACGCCCCGGAACTGGTGGACGTGCTGGACATGGGCCGCGCGCTGGACGACCTGGAGCGCCGGGTGCGCTACCCGGACGAATTTTCCGTCGCCGGCAGGCTGACCAGCGCCATCCTGAAGCGGGCCGGCGCGAAATCGGCCATGAAGCTGTCCGGCGCGGAGTTTTCCCAGGCAGCGGAACGCTATTACCGGGAGGACCTTCGCAAAAGCCACATGCGCGAGGGCCTGGACTTTCTGGAACGTGATTTCCAGCGCCTGGACGGCCTGGCCGCGCTGGGCCGGGGAACCTACAGGGAGGACATCGGGGCCGTCTTCGGGGAGGAGAACACGGGCGCCTGGGAGTTTCTTTCCAGGATCGGCAAAGACCTCGTGGCCGACCAGTTGCCCGAACGGGACCTGTCGCGGCTCATCTCCCTGCACGTCATGGCCGAGGGCATGCGCCAGCGGGAGCTCGGCTCGTGAACAGGGGCAACGGCACGCACGGCATCACCCACCAGTTCATCCATCGCCCCACCGGCCAGGTGTGCACCGAGGCATTCGTCGGCGACAGGACCATCATGGCCCTGTACTCCACCGCACGGGAACGCGCGCCCTGGCTGTACCGCGCCGCCATATCAAAACGCATGTCCGCGGCCCTGGGTTTTTTCATGTACGACCGACCGGTTGCCGGAGGCGCGGCCGGAATCCGGAGGCTTGCCGCCAACCTGGGCATCGACCTGTCCGAATGCCTGGACCCGCCCCAACGGTTCAGAAGCGCCCGGGACCTGTTCGAGCGAAAAATCCGGTACTGGGACACCCGGCCCATGCCCGGTGACCGAGGAGCGGTGGTGTCCCCGGCCGACGCGCGGGTCCTGGCGGGTTCCCTCCGGGAATCCTCGCACCTGTATCTCAAGGAATCCCTGTTTGCCTTCGATGAGCTTCTCGGCCGGGACAAGCCGCAATGGCTGGAAGCCTTTTCCGGGGGCGACTATGCCGTGTTCCGCCTCACGCCGGACAAGTACCACTACAACCACGCGCCGGTGGCCGGAACGGTCGAGGACATCTATGAGCTTGACGGATGCTACCATTCCTGCAACCCCGGCGCCCTGATCGGCGAGGCCACCCCCGCGTCCAAAAATCGCAGGGTGGTGACCGTGATCGACACGGACGTCTACGGCGGCACGGGCGTAGGCCTCGTGGCCATGATCGAGGTGGTGGCCATGATGATAGGCAAGGTGAGCCAGTGCTACAGCGACGAGCGCTACGACTCGCCCCGGGAGGTACGACCGGGAATGCTCATGAAAAAGGGCGCGCCCAAGAGCCTGTATCGCCCCGGCAGCTCGACGGACGTCCTGCTGTTTCAAAAGGACCGGGTCCGCTTCTCGGACGACATCGCGACCAACGCGCGGCGACAGGACGTCCGGACCCGTTTTTCGATATTGTTCGGCAGGCCGGTCGTGGAGACGGAGGTGCGTGTACGCGAGGAGATCGCCTTGCGCCTGTCGCCCCTGGCCGCCGTGGAAGAAAGGAAGGGTGAACGCAATTGGAAGCAACCTTGTTCGTGATGGGGCTGGGGGCCATGCTGGCCGCCGTGCTGTACTGGGGATTCACGAGGCTGCCGGGCGATTCCTGGCAGTTTCTTTTCAGCGTGCCGGAAAGGAGGCTGGACGACGGGGGATGGGGTTCGAGGAACTTCACATTCTACGGTTTTTTCGTGGCCTCGGCCAACACGTTTGCCGTGGCAATCGCCGTGCTGCTCCTGGGCAGCGTGTCCGTGCGGCCCGTCGAGGCCGTGGCCATAACCCTGGCGCTGTTGGGGATCTGCATTCCCGCGTCCAAAATCGTGGCATGGATCGTCGAGAAAAAGCGCAACACGTTCACCGTGGGCGGCGCGCTGTTCGTGGGCATCCTGGTGGCGCCCTGGCTGGTGCTGGCCGTGAAGAAGCTCTCCGGGCCGTCTTCCACCATGGAAGTCCTCACCGTGTGCGCGGCCGTGTGCACGGCCTATGGATTCGGCGAGGGCCTGGGCCGGCTGGCCTGCATCAGCTTCGGCTGCTGCTATGGCAAGCCCATGTCCGACGTGCCGCCCTGGCTGGACCGTTTGTTCGGCCGGCGAGGTTTCGTGTTCCAGGGAAAGACGAAGAAGATCGCCTATGCCGGCAGCCTGGAAGGCCAGAAGGTGTTCCCGATTCAGGCGCTCACGGCGGTGCTGTATAATGCCAGCGCGCTTTTGGGCACGTGGCTGTTCCTGGCCGGATTCTACGGCGCGGCCATGGTGCAGGTGCTGGTGGTGACCCAGGTCTGGCGGATCATCTCAGAAACTTTGCGCGACGACTACAGGGGCGGCGGCAAAATCTCGGCCTACCAGATCATGATGGGCATCGCCCTGGTCTACAGCCTCGCCCTTCCCTTTGTTTTCCCGCCATCCCCGGGGGTCGCGCCGGCATTGTCCGCGGGCTGGCGCACGCTGTGGACTCCGGGAATGATCTTGAGCCTCCAGACCCTCTGGGCCCTGTCCTTCCTGTACTACGGAAAGAGCCGCACCACGGGCTCCCGTATCCATTTCCACGTCAACATGGAGGAAATCTGATTCATGGCGGTTGACAAATTGTCAATGGACGCCAGATTTACGATCTTAGGGGACGTTTGTTTTTACGATCCTGCCTGTTGGTGGACGTTTGCCTCCGTGGTTGCGGAGGCCCCTTGCCAGGTGGTTCTCGGGGGACGGGAGCCTGCCCCTTGGGGGACGCATGGAGCTGTCAGGG
>JBKHBM010000188.1:0-5247 GCA_046542385.1 Desulfatibacillaceae bacterium | reverse complement strand
CTGACGAGAAATGAAGCGCAACGCCGCAGATCGCGTTTTTCAACAGGCTGGTATGAAAAATTGGACTCCCCGCGCACAATTCCCTTTCCAGGCAACCTTTCCGTGGTTACAATGGACCCCGTCCCGATTTTCCCCTGCCGGTGACGGCAGCTTCCGAGCGGGACACCGCGGGAGAATCCCTCGCGCAACCCCCTGCAGGTCTTCCGGTATATGGACATTGACGGCTATATTGTTTTCGGCGAACTGTACAAGGGCGAATCCTTCGACCTTTACGAAGGTCGATCGGACAGGGACAGACGCGGTGTCCTGCTGAAGGCGGCCCCCGACTCCGTGGACGTCGTTTCCTGGAACCGGTTCGCCGAGGCCGCCCAAAGCGCCTGGCAACGGTGGAAACCGCCGGGAGCCGTGCGGATCATGGACCTTGTCGCCGACGGGAGCGGCGGGAGTGTTCTCGTACTGGAGAAATTCGCGGGCCTGCCTCTGCGCCATGTATTCGACCCTCCGGTTCCCCTGGAGAGCTTTCTCCCCGTGGCCCTGGAAATAGCAAGGGCAGTGGAGCGCCTGCACGTTCAGGGACTCTTGCACAACAATCTGGACACGGAAAACATCTGGGTGCACGACAGCACCACGGAGGTCCGGCTGGACGGCCTGTTTCGCATGGCGGAAATGGGCCCTCCCGTGCCCAGGCCCTCGCTGTTTTCCCTGACGGGCCTCGTATTCATGCTGGACATGGCCGACCCCTCCACCGACCTCTTCTGCCTGGGTTGCGTGTACCACTACCTTCTTACCGGAAGGGAAGCGCATTTTTCCGGGACGCCCGCGGGCTGGAACGATGGGCGGTGGGAGCAGGCCGGGGCCGCCGTGCAGTCCGTGATACGAAAACTGCTGGCCTCCGATCCGGAACAGAGATACCAGAGCGCCCACGGTTTGAGGCGGGACCTGGAAACCCTGTCCCGGTACGAGGCCGGGGAAGGAAAACCGGCGGCGTTCACGCCCGGCGTCCACGATGTTTCCGGCCGCTTGAGGCAGCCCGCATCCGTTGCGGGCCGGCAGGCGGAGCTGGACTCCCTGGACGAAGCCTGCGCGCTGGCCGCCTCGGGAGAGCCGACAGCGGTGTTCGTCCGGGGAAACCCCGGCGTGGGCAAGTCCTTCCTGCTTTCCGAATTCGGGAAAAGAGTCAGGGAGCGAAAGGGCAGGTTCGTTTCCGCGAAGGCGGCCCCGGCTGAAGGACAGGCCGCTCCCATGGCCCTGGCCGGTCTCCTCGGGGAAATGGCCGGAATCGTTTACGACAGGCATGCCGCGAAAGGGAGTAAGGGTCCCTCGGGCGAGGAAGACTCCCGGGTGCGCGAGGCCCTGTCCATGATGCCGGACATCGCCGGGCTCCTGGACGGACGCTGGAGCGAGGATGCGGACGATCCCCGAGAGAGCCTCAACCGGTGCAGGATCATGGTCAAGCGACTGGCGAGGTTTCTGGCCAGGCCGGGGGCCCCTCTGGTCCTGTTCCTGGATGATTTGCAATGGGTGGACCAAGGGACTCTGGACTGGATCACGGAGTTTTTGACCGATTCCGGCAGCGGCAACCTGCTCCTGGTGGGCGCATACAGGGCGGACGAGGTGAATGAGACCCATCCCGTCCAGGCTTGCGTCAACTCCCTTCGGGACGGACCGGCCAGGATCGTCCGCATGAACCTGGCGCCCCTGGATCCCGAGGGCGCCGCGGCAATGGTCGCGGACTGCCTCGACGTGCAGCCCGCCGGTTGTCTCCGTTTTGCCGGGCTGGTATTCGACAAGACTTCGGGGACACCCTTTTTCATCCTGCGCCTTCTGCACAAACTGGCGGAAGACGGCCTGCTTCGCTTTGACTGGGGGCGAAGGCGATGGATGTGGGATGCGTCGAAAATCGGGGCCCTTCCGCCCGTACACGATGAAAAATCCCTGGTTCTCGAAAGGATGTCGGACCTTCCCGCCCAATGCAGGCTGGCGCTGGGTGTGGCCGCCTGCGCCGGAGGACGCGCTGAGGCGGTCCTGTTCGAGACGGTTCTGGGCATGGAGTGGAACCGGTTGTGCGAGGAGGTTCGACCCGCCCTGGAAGCCGGACTGGCACGGGTGGCGCCCCATGAGGGGGAGCTCGGCCAGGGGCCGGGCCTGGTGCTGTCCCATGACACCGTGGTCCAGGCGGTTGCGGAACTGCCGGAGGTCAGGGAGGCCTCCTTCGTGCTGCGGGTGGGCGAGGCGCTGAAGCAAAGACTGCCTGAGCGCCCCCATCTGCTGTTCCACTGCGTGGATCGCCTCAACCAGGCGTCCCGGACCGTATCCCGACCGGACCGGGAGGAACTGGCCCGCCTGAACCTGGACGCCTCCCTGCGCGCCGGTTACCTTGGCTCGTTCGACTCCGCATGGGAGTATCTAAGCCGGGCCATGAACCTGCTGGGGGACGACCCATGGGAGGAGTGCCCTGAGCTGGCCTCCGAGGTGTATCGTCAGGCAGCGGAAACCGCCTACATGCGTTCGCGCTTCGACGAAGCCAGGGACTTCGCCCGAATCATGCGGGAAAAGGCGCCCGCCTTCCAGGACCGGGTACGCGCCGGACTGCTCATGTCCAGGGCCCATCTCCTGGAGCACAGATTCCAGGACACCCTGGAGACACTGGTCTCATTGCTCCGGTCCATGGGTTACCAGATGCCGGAAAACCCCACCGGGCCCCGATTGGCGTGGGAGGGCCGCAAATTTCGAAGGCTGCTGGCGCCCCTGTCGCCGGCCGACGTCCTCAAACTTCCGGAAACAGATAGCGAAACCTTCCAGGCAGCCTGCTCCGTCATGCTCAACCTGGTGCATGCAGCCTATTTCCACCGGCCGCTTCTCGGTACGGTGGTACTGTACAGGGCGCTCTCGCACACCCTGGAAAAGGGGCTGTGTCCCCAGTCCTCGGCCATACTGGCGTTCCATGCCTTCAACCTGAGGCTCGCCGGCAAGGACATCGACGAGGCCTATCGATGGGGAGAGGCCGCCCTTGCGTTGCAAAAACGTTACCCGGAAAGCAGGGAGGGTGTGTTCACCCTGTTTTCCGTCCATGCCCTGGTGCGCCACTGGCGCGAACCGATGATCAACTGCATGCAGGGCCTGAAGGAGGCCGTCGACCTGGGTCTTCGCAAGGGAAACTTCGAGTTCGCCGCCCTTGCTTGCTTTAACTACTCTTACATGGTGTTGGCCACCTGCAGGTCGCTGGAGGAGGCGTGCGACACTCTGGTGGATCTCGTCGAGACCGGCGTTTCCATCGGCCATGCACAATCCGTTGCGTGCATTCGGCTCAATCTCCAGGTGGCGAAAAACCTGATGGGCCAGTCCGGCATGCCGGACCGCGTGGTTGGGGAGCATTTCGATGAGGACCGGGAGATGGACCGGTTTGCCGGTGATGTCAACATAGCCCTGGTCCCGCTTCTCCGATATCAGCAGATGTATCTGGCCTATCATTTCGGGCATCATGCCAAAGCGGTGGCCCTGGCGGAAAAAATCGCCGAAGTGGCTCCGGGTATCGCCACGACTCCCGGATTGGTCATGTCAAACTGGTACCAGTCGCTGGCGCTCCTGGCCGCGACCTACGGTTCGGGAACGACGGGAAAGGTGCCCGGACAGGTACGGGAGAACCAGAGAGCCTTGCAGGAGTGGGCGGGCTACGCGCCGGTCAACCACCAGCACCGGTTCGACCTCGTGGAGGCGGAGATCAACAGGGTTTCCGGGAACCATACACGCGCGGCGGAGTCCTATGAGCTGGCAGCAAGGGGCGCGGGCAAAAACGGGTATCTCCAGGACGAGGCCCTGGCCTATGAACTGGCCGCCAAATTCCACATGGCCACACACGGCCGTGACGCCGCGTATCCCTACTACCGCAAGGCCCGCTCCCTGTACCTCGCCTGGGGCGCCCGGGCCAAGGTGCGGGAGCTGGACGAACGCTTCGCCAGGTTTTTTTCCGGGGGCCCGTGAAATCATTCACGGCCGTTGATACAAACGGCCGGAATTACCACATGGGCCGGACCCGGGAAGGACCTTCCCCCTCTGCACCCCGAACACCGGCTTACAGGTTGACAATCCGGGTCAAAACCACGAAAGTGTCATGCAGGCGCTTGGTAGACAGGCGCGTGGAAGTTCCCCATGTCAAATGGAGACGGAGGTTCGCCATGCCCCGGAAGAAACAGGCTGAGACCACTGGAGAGAGGATACGGCGCATCCGCGAGGACAAGGGGGTCGACCTCGAGCAACTGGCCAACGAAACCGGTTGCAGCGTCGAAACCCTGGAACAGATCGAGGCAGGGGAGACCATGCCCCCGGTGGGCACGCTGTTGCAGATATCCCGCGCTCTGGAGATAGATTCCTCCACGTTTTTGCAGGAGGAGAAGAAGACCACGAAGAAGGCCCGACAACAGGCGTACAGCAAGCGTACCAAGAATTACGCCTACACCACCCTGACTCCGGGAGCGGCCCACAAGCACCTGCGGGCGTTCCGGGTGGAGATCGACGCGGAGAGCGAGCACGAGGGAGTGGGATACCAGCACGAGGGAGAGGAGTTCGTCTACGTTCTGAAGGGCAATATCGAGGTCACCGTCGGCGACCACGTGAACAGGCTGTCCGCCGGGCAGTCGTTGCATTTCAATTCCTCGATCCGCCACAACCTCAGGAATCCGGGCAGGGAGGACGCGGAACTGATGGTGGTCGTATACACTCCATAATCCCCGTTGAAACCGTGACCAGGAGACAGACATGTCCTTTCGCCTGACCACCGAACAGAAGATGGTCCAGAAGATGGTTCGCGAGTTCGCCCGCGGGGAACTGGCGCCTACCGCCGCCGAACGGGACAGGAGCAAGGAGTTCCCCCGGGACAATCTGAAGAAGATGGCGGACCTGGGCCTGTTGGGCATGATGGTCCCCGTGGAGTACGACGGAGCGGGCGCGGACACGGTGTCCTACGTCCTCGCGCTTATGGAGGTGGCCCAGGCCTGCGCGTCCACGGCGGTGGTCATGTCCGTGCACAACTCCATCGTGTGCGAGAGCATTCTCCGCTACGGCAGCGACGAGCAGAAGCAACGCTGGCTGCCCCGACTCGCCGGCGGCGAGATCATCGGCGCGTTCGCCATGACCGAGCCCCTGGCCGGTTCCGATCCGGTACGCCAGGAGACGGTGGCGGAACCCGACGGCGACCATTTCGTGATCAACGGGGTCAAGCGGTTCATCACCACCGGCAAGAACTGCGGC
>JBKHBM010000063.1:0-26015 GCA_046542385.1 Desulfatibacillaceae bacterium | reverse complement strand
AAGGTATTGGCGGCCTATCAGCCCGTCGAGGTCGCCGAGGAGGTGACATGGGCGGTGGTCGCGGTTCAGGACCTGGATGAAATCCTGGCTCCGGCGGTCGGACTGGGATTCGACATGCTGGGAGTGGCCGTGGTCGGCGCGGTCCTGGTGATTTTCGCGGCGCTGCTCATAGCGGGATCGCTGGCCCGGCCCGTCGTTCGCATTACGGACACGGCTCAGGCCGTCGCGGAAGGCGACCTCGAGACAAAGGCTGAAGTCAACACCCGGGACGAGGTGGGTATGCTGGCCTCGGCGTTCAACACCATGGTTGGCCGGCTGCGTGGCACCATGGACGAGATCAACGCCAAGGCCGTGGAGGAACGGGAGGCCAAGGAGTATGTCCAGGGCACCGTGAGCCGGTACGTGGAGTTCGTGGAGAGAGTCGGCGGAGGAGACCTCACCGAACGTCTGCCCGACACCGACCAGGAGGACGAACTGGCCGTGCTGGGCATGCATCTCAACCGGATGACGGACAACCTGGCCGAACTGGCCAGGGAATTGCAAGAGGCCACGGACGACATCCGTGGCGCAGGGTCCGACATCCTGTCTTCCACCACGGAACAGGCGGCCACGGCCAGCGAGCAGACCGCGGCGGTCGCACAGACCTCCGCCACGGTGGAGGAAGTGAGGCAGACGGCCGAGCAGACGGCGGAGCGCACCCGCCAGGTTTCCCAGATGGTGCAGGAATCCACGGAGGTGGCCGAGAAGGGCCAGAACAGCGTCAATCAGACGGTGGACAGCATGGGTCGCATAAAGACCCAGGTGGGTACCATCGCCGAAAACATACTGGCGCTCTCCGAAAAGACCCAGCAGATCGGCGACATCATCGCCACGGTCAACGACATCGCCGACCAGTCCAACCTCCTGGCTCTGAACGCCGCCATCGAGGCGGCCCGCGCCGGTGAGGCCGGCAAGGGCTTTGCCGTGGTCGCCGGCGAGGTGCGAAACCTTGCCGAGCAGTCCAGGCGGGCCACCAGCCAGGTCAGGGAGATACTGGGCGAGATACAGAAGGCGGCCAACAACTCGGTCATGGTCACCGAAGAGGGGATCAAGCGGGTGGACGAGGGCGTGGGACTTTCCCGGGACACCGGGGATGCCATCGGCATAATCGCGGACCGGATCCAGCAGGCCACCCTCGCGGCGCAGCAGATCGCGGTTTCGACCAATCAGCAGCTCGTGGGCATGGACCAGGTCATCCAGGCCATGGAGAGTATCAGCCAGGCCACCGCGCAGTCCGAAGAGGGCACCCGCCAGGTGGAGGGCGCGGCCCGAAACCTGGAAAACCTGTCCGCGGAACTGACAAGACTGCTGGCGCGGTACAGGCTCGGGTAGCCCGGATTGTCCATGAACGATTTCGCCGGTACGGGTTCATTCCTCCTTGTTACGGGTGCCCGAATCCGTGAGCGGCCTCATGCGGCGCGTCTGTGGCCGCCCCGGAGGGCGAAAAATTCTTTCACCCACCGGGTGAAACGAAGATTTGTTCAAGGACACGCCAAAAGCCCGATTTACGGGGTTCTTGAAAGTTTTTTCAATATTTTTGTCACGGATTCAGGGGTGTTCATGTGTCGATCCGGGGTTTTGTGGATTCCACAGGCTGTTTATTGCAAACATCCCAATACTGGCGAATCGGACTCGTGAATAATCCCGGGGGGTACACGGCTTCGGGCCGGGCGGACATGTTGCGCGTTGCCGCGCACAACCAGTGGAGTTTCGGATATGGACCGTAAAGAAAAAATCCGGCGCCAGCTTCTTGTAACCTTCCAGGCGGAGCTGGAGGAGCACCTGGCAACCCTGAACCGGGACCTCATGGCCCTGGAGGAGGGCCGCGACCAGCAGCAGCGCGCCGCCCTGGTCAGCGAACTGTTCCGCGCCGCCCACAGTGTCAAGGGGGCATCCCGGGCCGTGGGCATCCGGGAGATCGAGGTGGTGGCCCATCGGGTAGAGGACGTTCTGGGGGCCATCCAGCGCGACGAGCTGGCCCTGGTTCCCGAGTTGTTCGACCTGCTGTTTCCCGCCGTGGACGCCCTGGGCGAAGCCATGGCCGCGAGCCAGGAAGGACGGGCCGTTGACAAGGACCACCAGGAGGAACTGCTGGCCGGTCTGGACGCCGCCCTGCGGGGGGAAAAGGTGGCGGGCTTCTCCGGAGCCAAGAAACGGCCCGTGGACAAGGCAACGCGGTCGGCGGGGCAGAAGCCCGGGAAATCCGGGGCTCCAAAAAAAGAAGCCGCACCCCCTTTGCCCGACCTGGAAGAGGACGACGAGTTGCCGTCCTGGGACCCGGCCACGCCCGAGTTCCCCACTCCCGACGACGAGTTGCCGTCCTGGGACGAGCCCGCCGTGGAAGCCGAAGGGGAACCCTGGGCCGCCTTCGCGCCCGGGAAGAAGAAGACCTCCGCTGAAAAATGGAGGCGCCGGCGGACTTCGGCGGAGAAACCTCCCGCCGGGACCGGGGAGGAAGGCGAGAGCATGGCCAGGGCGGCGGAAATCGCCCAGTCGGCCAGGGGCGCCGGGGGAGCGCCGGGGGAGAAGACCATCCGGGTCACCACGGACAAGCTGGATACCCTGATGGCTCGCATGGGCGAACTGGTGGTGGCCCGCATGCGAACGACGCGGCGCCTGGACCAGATGGAGGAACTCCAGCAGAGGATGATCCGCTGGCAGAAATCCTGGAGACAGATGCGCAACGTGTACAAGCACATCCAGCAGAACCAGGAGCGGTATTCGGAAATCGAGGCCCTGGTCCAGTTCCTCGCGGAGAACGAAGAGCACCTCAACCAGATGGACCACGGCGTCTCGGAACTGCACAACAGCTTTGCACAGGATTGCGACCGCCTGGCCCTGATCACCGACGAACTGCAGGACAGCGTGCGCCGGGTCCGGATGCTTCCCGTGGCCACGGTTTTCGACCTGTATCCCCGCATGGTGAGGGACCTTGCCCGGGACAAGGGCAAGGAAGTGCGTTTGTTGATCGAAGGCGAGGAAACCGAGGTGGACCGGCAGGTGCTGGACGCAATGAAGGACCCGCTCACCCACATCATAAGAAACGCCCTGGACCACGGCATCGATTTTCCCGAGGACAGGGAGGCCCAGGACAAGCCCCGGAGGGGCACCATCCGGCTCAAGGCCGCCCAGCAGGGAGGCACCATCATCCTCGAGGTATCGGACGACGGCAAGGGCATCGACACGGAAAAACTCAAGCAGGTCGCCGTCGACAGGGGCGTGATAACGGCGCGGGAGGCCGCCTCCCTGGGCCGCCACGATGCCATGGACCTCATCTTTCGCTCCGGCCTGTCCACCCAGTCCGAAATCACCGACATCTCCGGCCGAGGCGTCGGCCTGGACGTGGTGAGGGAAAACATCAAGCAGCTGCAGGGCCTCATCCAGGTGAACACCGAGATCGGACGGGGCACGACGTTCACCCTCACCCTGCCTCTCACCCTGGCCACCAGCCAGGTCCTCATGGTCAAGGTGGATGGTGAAACCGTCGCCGTGCCCACCATCGCCGTGGACAGGATCCTGCAGATCGAACCCAAACGGTTGGGCAGCATAGAGGGCAAGCCCGCCGTGGTGGTTGACGGCAGGCCCGTGCCTCTCATTTCCCTGGGAAGGGTGCTCGAACTGTCCTCGGACGGCGACACCGTGGTGGAGGGGCAGAAGATATCCATCATCGTCCTGGGGGTAGCCGAAAAGCGCCTGGCGTTTCGCGTGGAGGGCCTCCGCGACACCCAGGAAGTCGTCATCAAGAACATGGGCCGCCAGTTGAGCCGGGTCCGTTACGTGGCTGGCGCCACCATCCTGGGCAGCGGCGACGTGGTGATCATTCTCAATGTAAGCGACCTGGTCAAGGCTGCCCATGAAACCGTGGGCATCACCACGGTCTCCGCCGCGCCCGCCAAGGCCGAAATACAAAGAAAGAATCGCGTGCTGGTGGTGGACGATTCCATCACCACCCGTACCCTGGAGAAGAACATCCTGGAAAGCGCGGGCTATCAGGTCCTGGTGGCCGCCGACGGAGAGGAAGCCTGGTCGCTGTTGCAAAGCGACCATCCCGACGTCGTGGTGTCGGATGTGGACATGCCGCGCCTGAACGGATTCGGCCTCACGGAAAAGGTCAAGGCCGACGACAGGACCAGGGACATCCCCGTGGTGCTGGTCACCTCGCTGGAATCTCCCAAGGACAAGCTGAAGGGCATGGAAGCCGGAGCCGAGGCCTACATCGTCAAGGGTTCCTTTGACCAGTCCGAACTTCTGGAAACCATCGAACGGCTGATAGGATAACCTGTCGAAGAACATGCGAAGGAGCCGGACGGCGCCCCGGATCGTGGAGACCACGCGGCAATCGGGGACGGGACAGTCCGGCGCGGGCCATTATGATACGAGTTTTGATAACCGACGACTCCGCGACGTTGAGGCAACTCATCCGCACGGTCCTGGAGACCGACCCGGACGTGAAGGTGGTCGGCGAGGCCAAGAACGGCAAGGAGGCCATTGCCCTCTGCGACAAACTGCAGCCGGACATCATCACCATGGACCTCGACATGCCCTCCATGAACGGGTTCGAGGCCATCGGCCACATCATGTCCGAGATGCCACGGCCCATCGTGGTCCTCACCAGCACCTTCTCCGAGTCGGACAAGGAGGTCCAGGTCCGGGCGGTGGAAGCAGGGGCCCTGCTGGTCATGAGCAAGCCCAACGGATTGCCCGGGGACGATCCGGTGGCCGATCGGCTGCTTACCCAGGTCAAGACCATGGCCGGAGTAAAGGTGATTCGCAGAAGGGCCCGGCGAAAGGCCGTCCCCGAGGTGAAGCCGGCTCCTCCGCCTCCTCCGCCCAAGGCCGTGGAGCACAGGCGGAGCATAGAGCTCCTGGCCGTGGGCGCGTCCACGGGCGGCCCCCCGGCACTCCAGGAGCTCCTCAAACAGGTGCCGGCCAGCATTCCGGTACCCATAGTCATCGTCCAGCACATCAGCCGCGGCTTCGTCACAGGCATGGCCAGGTGGCTTTCCGATACCACTTCACACAAGGTAGTGGTCGCGGAAAAGGGCATGGCCATGGAACCCGGCGCCGTGTACCTGGCATCCGACGGCAAGCACCTCACCGTGCTGCCCGACGGGCAGATCAGCCTTCGGTCCCTGCCGCCGGTGGACGGGCATTGTCCTTCGGTCACCGCCCTGTTCGAATCCGTCGCCAAATACTACGGACCCCATGCCGTGGGCGTGCTGCTGACGGGCATGGGACGGGACGGAGCCCGGGGCCTCAAGGCCATGCGGGACGCCGGGGCTTACACCATCGCCCAGGACGAGGCGTCCTGCGTGGTCTACGGGATGCCCAAGGAGGCCGTTGCGCTGGGCGGGGCAAAGGAAATCATGCCAATAGATCAAATCGGAAGCCGCATACTCGGTCTTTTGATAAGGAGAGGTTAACCAGATGGGTAACAATAACACATCTGAACCCATTCGCGTGCTGGTCGTCGAGGACTCGCCCACGGCCCGGGAAGTCATATTGCAGCTTCTGGCCGACGAAACCGGAATCAGGGTCATCGGCACGGCCACCGACGGTCGGAAGGCCGTGGACATGGCCGCGGAAATGAAGCCGGACCTGATCATCATGGACGTCGTCATGCCGGACATGGACGGGCTGGAGGCCACCCGGCACATCATGCAGGCGTCGCCCACCGCCATCCTCATCGTCACGGCTCATTATGACTCGAAGGAGCTGAACGTGGTGTTCGAGGCCATGAAGGCCGGCGCCCTGGACGTGATGTCCAAGCCCACCGTTTTCAGCGACGGATCCACGGACATGTGGGAGCAGGAACTGGTGAACAAGGTCAAGGCCCTGGGCAGGGTCAAGCCCGGCCGGGGGTGACCCGCATCGCCTCGGAAATATCCCGGCTTGATCAATTCGACGGAAACCGCAATCCTGTCGGACCGAATCGCCCCTCATGGGGCGAAACATATTTCACGCAACACAAGGCCGAGGGGCGGACAACCTCGACAGCCGTATTCTTATAAGGAAGCGGGAGCATCGGAACATGGCGAAAAAATCCCCGGAGATACTCATAGTCGAAGACAGCCCCACTCAGACCCTGCAGCTGAAACTCCTGCTGGAGGACGCCGACTACGACGTGCTGGCGGCGGAGGACGGCAAACAGGGCCTGGAAATGGCAAGGGAGCATCGGCCGGACCTCATCATAAGCGACGTGAACATGCCGGTGATGAACGGCTTCGAGATGTGCGAGGCCATCAAGGAGGACGAGGATCTTCGCGGCATTCCCCTTATCATGCTTACCACCCTGTCCGACCCGGCGGACATCGTCCGGGGTCTGGAGGCCATGGCCGACTCTTACGTGACCAAGCCCTATTCCGAGGATTTCCTGCTGGGCAAGGTGCGTTACCTGCTGGACTACCCGCCTTCGGCCGACGGACCTTCCAAGGGAGAGCCCCTGGAATTCCATTACCAGGACAAGAAATTTTTACTCAAGTCCAGCCGCCTGCAGATGGTGAACGTGCTGTTGTCCACATACGAGGACTCCGTGGAAAAAAACCGTGAGCTGGTCCGCACCCAGGAAGCCCTGGAGGAACTCACGGACAAGCTGGAACACAAAGTGCGGGAGCGCACCAAGGAGTTGCAGGCCGAAATCATGGAACGCGAGGGCAAGGAGATCGCCCTTACAGAAACCGTGGAAAAGCTGTATCGCGCCATGGAGCAGATCATCACGGCGATGGGCTCCACCATGGAGGTGCGGGATCCCTACACTTCGGACCATCAGCGTCGGGTGGCTAAGCTGGCCGCCGCCCTTGCCGACGAACTGGGCCTGACCGAGGACCAGTCCGAGGGCATCCGCATGGCCGGGCTCATCCACGACCTGGGCAAGATCGCCATTCCCCTGGACATTCTGAACAAGCCGGGCCGCATCAGCGAGATCGAATTCTCCCTCATCAAAACACACCCCCGCGTGGGTTACGACATCCTGAAATCCGTGGAATTCCCCTGGCCCGTGGCCGACATCGTCCTGCAGCACCACGAAAGGCTGGACGGTTCGGGATACCCCCTGGGCCTGACAGGAGCCGCCATCACCCTGGAAACCCGGATTCTAAGCGTGGCCGACGTGGTGGAGGCCATCAGTTCCCACCGACCCTATCGCCCGGCCCTGGGCATCGAGGTGGCCATGGAGGAAATCAGCCGCAAGCGCGGAGTCCACTTCGACAGCGAGGTGGTGGACGCCTGCGTGAGCCTGATCCGGGACAAGGGGTTCTCTCTGGAGTAACCGGCCGTCTCACCACATTCCCCTGGCCACGGAAACAATCTGGTGGATTCCGAATCCGGCCAGCGCCGCGCCGGATACGACCATGAGCCATCTCCTTATCCGCGATGACAACCCGCCCATGGCGGCGGACAGCAGGATGAACCCGGCCTGGCTTGCCACGAACGCGCCGTAGAACCCTCCCGCGAAACTCAGGGCGTGACCGGCGGACCGGCTCCATGCCTCCATGATGACGGGGCCTCCAACCAGTCCCCAGAAAATGTAGGGGGACGGATTCAAAGCGTTGAGCAGCACGGCCTCTCCCAGGCTCCTTCTCCCGGCTCCCGAAAGGTTGTCCGGCTCCGGAGGCCGCCGTGGCGCGCGCAGCAGGCCCGCGGCAAGCCAGACCATGAGCCCGCCGCCGGCCAGCCGAAGGCCGTCCCGCAGCCATTCCGGAGTTTGTGACAGGACCAGCAGCACCAGGGCGATGATCGGGCCGTCCGTGATCAGGGGCGCAAGCGCCGCGGGAAGGGTCCCGCGCGCCCCGCGCTCCATGGCCCGGGACAGCAAAAACGCCTGGAGCGGCCCCGGCGCGGCGGTGGCGGAAAGTCCCAGCGCCATCCCTTTTGTAAGAAGCACCCACATGATCATACCCTTCCCGTACCTGAAAACCCCCCTCATTCAGCAGCGAACGGCGCCGGTTTCCCCTCATGTGCGCCGGAGCCCGGCACGAGGCGGTCAGGTCCCGGTTTTCCGGACGGTAATGGGCAAGCCCGTGGCCCGGCCATCCGCGTTTCACGGAGTCGCCGCGTCTAAGCCCATGCCCGTCCAGGCGTACCTGTTTTTTACCGCCTCCGCCCGATTCCGGCCAACCCGGCGTACGGCTCGCGTTCGCAAGCCTGGTTGATTCCGTCCCGCAAAGCGGCCATGATTCCCTCCTTGTGGGACCCCGATTCCGTTGTTATAGTGCGTCGGTACCCGGGTTCATGCCTGAAAAATGGACTTCCGGCAAGCGCAAATCGGGAAACCGGTTTTCGCCCACCGGAGTCGGAGAAACGACACATGCCGGAACAATCGCATATGGATGATCCGCTGGCGCCCTGCCGGGTATGCCCCAGGGAATGCGGCGTGGACAGGCGGGCCGGGGAAACCGGTTTCTGCGGCCTGGACGATGCCCTGCACGTGGCCTGGGCCGGTCCCCATTTCGGCGAGGAGCCGTGCCTGTCCGGCACCCGCGGCGTGGGCAACGTGTTCTTCTCGGGCTGCAACCTGGCCTGCGTGTACTGCCAGAACCACCAGATCAGCCACCAGAGGGTAGGGGACAGGGTCATGGACAGGGAAGAGTTCGCGGACCTTGCCCTGGACCTCGAGGCGCGGGGCGTGCACTTCCTCGGACTGGTCACGCCCTCGCCCCAGGCGCCGCTGGTGCGCGAGGCTCTCGCCCACGCCAAATCACGCGGTCTGTCCCTGCCCGTCGTGTACAACACGTCGGCCTACGATTCCGTGGAACGGTTGCGGGCGTTGGACGGACTGGTGGACGTGTACCTGCCCGACCTCAAGTACGCGGAGGACGCCAAGGCGGCCCGGTACTCGGGAGTGGAGGATTACGTGGGCCCGGCGCGTAACGCGGTGCTGGAAATGTACAGACAGGCGGGCGACATGGAGTTCGATCCGGAAACCGGCCTTGCACGCCGCGGGGTGTGGGCGCGTCACCTGGTGCTCCCCGGCGGCATCGCGGGCACCTGGGAGACCCTGTGCTTTCTGGCCTTCGAGTTGTCCACCCGCATAGGCCTGTCGGTTATGGCCCAGTATTCTCCCCTGTGCGAAGCCGCGGATTACCCGGAACTGGCCCGGAGTCTTGAGCCGGAAGAGTATGAGGAGGCCGTGGCCATGGCGCGTGACCTGGGTTTTGTCCATCTGCTGTGCCAGGACCTCCGGGACGCGCCGGACAACGCGGTACCGGATTTCTCGGACGAAGACCGGCCGTTCCGGCGGTTTTGAAGCCGGAACAGCGGTTTACCCTTGAAAAAGCAGGCGTTTTGTGGCCCTAATCCGTACAATCCGGCCGCCGCGCCACAATCCCCTTCACACTCGGAGCGCCATGAGCGAGCAGACGACCATTGCCTTTGATTTCGACCTCTGCGAGAAAAGCCGTATCATCGTCGTGGGCGACCTGATGATCGACGAATACGTCTGGGGCAGGGTGAACCGCATATCCCCGGAGGCGCCGGTCCAGGTGGTTTCCGTCGAGGAGGAGAGCACCACCCTAGGAGGGGCCGGAAACGTGGTTAACAACCTCGTCACCCTGGGGGCACGGGTGGGCGTGGCCGGCGTGGTGGGGGACGACAGGGGGGGAGAACGCCTCACGCGCATGTTTCGCGACCTGGGCGTGGACGCGGACGGCATCGTCATGGACCCGGAGCGGATCACCACCAGGAAGACCCGGGTCATCGCCGCAAGCCAGCACGTGGTACGCATCGACCGGGAGAGCACCCGGGCCGTGTCTCCGGAGCAGGCCAAACGCATCTGCAGGTTCGTGATGGACCGCATCCGGGAAACCGACGTGGTACTCATATCGGATTACGGCAAGGGCGTGGTGAGCAGGGCATTGTGCGCCAAGCTGGCCGAGATATGCGGCAAGGCGAAGAAACTGCTGGTGACGGATCCCAAGGGCCGGGACTATGCCAGGTATCGGGGCGTGTACGCCCTGACCCCGAACCGGCGGGAGGCTTCCCTGGCCTCCGGGGTGAACATAGAGGACGAGGCCTCCATGGACCGTGCCGGCAAAAAGCTGCTGGATCAGACAGGGGCCGAACGCCTGCTTCTGACCTGCGGCAAGGACGGGATGGTGGTCTACGCCAGGGACGCCGAGCCTGACCGCATACCGGCAAAGGCCCGGCAGGTGTACGACGTGTCCGGGGCCGGCGACACCGTCGTCGCCGTGCTGGGCATCGCCCTGTCCTGCGGGGCCGACTTCTCCACGGCGGCGAGGCTTGCCAATACGGCCGCGGGCATCGTCGTGGGCAAGGTGGGCACGGCCACGGTGGGCCGCGCCGAACTGGAGGAGGCCCTGACCGGGTTCCAGGATCCGGCGGCGGTAAAACAGAAAACCCTGGAGGAGCTTGCCGCCATCGTCGAGGAACTGCGCCGCCAGGGCAAGAGGATCGTCCTCACCAACGGCTGCTTCGACCTGCTCCACGCCGGGCACGTCCAGCTGTTCGCCCGATCCAGGGCACTGGGCGACGTGCTGGTAGTGGCCGTGGACGACGACGATTCCGTGCGCCGCATCAAAGGCGCCCCCCGGCCCGTCGTCATGGAGAAGGACCGGGTTCGCATCATCAGCGCGCTGGATTCCGTGGACTATGTGAACGTGTTCTCCACGGACGCGCTGGAACGGCTCATCCGCACGGTCAGGCCGGACGTGCTGACCAAGGGCGACAATTATACCGGCGACGAGGTCCAGGGCCGGGCCGTAGTGGAAAAGCTGGGGGGCAGGGTGGAGCTTGTGCCTGTGATGGAGGGGGTTTCCTCGGCCGGGATCATCAACACGATACGGGACGGAAAAAAGGAGTAACCCTTGCCGTTGTCCGTGACCGAAAAGGACGGAGGCGTGGTCTTCGCCGTATTCGTCCAGCCCAAGGCCTCCAGAAACCAGGTCGCCGGCCTGCACGGCGACGCCCTCAAGATACGCCTCACCGCGCCGCCCGTGGAGGGCGCGGCCAACAAGGCCTGCACGCAGTTTCTCGCAAAGACCCTCGGGGTTCCCAAGTCCGCCGTGGAAATCGTTTCCGGCCACGCCAGCCGCAACAAGAAGATCCTGATCACCCCTCCGGAAGGCATTTCCTGCTCCGCACTGAAAGGATCCCTCGAAACACTCTCCTGATACGAGGTCGCGTCCGGTGTCCTTTTCCTTCTCCCCCGTGACCGCCACTAACCGCAAAGAAGCTCGCGCAAACGAAGGGCGTTGTATGGAGCGTGTCCCCACATGGTGTTGTCGAAGTACACGGACGCGTCCACGCCCCAGGAATGAATCCTGGCGGCCCATTGTTCCAGCTCGGCTTCCGTGTACATGGATTCGTACAGGACCTGGCTGCCGTGGAGGCGGACATAGGCGAAATCCGCGGTCACCGCGTGGCATTCGGGATGCCGGCCCGCCGTGTCGGCCACACAGTTGGCCATGCCCGAGCGCTCCAGTTCGGACAGGGCCGACGGGGTGTGCCAGGACTCGTCGCGGCCCTCGAGTGCATAACGAATACCCGGGGGCAGCAGTTCGGCAAAGGCGCGGAACACGTCGCGGTCGAAGACAAGGCCCGGAGGCAGCTGGAACAGGACGGGGCCGAGTTTTTCTCCGAGAAGACCGAGCGGCAGGAAGAACTGCTCCACCTCCGCTACGGGAGCGACCAGCCGCTTGATGTGGGTGATTCTCCGGCTGGCCTTTACCGCCCACAGAAATCCTTCAGGCGTCCGTTCGTGCCATCCGGTAAAGGTGCTTCGTGGCATGCCCCGGTAAAACGTCGCGTTCAACTCGACGGTGTCGAAACTTTCCGCGTACTTTTCCAGCCACTTGCGTTTCGGAAACCCGTCAGGGTAAAAACAGCCCTTCCAGGAGTCGTACGTCCAACCGGATGTGCCGATGCGAAATCGCGCCACGCCTGTCTCTTCCATGTAAAAACTATTGAATGAATTCGGGGATTTTGGTAGGATTCATCCAGTCGTCGAAACCCTTGCCTGGAGAAGTCCGTGAGCCTGATAACAACCGCCGCCAAGGTAGCCTTTTTCCCCGTAACCACGGCAACTCGAGCAGCCACCTTCCCGGTCCGAACCGGATACAGGGCAGCCCGCGCCCTGGCCCGCCGGAGGCCAAACACCCGCGACATGGTGCGCATGCTTCCGTACTACAGCGCCATCCACGTGTCCGAGGATCTGGCGTCGATCACCTCGTTCAACCCTGACGAAGAGGTCAAGCCCCAGGAAGTCGGCATGACCGAGGCCGGTGTGCGCGCCATCTGGGAGGGCATCGAGGACATGTACCGGACGGGCATGCATCCGGGCATCTCCTTTTGCCTTCGCCGCAACGGCCGGATCGTGCTGAAAAGGGCCATCGGCCACGCCAGGGGCAACGGGCCGGACGATCCGCCCGACGCGCCCAAGGAACTGATCACCCCGGAGACTCCCGCCTGCCTGTTTTCCGCGAGCAAGGCGATCACCGCGATGTTGATCCATCTGCTTGCCGAGCAGGGGCAGATCGGCCTGTTGGACCCGGTGTGCGAATACGTGCCGGAATTCGGCAGGCACGGCAAGGATAAAACCTCCATATACCACATCCTGTGCCACAAGAGCGGCTTCCCCATGCTCCCCGAGGACGTGGACCGGGAGCTATTGTTCGACCATGACGAATGCGTACGGTATTTGTGCGACATGAAGCCGGCCTACGCTCCGGGGCACGTAGTGGCCTATCACGCGGTGACCAGCGGGTTCCTTCTCCAGGAGATCGCGCACCGGGCAGTGGGCAAGAGCGTGCGGGAGCTCATCGACGAGTACGTCAGGGAACCGCTGGGGCTCAAGTATTTCAACTACGGCATGTCGCGGGAGCATGTCGGGGACGTGGCGAAGAACTACTACACCGGTCTGCCCCTGGTGCCGCCATTGTCCACGATAGCCAGGCGGGCCCTCACCGTTCCCTGGAACGAGGTGATAGACATATCCAATGATCCGCGCTTTTTCACGACCATCATACCGTCCGCCAACGTGTACGCCACGGCCGACGAGACCAGCGTGTTCTTCCAGATGCTGAAAAACGGCGGCACGTACAACGGCATCCGTGTATTGGATCCCCTGACGATTCGGCGGGCCACCATGGAGGCCAACCGTATGACCCTGGACCGCGTGCTCATGCTGCCCATGCGGTACAGCGCCGGGATGATGCTGGGCGCCAATCCGGTGGGCATTTACGGACCGTACACGCACAAGGCCTTTGGCCACTGGGGCTTCATCAACAGCCTGGTGTGGGCCGATCCGGCGCGCGACACGTCCGTGTGCATGCTGGCCACGGGCAAGCCGCTTTTGGGGCCGCATCTTCCCGCCATGGCCAAGATCCTCACGCGGATTTCCTGGTACTGCCGCAGGGAAGACGACTGACACCGGGCTGCGGTCGCCACGTTCACTCGTCCAGGAACGGGTAATCCGTGTAGCCTTTCTCACCACCGCCGTAGAACGTGTCCTGGTCCCAGTCGTTCAACGGCGCGTCCCTTTTCAGCCTCTCCACGAGGTCAGGGTTGGCGAGATACAGCCTGCCGAACATCACGGCGTCCGCATGCCCTTCCGCCAGGACCTTTTCCGCCTTTGCCTTGTCCAGTTCGCCGTTGGCCACGTAGATGCCGTCGTACTTTTCCCGGAGGCGCCCGAAATCGCATCCGGGCGCACCTTCGGGCAGGCCGCCGAACGCCAGCTCCATCACGTCCAGATACGCGAGGTTCCTTTTGGACAACTCCTCCACCACGTGGCCGAACAGGGCGTCGGGATTCGAGTCCGACATGTCGTTGAAATCGTTGATGGGCGAGATGCGTATTCCCACGCGGGGGCTGTCCCAGACCCCGCACACCGCGTCCACCACCTCCAACAGGAAGCGCGCGCGGTTTTCCACGCTTCCGCCGTATTCGTCCGTGCGCTGGTTCGCGCCGTCGCGCAAAAACTGGTCGATGAGGTACCCATTGGCGCCGTGAACCTCGACGCCGTCAAAGCCCACGTCCCTGGCGAGCTCGGCACCGCGCCGGAATTCCTCTACGACTCCCTGGATTTCCGGGGTTTCCAGCGCCCTGGGAGTGACAAAGGGCTTGGGCCCCTCGTACGTGTAGCACTCCCCTTCGGGCTTCACCGCGCTGGGCGCCACCGGCAGGTCGCCCTCCGGCTGCAGGGAAGGGTGGGAGATGCGGCCCACGTGCCACAACTGCAGGGAGATCCTGCCTCCGGCGTCGTGCACGGCGTCAACGACCTTTTTCCAGCCTTCGGCCTGTTCCCGCGTGTGGATGCCGGGGGTGTTGGGATACCCCACGCCCCGGGGCGAAACCTGGGTGGCCTCGGTGAGGATGAGTCCGGCCCCCGCACGCTGGGCGTAATACTTCGCGTTCAGATCCGTGGGCACGTTGCCCTCGCCCGCCCGGTTGCGGGTCATGGGCGCCATGAAGACGCGGTTGGGCAACGTCAGCGGTCCGACCTGGATGGGTGTGAACATATCGATGGATTTCTCGGACATCTGTACCTCCTGGCTCGTTTGGCTTGCGTGATGAGGGGGTACGCGCCCGTGGGCGCACGTGCGGGGGGCACTGTTCCATGCAGCGATGTTCGCGGGGTGTTCCTGTCCGGTTTCGCAACGGCGGGGCAGGCCCGCGAATACCGGAACGGTCCTAATCCATGTTCTCCGGCAGGGAGTTCAACACCTCCACGCCGTTTTCCCGGACGACGACCATGTTCTCGATGCGGACGCCGCCCCATTCGGGCAGGTAGACGCCCGGCTCCACGGTGAATATCATGCCGGGTTCCAGCTTCGTGTCCCGTGTGGGACCCACGCTGGGCGCCTCGTGCACGGCCAGGCCCACGCCATGTCCCAGGCCGTGGCCGAATCTGCCTTCAAAGCCCGCCTTGTTGATGACATCCCGGGCGATTTTGTCCACCAGGTTGGCGGGCATCCCCGGTCCTGCCGCGGCCATGGCCTTCTGCTGGGCTTCCAGCACGGTGTCGCGCACCTCCTTGTACATGTCGTCGGGTTGTCCGATGCACACGGTGCGGGAGATGTCCGAGCAGTAGCCTTCAAGCACGGCGCCCCAGTCGAACAGCAGGGGCTTGCCCTCGGTCACCCGGTCTTCTCCGGGGATGGCGTGAGGTTTTGCCGCGTTGGTCCCGGCGGCAACGATGCACGGGAATGAGAGCCGTTCCGCCCCGGCCTCGCGCATGGCCCGCTCCAGGTTCCAGGCAACGTCCTTTTCCCGCATGCCGGGTTCCACGCCGTCCAGCACGCTCCGGAAAACCCCCTCCACCAGGGCCAGGGACCTTTGCACGGCCTCGACCTCGGCCTCGTCCTTGATCTCCCGCAGGCCCTCGACGAGGCCATGGCTTCTGTACAGCGTGACGTCGGAACCCGCCTTCTCCAGTTCCTCCACCATGCGGTCGTATTCGCGCACGGACACGCGCACGGCCTCGAAGCCGACCTCCCGTATATCGAGTTGGGAGCAGATGCCGGCCAGGGCCTTGGCCAGGCCGTGCCTGTAGGTGTACACTTCGCACTGGGGAGCTTCCGTCACTGCCTGGGTGGTGTACCGGGAGTCCGTGGCGATGAGCAGCCTGTCTGGCGTGACGAAGAGGCAACCCGCGGTTTCGTCGAACTGGGTGTCCTCTCCGGTGAACCCGGAGAGATAACGCCGGTTTTCCTCCACCAGCACCATCAGCGTGTCGTACGGACCGTCCGTCAGCTTTTCCCGAAGCCGGGCTACCCGTTGTTCGTATGGGTGATGCAAATCCGTCTCCTTCACGGGTTGGGCCGGGCCGGCGGCATTTCCGGCAATCGGGCGATCAACCCCGTTTCAGCAGTTCCTCGGCAAGGTTCGCGTAATCCTCCGATCCGGAGCTGGTGCTGCGGAAGAACACCACCGGTTTGCCGTAGGCCGCGCTTTCCGCCACGGTGATGTTCGAGCGGATTACCGTGTCGAACACCTTGCCGGTGAATCGTTCGTCGGCCTTGAGCTTGTCCATGACCTGCCGGCTGACGCGGGTTCTCTGGTCGTGGAAGGTGGGCACCACGCCGGTAAGGGAGAGATCGTCGTTGATTTCGTCGCGGACCAGGTCGATGGTGTCCAGGAGGTCGTCCAGCGCCGCGTACGCGAAGGGGTGGGTCTGGCAGGGGATGAGGACCTCGCTGGCAAAGGAGAACACGTTGATGGTGAGTATCGACAGGCTGGGCGGGGTGTCCAGGAGTATGAAGTCATACGTTTCCCGCAGGGGCTCCAGGCGGTTCAACCTGCTCTCCCGGCCCTCCTCCTCCACCAGTTCCACCTCGGCCGCGGCAAGGTCCACGTGTGCCGGAATCAGGTACAGGTTGGGCCATTTGGTCTCGATCACGCAGGACGCGGGGTCGAGCGGTTCCTCGCCCACCATCACGGTGTAGGTGGTGCACATGTCGTCGTCGGGCTCCACGCCCAGGCCCCGGGTGGCGTTGAACTGCGGGTCCATGTCCACCACCAGCACGTCCAGGCCCTTTTGGGACAAAACCGCGGCGAGGTTGGTCACCATCGCGGTCTTGCCCACGCCACCCTTCTCATTCACCACGGCGATGCAGCGCGCCTTTCTCTTCGACATCGGGTCCTCCTCCGTAGCCGTTTTCGGGATGCGTGAAATCCGTGAAGACAATGCCCGGGCCGCCCCCGGCCCGCGGGCAGGGCGTTAGCCGAAACCATTTTGTGTATCGCGGACATACCGGTGCGAGCCGGCATGCTGTTTTTTCGCGGGTCCCGATGCTGGCCGCTAGTTTTCCTCGCCGGCGTCGTCGCGCTTTTCAGTGTCTTCCGACACATCGGGCGGAGTTTCGGCCCCTTCCCGGGATTCGTTTTCGGCCACGGTTTCCGGGTCTCGGGCAGCCTGCTTTACGACTAATTCGGATTCCGGTTCTGACGGCTGCACGGAGGCGGATTCCGCGCCGGATTCCGGTTCCGGGGCGAGGTCCGGGGGCCGGGCCTTTTCGATGCGCGCACGAACGGCCTCCACGCGTTCCCGGATTGTGGCGGCTTCGATTCTCATCTCCCCGAGGGTCTCACGGGCCTTGTCCTTCGTGGTCTGCTCCTCGCCCAGAAGGCCCGCCGTTTCGCCCATTCCCTCGGTGTACAACTGGAACCGGTCGGACAGGCTTTCCTCCATGTGTCTGGCGGCGCGTTCCAGCATTTTGTAAAGGTACTGGAACTTGAGATTTTCCCGGTAGTCCAGAAAATGCGCCCACAGGGACTGTACCGTCTCCTCCTTCATGCGCCAGACAGCGTCGTTGAGCGCCTTCCTGGCGTCCTCCACGTTGGAATCCGGGTCCTTTTTCCGGGTGAACAGGCTTTTGAGGCCGCTTGCCGCCCGGTACGCCCCGAGGCGCAGGACGGCTTCGGTCCGGATGTTGCGGCCGTATTTCAAGGTGGAGGTGAGAGGGGGTATTTCGAGCCCCGCGGACTCCTTGAGCCGGGCCGGGTCGGGCGGCGCCAGGGTGCCCGGCCCCTTGTCGCTCAGTTCAACGCCCATTTCGCGGATGGCGTCCACGTATCTGCCCAGGGCGTCGCGCACCATCACGTCGTAGGGTTGGGAGACCTCGAGGAGGATGCTGGATATTTTTCGCTCCTCGCCCCGCACAAGCGCCATGAGGCGGGGATTCACGGTTTCCGCCATGTAGGCGTCCACTGCGGTCTTGAGGTCCTGGAAGGCGGTGTACACCTTGGTGGAAAAAGGGATCTTGAGGTCGTCCAGGTCGGGTTCCCGGACCTGGTAACCCAAAACGAACTCGCGGATGCCGCGCATCACGTCCCCTTGCTGGAAATCGAAGAAGCTGTCCACCTCCCTGCCGATTTCCCTCCGTCCCTTTTGCAGGGCCCCGTCCATGGTGTGGCGGATCATCAGCCTGATCTGCCTGATGCCGTCCTGCTGGCGACGCAGTTCCGTGAACATGTCCCTGGCTCCGGTGGAATCCTTTTCCAGGAGGCGGGAATGGATGCTGACCCAGTCCTCGACACCGGCGGCCATGGTGTGGATTCGTTCCACGTGGCCGGAAAGCAACAGGGCAAGCCTGTCGTCGGTCAGGCGGTTGTTGACGCGGCGTATGAATTCCCCTGTCTGCCTGTTCGAGTATTCGACGAATTCGGTGTCCGCCTGCCATTGTCCGCGGCGGACCCTGTCCTTTTTGCTCAATTCGTCCATGGCCCCGAACAGGTTGTACAGGGCGGAAAAACAGTAAACATCGGGATCGGGCCGGATCAGGGCCACTTCCTCCGCCACCCGGCCGGCAACCCGCTGGCAGTCCTCAACGGTTTCGTGTTCGCTCATGTCCGCGTTCACCACGAACACGACGTTGTCGGAAAGTCCCATTTCGCGCAGCATGTTCAGAAAGCGGATGTCCGCGCGGCGGACTCCGGTACGGCTGCTGATCACGTATATGACGAGGTGGGTCTTGTAGAGATAGTCCTCGATCATGGCCAGATGCAGCGGATTGGGGGAGTCGCTGCCCTGGCAATCGGTCAGCTCCACCTGGCTCTCCAGGGAATGGTCCCCGGACATGCTGATGGCCAGGTCCTTCAGGTACACGGCCATGGATTCGTCGGAGACGAAGGGCTTGTGTTCCGGGAACCGGTCCTTTTTGAAATCGTAGCGGGCCTTGCCGCTGTTCATGTACGGCAGCACCTTTTCGTAACCGTCCAGGTAGGAGGCCAAAAGCACAGCGTTCAGGTTCCTGGCGTCCTGAGAGATCAGCCTTTCGGCTCCGAGGTTTTCCAAGGCGGCGCGCAGCTTGACCCTGTCCGCCTCGCGCCTGATGTCCACACCGTCAGGCGGTGGCTCGAACGAGGGAAACAGGGTGGTCGCCTGGTTGATTTCCTCGCCGACCTCTTCCCATGTCTTGAAGTACAGGCTGGCGCCCAGCGTCCTGCCCGCCCGGATGCGGGTGAGCATGGCGGTGACAACGCCCGCGCCGCGCTTCAGGTAATCGCCGCCGAAGTAGGAGTTTACGAACGTACTCTTGCCGGACTTGATGGAGCCCACCACGGCCACGCGGAGTACGCCTTCCTCCACCTGTTCGCGCATGGCGTCCCGTGCCTTGAGCCAGGTTTCAAACGGCGGCGTTCCCACGCCGGGCATAAACCGGGCCATGGCCAGCACGTTGTGCATGCGGTCGGTAATGTCGAGCAGTTCGTTTTTCGTTTCCTCGAAGATATCCATAAAACCAGATCGTGGAGGTGCCTTGGAATTCCGGGTCGCGACCCGCCGGCCAAATGGTTCGACCGCATACGAAAAGGGAGCACCGCTCCCCGGGTTGCCTGTACAGGAATCTATGGCACTTTGGGGGGCAAGTTTCAAGTCCTATCCGGACATCGGGCTCTGGTTGCCGCGCCGCGCCACGTAGTGTAAGCGGGAAGGCTTCCGGGCCTCGACAAACGAAACCGATTGTGCTTTTGTTAACATGTGCCCTGTACGGGAAATTTCAAGGGACTCGAAACAATCCGGCGCACCTCGCGCCGATGTCGACGGAGCAAGATGATACCGCTTTACGCCCGGACCAGAGAGACGGCAGTGGAGATAGCCGGCCGCCATCCCGAGCCCTCCTTCTATACCGATTTCGCGGAAGAGCTTGCGGAATCGCGCGAATTCTTCCTCACGAACCCGCTTGTCCTGCGGGCCAGGGAGACGGTGGCGCAAACCGTGGACAACGATCTGGGCCACGGCCTGGGCCACGTGACCAAGGTGACGCTGGACGCCGGTGCGTTAACCCTGATCGAAGGCAGGAAAGCCGGGTATGACGGGGATGTGGCCACGCGTCGCCTGCTGCTGGTGCAGCTGGCCGGACTCTTCCACGACATCAGGAGAAAGGAAAAGGACCACGCCCGGGCCGGCGCCGAGGAAGCCAGGCTTCTTCTGGGCACCTATCCGTTATCCCCGGCCGAGATAGGTGACATCTGCCAGGCCATCGCCAATCACGAGGCCTTCCGCGAGCCCGAACCCGTAAATACGGTGGAGGGCGCGCTCATAAGCGACAGCCTGTACGACGCGGACAAGTTCCGCTGGGGGCCCGACAACTTCACGGACACGGTGTGGCACATGGTCAGCTTCTTCAACGCGCCCATGTCCGTGTTCCTGGACCGGTATCCCCAGGGCATCGAGAGCCTGCACCGCATCCGCGACTCGTTCCGAACATCCACCGGTAAACGGTACGGCCCCGAGTTCATCGACATCGGCATCGCCATCGGCGAGGAGTTGTATGGCGTGCTGTGCGAAGAGTACGGAAAAGACTGAACCGTTCGTTTGCCACGCATCAGCTCCATGGAGGACGCCGTCTTGTCCCGTGGCTGCCGGCAGTGGTTTGCAACGGAAGGTTCGGACAGGGCAGGGCAGGCGAAAATTGCCGGTAGGCCACGGGCGGACCGTGGGTATCCGGAATCCGGGCCGCCTTGCGGCACTTCCCGTTGTCACGGCACTATCCCGGGGACGCGCCGGCCTCCCGAAGCAACCCGTCTTTGTGCCGGTCCACGAACCTTGCCAGATCATCCTCCCAATGGGACATGGAGTCCAGCCCAAGGCTGTCCAGCGCCCGGTTGGCCAGGATGGAGTTTTTGGGCCTGGCCGCCGGCGTGGGGTACTCCCGCGTGGTGCAGGGATCGATGTTGCAGGGCGCGTCCATGAGGGAAAGGAACCTGGTGGCGAGGCGGTACCACGTGGTGTGGCCGTGGGCCGTGGCATGGAAGACACCCTTGGGGCGGGCCTCCACCACCTTCGCGATCTGACCGGCCAGGGTGGCCGACCACGTCGGCGAGCCGTGCTGGTCATCCACCACCCTGAGCCGTCGGCCGGGATCGGCCACGGAGAGCCTTAACATTGTCTTGAGAAAATTGCCCCCTCCCGCGCCATACAGCCACGCGGTCCTCAGGATGGCGTGTTCGCAACCCGATTCAGCCACCGCCCGTTCTCCGGCCAGTTTCGTCCTGCCGTACGCGGAAAGCGGTCCGGTGGGGTCGTTTTCAATATACGGCTCCGGCACCGGCTTTTGTCCGGAAAACACGTAGTCCGTGGAGACATGGACGAGGTAGGCGCCGGATTCCCGGCATGCGGCGGCGAGGTTCGCCGGACCCGTGGCGTTCACGGCGAAGGCCTCGTTCTCGTGGGTCTCGCATGCGTCCACGGCGGTGTACGCCGCGCAGTTTACCACTGCTGCCGGACCGAATTCCCGAAACGTGCCGGCCACCGCCGCCATGTCAGCTATGTCCAGGTCTTCAACGTCCACGGACAACAATTCATCTCCGGCGAAAACCGACGCGCAGTCGGCACCCAGTTGACCCTTGCCTCCGGTAATCAGGATGCGCATTCCTCCCCGCGATCTCGAATGGTCCTTCTTCGGTATGGATTTTTTCGTGCGGACGAATCACGCCGGTTTCCGGGTCTGCTCCTGCCACGGGGGTTCCCATTCGCTTTCTATGGTGTCCTGCAAATGCTCCACCAGGACATCCAGGGATTCCCTTCTGGTGGCGGAAATCGCGACGGCGGAAAGGTTCCGCTCCATGTTCGCCACCGCTTTGGGATCAAGCAGGTCCTTTTTGTTGAGGACCCGCACCACCGGGATGGAATTGAGCCCCAGTTCCTCCAGGATGAGTTCCACGGAGCGTATCTGCTCCTCGTGTCGGGGGTTGGCCGCATCGATGACGTGAAGGAGCACGTCCGCGCCCTCCAGCTCCTCCAGGGTGGCGCGGAAGGCGACCACCAGGTCCTTGGGGAGGTCCTTGATGAACCCGACGGTGTCAGTGACGATGACCTCCATGTCCCGGGGAAAGCGAAGTCGCCGGCTGGACGGGTCCAGGGTGGCGAACAGCCTGTTTTCCGCAAACACGTCAGCCTGGGTCAGCGTATTGAGCAGCGTGGACTTTCCCGCGTTGGTGTAGCCCACGATGGAGATCACGGGCAACCCCTTCTGCTCACGCCGGGCCCTCTGGGTCTTCCGGTTCTTCTGCACCTGTTTGAGCGCCTTTTCCAGGTCGCCGATGCGTTCACGGGTACGACGCCGGTCGATCTCGAGTTTGGTTTCGCCGGGACCACGGCCGCCGATGCCGCCGGCCAGACGGGACAGGGCGGTGTTTCTGCCCACCAGCCTGGGAAGCCGGTACTTGAGCTGGGCCAGCTCCACCTGCAGCTTGCCCTCCCGCGTCATGGCGCGTTGCGCGAAGATGTCCAGGATGAGCTGGCTGCGGTCCACCACAGGTATTTCGATCTGGTCGGTGATGGAACGGATCTGGGACGGGTTCAGTTCGTGGTCGAATACGACGATGTCCGCGCCCTTTTGCAGAGCCATGACCGACAGGTCGCGCAGCTTGCCCCGTCCGAGGAGAAAGCGCGGGTCGATCCTGGGCCTGTGCTGGATTACGGTGTCCACGACTTCCATGTTGTTGGAGCGGCACAACTCGCGTAGCTCGGCCATGGAGTCCTCGGCCTCGCGGCGGCCCCTGGTGGTAACGCTGGCCAGCAGGGCGCGGACCTTCCTGTTCCCCGCCTCGCGGGTGGGTACGGCCTGCGCGAACTCGTCCTCCAGTGCGCGGATGAGCCCCTTGCAGCCGATGTCCAGGTCCTGGGCGCTCTTTATCGGATCGAGAATTTCATACCGGGAGTCACCGCCGTTCTCCGGGGCCAGGTGCCCGACGTGAAAGGCGCCTGGATCACCATCTTCATTCAGGGTCATGGCGGCTATGAGGTCCAGGCGCAGAAACGCCAGGTCGGCCAGGTCGTCGTCGGTAAGGGGCTCGCCCTTGAGGTGGGTATGGAACAGACGCAGGCCCTTCAGGCGGCCTCCACCCTCGCGAAAACCCGCCAGGCTGGGGATGACCACGCCCTGGTGGTCGCCCACGATGACGTAGCGGATCGTTCCGGCCCGGTCTATGAGCAGGCCCACCTGCCGACGAATCTGCGCGGAAAGCCTGCCCACGTCCCTGGCCAGCTCGGGGGTGGCCACGAACTCGGGCCGAACCCGCCGTTTGTACAGGTTTTGCAGCTGTTTTTGTTGCTGTGCCTTCAGGCCGTTGGTGTTGCCGTAGACTTTTTTCATGTACCTCTTCGCGCCGTGCGCGACATTCGTGTTGTACATGGACAGGGTGCCGGCATAGGGAACGAGTTCCCCGCCCGTTTCCCGGCCAGGCCACGCCCTGTCCGGTTCGGGTGACATGTTCGACGTTGCTCAAACGGTAAGATAAGGATGAAACCGGTTCCGGTAAAGGGCGTTTCGGCGAACCCGGATCACTGGTCCATGTGCAGGTCCTCGAACCTTGTGTACTCGCCCAGAAACGCCAGGGTGACGATGCCGGTGGGTCCGTTGCGCTGCTTGGCGATGGTCACCTCGGCCGTACCCTTTTTCGGGTTGTTCTCGTCCTTGTTGTAAACCTCGTCGCGGTAGATGAAAATGATGACGTCGGCATCCTGTTCCAGGGCCCCGGACTCCCGGAGGTCCGCCAGCTGCGGATGCTTGTCCTGGCGCTGTTCCAGGTTGCGGTTCAGCTGGGACAGGGCGACCACCGGGACGTTGGCTTCCTTGGCGAGGCCCTTGAGGGAGCGGGAAATCTCCGATATCTCGAGGTCGCGGCGCTCCACGTCGGCCCGGCCCTTCATGAGCTGCAGATAGTCGATGATGACAAGGCCCGCGCCAAATTCGCGGGACAGCCTGCGCACCTTGGCGCGAACGTCCAGGGCGGAGAGATCAGGCGCGTCGTCGATGTAGATGGGAAGGGAGAACAGACGGTTGCCGGCGTCGGACAGCCGGGTGTTGTCGTCCTTGCCCAGAAAACCGCCGCGAACCCGCTGGGAATCCACCCGCGCCTCGCTGCAGAGCATGCGCATGGCCAGTTGCTGCTTGGACATCTCCAGGGAGAAGACGGCCACGGGCACGCCCTGCTCGGCCGCGTTTCGGGCCATGTTCAGGGCAAGCGCGGTCTTGCCCATGGAGGGCCGGGCCGCCAGGATGACAAGGTCCGCGGGCTGCAGGCCGGAGGTGAGGGTATCCAGCCGCTTGAACCCGGTGGGCACGCCCGTGACCAGCGCCTTGTTGCGGGCCCGCTGTTCCAGGGCGCGGAAACTCTCGGTGATGAGGCCCTCGAGCGGAGTGAATGCCTCGGAACCCCGGTTTTCCGCCACGGCGAATATCTCGTTTTCCGCGTAGTCCACAACCTCGCGGACGTCCTCCCTGCTTTCGTGGCACTCCCGTATGATCTTGCGGGACGCGTCGATGAGCCTCCGGAGGGTGGCCTTTTCCTTGATGATCTTGGCGTAGTAGGGCGGATTCACGGCCATGGCCACACTGTCCATGAGCCGAAGCATGTAATCCATGCCCCCCACGTCCTCCAACTGCTTCTGATTTTTCAGCTCATTGGTAACGGCGACAAGATCGGTGGGTTCGTTGCGGTCGAACAGCTTGCGCATCGCCGCGAAGATCATGCGGTGCGCCGGAACATAGAAATCGTCCGGGTCCACGACGTCCGCGACGTTGGTGATGGTCTTGGGGTCCACCAGGACTGCGGTCAGCAGGGACTGTTCCGCTTCGGAGTTCTGGGGGGGCATGGTGTATGCCGTGAGGTCCACGTCCTCGTCGCGCCGGCGCTTTTTGGCCGCCTCGAGCCTCTTTGCCATGGGTACACCTCGCTTGTGCGCCGCGCTTGGCGCCTACAACCGCTGGCACGGTCGAGGACAGTGGACTTCCGGCAAAAGCCGCCGGTCTACTCCTCCGACGGCTGTTCCGGCTCGACCTGGACCGTGATCTCGGGCTCGATGTCCTGGAAAAGCTTGATCGGCACCCTGTACGTGCCCAGTTCCTTTATGGGTTCGGACAACCTGACCTGGGAGCGATCGACGTCGATGCCCTCCTCGGCGAGCATGTCAACGATGGTTCGGCGGTTGACCGAGCCGTACAGCCGCTTTTCCTCGCTGACCCGGACGTTGACGAGCAGGGTGACGTTTTCCACCCGTTCGGCCAGCTGCTCGGCCGTGGCCCTTTCCCGGGCTACTTTTTCCTCGTACTGAAGACGCTTTTTCTCGAGCATCTTCAGGTTGTGGTCGTTGGCGGGAAGCGCCAGTTTCTTGGGAAACAGATAGTTCCTGGCGTACCCGGGCTTGACGTCCACCTCGGTACCCACGGCTCCCAGGTTGTCCATGGTCTCGGTAAGAATGACTTTCATTGTTCGGCCTCCATATTAGCAGAGGGGTGATCCCCGGCAAGTTCGGCTGGGGGTCACCATCGGCGTTCACTCGGCAGGCGCCCGCCTGTTTATTTTTCGAAAATCCGCCCATAGGTCGAAGAAACCGACCGCCACGACCACCACGAGCAGGATCTGCTGCACCATAACCAGCATGTAAACCAGAGTCCTCAATCCCTTTGGAACGGCCTTTTTCTCCATGTAATAGGACATTACGGCCATTCCAGCGAAGAAGTACACCGGAAAGAGTACGACCACAACATTCGCGCCGACGATCCGGAGCCCCATGCCGGGCATGAGCAGAAAAGCCAGCCCGACAATGGCTACCCAGACCAGCCTTTCCGGAGGACTCCAGGTATTGAGCCGGACAAAGCCGGGCGCCGGAAGCTGCCTGAGCCTCAATATGGGCATGGCGGTGAGCAGGTTGGCCCACGCCACCACCAGCGTGGTGGCCACAACCAGGGCCGGCACCAGCCGCGCCGTGATGTGCACCAGGTCGTCCCGCGCCGAGGCAAAGGCCTGTGCCTGTCGTTCCAGGCCCTCCGTCTGGCGGAATGCTTCGATGATGGCGTCCAGTGTCCTGGCCATGTGGCCCTCGGCCAAAGCCAGGGGGCCGGCTCCGTTGATCAGCGAGTGGATGCCCACCGCAATCGTGAACAGGAAAAGGCATGCGACCACCGGCAACCCCACCGTGAGGTTCGGCGGCATGTTCCACTCGATGGACTCCTGGAGCAGAAAACCCAGCACGGGAAGCATGAGGACGAAAAACGCGACCCCGGCGGGTGCGG
>JBKHBM010000187.1:0-5258 GCA_046542385.1 Desulfatibacillaceae bacterium | reverse complement strand
CTGACGAGAAATGAAGCGCAACGCCGCAGATCGCGTTTTTCAACAGGCTGGTAAATTGGCCCTTCTTTCCGAATGCCGGTATATTCCGGACGTGGTGGAATTCCGTTTGAAAAACCCGGGAAAGGCGCCGGGGGATTTGACGTTCCAATCGGTCGTTATTATCTTGGTACGGGCAGGAAAGTGGTTTCCAACAGGGGGAGTGTTTGGAACACCGCAAAGGGGCATACGGGAAGTTTCGCGAGATCAGCGGGTTGGCTGATTTCATGGCGGGATTCGGCAGATTCGATACGAAACCGGCCGGTTTTTGCTTGCGTGCCCCGGTCAGGCGTAATATAATACCGGTTTATCTTGCCGAAAAGCTCGCTTTTCGGCTTTTCTTATTCCCAAAAAACCTTTTGCCTCACGCGTAACGAAAAACAAATTCGCCGCCCCGAAGGACCTAAAATGAAAAAACAACTCCGAAAACTGCGCAACATCGGCATCAGCGCACACATCGACGCCGGAAAAACAACGCTCACCGAACGCGTTTTGTTTTATACCCAACGGATCCACGCCATCCACGACGTCAAGGGCAAGGACGGCCACGGCGCCACCATGGATTTCATGGAGCTGGAGCGCGAACGCGGCATCACCATCGCCTCGGCCGCCACCTATACCCACTGGAAGGGCTTTGACATCAACATCATCGACACACCTGGCCACGTGGACTTCACCATCGAGGTGGAGCGTTCGCTAAGGGTGCTGGACGGAGGCGTCCTCGTGCTCTGCTCCGTGGGCGGGGTGCAGTCCCAGTCCATCACCGTGGACAGGCAGATGGCCCGCTACAAGGTCCCGTGCATCGCCTTCATCAACAAATGCGACCGCTCCGGCGCGAATCCGGACCGCGTCGCCGCGCAACTTTCGGACAAGTTGGGCCACAACGCCGTGGCGCTCCAGATGCCCATCGGCCTGGAAGCCGATTTTGCCGGCGTCGTGGACCTCGTGACCATGCGCGGCTACCTGTTCGAAGGGGCGAGCGGCGAGACAATCAGGGAGACGGACATCCCGGAGGACATGCGCGAACAAGCGGAACAGCGCCGCGAGGCGCTGGTGGACGCCGCCAGCATGTTTTCCGATGAACTCATGGAAGCGGCGCTCGAGGGCGACGTTCCCGTGGACCTGTTGCGTGCCGGCATCCGCCAGGGTACGCTGGAGCGCAGGATTACGCCCGTACTTGTGGGCTCGGCCTACAAGAACAAGGGTGTACAACCTCTTCTGGACGCGGTGTGCGACTATCTGCCCAATCCCGGCCAGGTGGAGAACATGGCCGTGGACCTGGAAAATCAGGAAGAACCCGTGGTGCTGCCGGCGGACGAGGACAGGCCCACCGTGGCCCTGGCCTTCAAGCTCGAGGACGGCCGCTACGGCCAGCTGACCTACGTGCGCGTGTACCAGGGCAGGCTTGCCAAGGGCGACACGGTGAACAACGCCCGCACCGGCAAGAAGATCAAGATAGGCCGGCTCGTGCGCATGCACGCGAACCAGATGGAGGACATCGACGTGCTCCACGCCGGCGACATCGGCGCGCTTTTCGGTGTGGACTGCGCTTCAGGCGACACATTCACCTCGCCGGCAATCCGCTACTCCATGACGTCCATGCACGTGCCCACGCCCGTAATCTCCCTGGCCATCACGCCCGAGGACAACAAGGCCCAGGTCAACATGGCCAAGGCGCTGGGAAGGTTCACCAAGGAAGACCCGACCTTCACCAGCCGGGTGGACCAGGAAACCGGCGAAACCGTGATTTCCGGCATGGGCGAACTGCATCTCGACGTGTACGTGGAGCGCATGAAGCGCGAATACGGCGCCACCGTCATCGTGGGCGCGCCGCAGGTGGCCTATCGCGAGGCCATCACGCAGCCCGTGGAGTTCGACTACACCCACAAGAAACAGACCGGTGGCGCGGGCCAGTACGCACGCATACAGGGAACCATCGAACCGCTGGACGGCGAGGAATTCGAGTTCGTCAACCAGGTTACCGGCGGCGCCGTGCCTACCCAGTACATCCCGGCTTGCGAGAAGGGCTTTCGCCTGTCCATGGACAAGGGGCCGCAGTTGGAGTTCCCCATCACCGGTGTGCGCGTTACCCTGAAGGACGGCAACTCCCACAGCGTGGACTCGTCTGAAATGGCGTTCACCACGGCCTGCCAGGCCGCCTTTCGCAAGGCGTTTCCCAAAGCCGGGCCCGCTATCCTGGAACCCATCATGAAAGTGGCCGTGGAAACCCCGACGGAGTTCCAGGGCAACGTCATGGGCAGCCTGAACCAACGCCGGGGAATCATCCTGGGAACCCAGGACGAGGGCAACATTTGCGTTGTGGAGGCCGAGGTGCCGCTGGCGGACATGTTCGGCTACTCCACGCAGCTTCGTTCCCTCACCCAGGGCAAGGCCCAGTTCACCATGGAATTCGCCGCGTACCGGCAAGTGCCCAAGGGCATCGCCGAGGAGCTGGTGGCAAAGGCCCGGGAGACGAAAAGCAAGGTCGCCTGACATGGGTATGGCCGGGCTTTGCCGGCCCCATTGAAAAACCCGGAATGCACGGCCTGTTCAACATGATGAGAGGCAAGGCGCGCAAACCCCGAGGAAATCGGCTATTAACGACACGCCAAATCGACCAGGGATGTGGCGCAACTCCGCGAATCGCCTTCGCAACAGGTTGTTACATACCAAAGGTGGGCCCGGGATCGGCCGGGTTCGCTCCACATGGAAAGGAAAACACATGGAAAACAAGGCGGAAGCCAACGAGTCCGTTCGCCTGCTGGGACCGGACACGGGGCACGCGCTCGGCAAGGGGGAGATAGGGGCGGTCATCGCCCGCGCCGGGGTCGGAAAGACAGCGGTGCTGGTACAGCTCGCCCTGGAGAACCTGCTAAACGGAAAAAACGTGCTGCATGTAGGTCTCGACCAGACCGTACGCAAGGTCTGCCTCTGGTACGAGGAGGTCTTCAACCATGTCACGGCACAGGGCCGCACCAGCCCCGGCGCGGCTGCCTGGGACTCCATCCTGCCCCATCGCTTCGTCATGGTGTTCCCGCAAAACGGTTTTTCCGTGAGTCAGTTGGAGCACAGGGTCGGAGAACTCTCCGAGCAGGGCATCTTCCATCCCCAGGCCATCGTGATCGACGGAATGGACCTCGACAACGACGGCCGGCGTGACCTGGAAGCCATAAAAAGCATGGCTGCGGCCAACAACCTGTTCGTATGGCTCACGGTGCGGGCACACCGCGAGGACATGAGCCCGGACAACCCGCTGCCCGAGAGCTTTGGCCAGGTGTCGGACCTGTTTTCCAAGGTGCTCAAGCTGGAACCGGCGGGACAGCAGATATTCGTGAAGACGCTTCTGCCAGACCAGGACGAGGCCCGCGACGGCACGCTGGTACTGGATCCGACGTCGTTGCTTCTGGCCGAATGCAGGGACGAAAAGCAGGCCGCCGGCTTTTGACAAGGGCCTGAATCCGTGAGCGGTCTCAGGTGGTGTGGATGCAAGGAAGAGCCCTGCCGGCTGTACTGAAGTACGCCGGCCGGGCTCTGACGCCGCGGTTCGCGTTTTTCAACAGGCTGCCATGTCGCATGTCCACAAAGAGCGTGGCGCCATCCAGGACATCCAGGGAAACGGCGCGGCACCTGACAACATGCCAGGTTCCCGCCGTGCTCCGGGAACGGCTCCACGAAGCAGACGGGCCACGTTCCGGCCTCAGGACTGTCCGGGGAGCGATTCACCCTTTTTCAACAGCAGCGTAAGGCACGCGCCGACGATCAGCAGGATGCCCGCGGTTATGAACGACGAGTCAAAGGTGCCGCTGGCCGTCTTGAGCATCTGGGACAATCGGCCCATGACGAACCCGCCGACACCCCAGGCCGTGAAAAGAATGCCGTAGTTGATGCCGAAATTTTTGAGCCCCCAGAAATCCTTGGCCAGGGATGGAAACAACGAGAGGTTGGTCCCATAGTTGAACCCGATCAGTGTGGCCAGGACCACCAGCACGACGCCTCCGCCTCCCTTGACCAGGGGGATGGCCAGAAACATCAGCACGGCCTGAAACGACAACATGAGAGCCAGTGTCTTGCGCCTGCCGACGCGGTCGGACATCACCCCGGCGATGATGCGGCCGCTCGCGTTTCCGATCGCCAGCACGGCCACCGCCACGAAAGCCCACTCGCCCATGCTTCTCCTGGCCATCCCGCTCATGCTTCCGATCACCATGAGGCCGGCTCCCGAGCCGATGAAATACAGCGACCACAAAAGGTAGAATTTCCCGCTCTTGAACAGGTCGCGTGGGCTCAGGTTCACGGATGCCGTCGCGGCGGAAGTCTGCGCCGCGCCATGGGCCGCCGCAGGCACAAAACCCGGGGACGGATCCTTCAGCAGCATGCTCAGGCAGCAGACGACGATGAAAAAGGCTATGCCGAAAAACAGCATGGCGTTTTGCAGGCCCCAATGTCCCACCAGGTAGTTGGAAACAGGGGCGATGTACACAGACGCCAGGCCGAAACCGGACACCACCAGCCCGGCGATGAGCCCGGTTTTGGCCGGAGGAAACCATTTCAGCGCCGGCGGCGTGGCCGAGGCATAGCCGAATCCGATGCCCATGCCCGCCAGTATGCCGAAACCCAGTATCCACACCCAGTATTCGAACGTCCGGGAAATGAGGATGAACCCGATGCCCACCAGGGCCCCGCCGGCCATGGCCACAATCCTCGGGCCGAATCGGTCTTGCAGTTTTCCGGCCAGAATCATGGAAAAGGCGAAGACCAGGCAGCACACCGCATACGGGTCGTTGATGGCACTGGGGTCCCACCTGAATCCGGCGCCGCTCTCGATGGATTTCGTTATGGCCGCCTTGAAGATCGACCATGTGTAGAGGATGCCGAGTGCCAGGTTGATTCCCGTGCCGGCGACGACCACCAGAACTCCGGGGTTTTTTTGTCGAGACATCTTTAAAAGTCCTTTCCCGGATCGGGTAAAAAAGGTCCGGCGACTGAATCAGCCCGTGTCCGACACGCGCGAATCCATATTCAGTCCCCGGGTGTGGCGCCGGTCGGGCGCCCTGTGTCCACAACGTATGATCGTTGCCGCGTCCCTCGTTCCCCATGGCCTTGCCGCGACGAACGTTTACTGCATGTCACCTGTTCCGAAATTCATCCCCGCGCCGTCATACAACCATTATCAGCCTGTTGAAAAACGCGATCTGCGGCGTTGCACTTCATTTCTCGTCAGT
>JBKHBM010000062.1:0-26357 GCA_046542385.1 Desulfatibacillaceae bacterium | reverse complement strand
GCGCAACGCCGCAGATCGCGTTTTTCAACAGGCTGTTATGGGGTTCCTGAATAGTTTTTCAATGTTCTCGTCACGGATTCAGGTTTGCGCCAATGGCCTTTGTGGCGTAACAGGTTGTTTTTCACCGCCTCGGGCGGCGGACAGGTGTTCAGATTAGCAGAAAGCCGGACGTCAGTCCAATGGTCGGCCCGGACAATTCACGGGTTCGAATCGTGCGGGGTTAAAGGAGGCGGCAGAAGGCGCGGTCTCGTATCGCGGCTCCCGCCCTGGACCACCGGCCGGGCTGTCAGGTGGCGCAGCACTTCTTGAACTTCTTTCCGCTGCCGCATGGACACGGATCATTCCGCCCCACCTTGGGCATGTCCCGCTTGTAAGTGTGGGGCACCACGGGCTGGCCGTCGTAAAAGAACCACCTGTCGTCCAACTTTTTGAACTCGGCCAGTTCATGGTGCCGAATCCGTTCACCCTTCTGGCGGAAGTGGGCGACAAACTCCACCTGCCCGTAATCGTCCTCCGCCCCGCCCTTTCGCGTGTCCACGATCTCGAGCCTGTCCCAGTCCGCCTTCCTGGACCAGTCGCGGGCGCCCTTTTCATCGAATTCCCCGCGGTTGTCCGGATGGGTGGTGTCCTTGAGATGGCCCACCTCGGTCCTGACGTAGGCGGAGTAGCGCGAACGCATCAGTTCCTCGGCCGTGCCGGCCTCGCGCTCCTTTTTGATTACGGGTTCGCAACATTCGGCATATGGCTGGCCGGTACCGCAGGGGCATTGGGTCATGGCAGTACTCCTTTTCGATGCCTTCGGGCTCGCCAGGGCGAGCCCGGGCTTTCCGGTAAAGATTCCCTGAATCCGTAACGAAAATATTGAAAAAACGTTTCAGGAACCCCATAAATCGGGCTTTTTGCGTGTTCTTGAACAACTCTTCGTTTCACCCGGTGGGTGAAAGGATTCTTCGCCTTTTTGGGGCGGATTCAGAGATGCGACAGAACCAGATAAGGGGGTCTGTGTCAAGGCAATTGGGCCCGGGGTGCGCCGGTGGAAACCTTTTTCCTTTTGCCCTTTCGCGCGGCCTTGTCCGTTCCGGATTTTCCGGCCTCCGCCTTCAGCATGTGCCGTTCCCGGGCCAGCAGGAACACCGCCATTGCCAGGACCAGCGCAAGCAGGGACAGCAGCCAGTAAACCCAGAAGTAGGGCATGCCGGTCCGCCGGCATTCCGCCAGCACGAATACCCAGAAAACCAGCGCGGAAAAGGAGATGTCCCAGGTGACGGCCGCGGTGGCCGGGCTGGCGAAGCAGGTTCGCACAAAATCCGCGACCCCGTTGCCGCCGGACATGAAGCGCGCGGCGTACGTCCAGGCCAGGACCGTGCCAGCGGCTCCCAGGATGACGTACAGGGGGATCTTCCAGTCCGTTCGCATGGTCGCTCCTTTCATCGTCGTGAATCCGTGACGAAAATGATGAATGCCCCGGCAAAAGCCTCCTCATACCGGCTTCTCGTACGCTTCCAAACGAATTTCCGGCGGCGCCGTTCATCCGGCCAGGCTTCCGTACAGGGTTTCGTAAGCCTCCACCGCCCTGTCCCAGGTGAAGGTACGGGGCGGCGAGTACTCGTAATCCCCGCGACTTGCCCGGACCAGGCCCGAGGCCAGGGCCCGGGGGTCCCCGCACGGCACGAACAGGTGCCTGCCCGAGACGACCTCGGGCAGAGACCCCGCGGTAGTGGCAACCACCGGCACGCCCAGGGCGCACGCTTCCGCGGCGGAAAAGCCGAACCCCTCGGAAAGCGACGGCACGGCCACGCAGTCGGCCGCCGCCACGTGCGCGGGCAACTCGTCCCGTGGCACCGGGTCCAGTACGCGGCAGGCCTCCGGTCCGAGGTTCCCGGCCATGGACGCGATCCGGGCCCTCCTGGCGGTGGGGTCCCCGGCCAGGACCAACACCAGCACGGCTTGCGGGACCCGATGACGCACTTCCGGCCACGCCCGCAGGAGGTCTTCCACGCCCCTGGCCACACCGGGTCGCCCGAAGTACAGCACGATATACGCGTCTTCAGCCACGGCCCATTGCTCCCTTGCCCGGCTGACCTCCGCGACGCCCGGGGGCCGCAGAAACACCCGGTCCACGCCCGGATATATGAGGTGGAGCCTTTTCCGGTCCACCCCGGCCCCGGTCAGGGCCAGTTTCGTGCTCAGGGAGTTGCAGGCGTGGGCCTCATAGGGCAGCGACAGGATCCCGGCTTCCGCCATGCGGTGAAATCGCGCCGAAGCCGGGGACATGGCCTCCCGCCAGGTACGGCCCAGCACCTCGTGGGCCTGCATGACCACGGGCCTCTTCACGGCCCTGGCAGCGACCCACGCCGGAGGAGCCGCGTTGTAGGTCATCGTGTGCACCACGTCCGCCCGCTTCGCCGCCCGAAGCGCATGAGGCAGCGCCAGCGCCGTATACCAGTATCGATCGCCGGTGCGGGGAACGGGTATCCGCCGCACCAGGACGCCGTTGCGGACCTCCTGCTCCGGTTCCCCGGCCTTGCCGGAGGTGACCACCTCGCATTGGTGGCCCCGCCGGACCAGCCCCTCGGCGAGACCCGAAAACAGGGTTTCCCCGCCGCCCACGTGGGGCGGATAGAACTCTATGATGAACGCGATTCTCAATTCCATGGCTCCCGGGCCGCTTCCCCGGCCAGCACGGCCCGGACCTCCCGGGCGGTGTCCGCGAAACTCCGTTTACGGGCATGGGCCAGCCCCCTTGCGGCGAGGTCCCGGCTGAAGACCTGGTCCGCCAACACGCGGCAAAGTCCCCGGGCCATGTCCGCCGGGTCCCTCGGGTCCACCAGCAGCCCGCAACCTGCCGCAGCTTCCTCCATTCCCGTGCCACGGGCAGCCACCACGGGCGCGCCGCAGGCCATGGCTTCCAGTACGGGCAGGCCGAAACCCTCGTACATGGAGGGGTTGAAAAACGCGGCCGCGCCGCGGTACAGGGCCGCCAGCTCAGCGTCATCCACCCGGCCCCGGGCCTCGACGGACCCGGCGACGCCCGGACGGCGAAGCAGTTCGCCAAACGCGCCCTCCCAGCCGGAGAGATCTCCGAACACCACCAGCCTGGCGCATGGGGCGTTCGACTCCAGGACCCGCGCCCAGGCAGCCAACGCGCCCCAGGTGTTCTTGTGGGCCTTCCGGGACACGGGACACAGCACGTAGCCCCCTTCCCGCTCGACCCGCGGGCCTCGCGGGGTGAACACCGCGGCGGGCGCGCCGCGGATCACTGTCACGCGGGATTCCCGCACGCCATGAATCTCGAGGAGCCTGTCGGCGGTGAACCGCGAGACCGCGATTACATGCCGGGCCCCGGCGATCGTGCGAGCCATGGCGGATTTCATCCCCAGTCGCTCCGCAACGCCGAAGTCCCGGGGCCGATCCCGGAAAACCAGGTCGTGCACCACCGGCACCACCGGGGTCGCACGGGTTGTCGGCGCGAAGTTGCCGGGACACAGCAGAACGTCCAGCCGGGCGCGCTCCACCAGGCCGGGTAACAGGAACCGATGCCAGGCCACCCTGCGCCATCTCGGCAGGGCCCCCACCGGGCACATGACCACCTCCGCTCCCTCCGGAAGCTCCAGTGTCGGCAGGACGTCCCGGTTGGCGAACACCACAATGCCCCGGCCGTCCATGGAACAGAGGGTCTCCCGGAACCAGCGCTCGATTCCTCCGCCCTGGCCGGGAACCAGGAACACGGCGTCCACACCGACGCGCATCAGGCTTCCCCGCCGCCAAACGCGTGCCGCACAAGGCCCGCGGCGGCCCACGCGGTCCGGGGCGCCGCGCCAGGATGGGACAACAGGCGCCTTGCATGCCGCGCAACAACGCCGGGGCGCAGGTAGAAGCGCCGGGAGAACTCCCGGTGCGCCCGCCACAGGGTGGCCGCGTCCAGGCCTTCCGGGACGAACACGGGTTCCATCATGGTCATGCGCGGGTAATCCCGTTCCAGGCGGCCGTACGCGTCCGCCCGGGACCAGGCCTCGCTTCCCGGGTAAGGTGTGTGGAAGAAGACGCTGGCGTCGGTAAGGGGCAGTTCCAGGGCGAAATTCACGGTTCGGGCCAGGGTGCTTTCGGTTTCCCCGAACAGGCCCAGGATGAAAAAACCCTTGGCAGCCAGCCGGGACTCCCTGCACAGGCGGACGGCGCGCCTGGCGTCCTCCAGGCTGGCGTCCTTTCGAGCCAGTTCCAGCACCCTGCCGTCCCCTGACTCGACGCCCAGGTTCACCCGCCAGCAGCCGGCGTGGCGCATCAGGGTCAGAAGGTTGCCGTCACGGACGCTCTCCGGCCTTGCCGCGCAGGACCAGGAGACGCGAACGTCCCTGGAAAGCAGTTTCTCGCATACCAGGCCCACCCTCTTTTCATCCGCCAGGAACCTGTCGTCCTCGAACAGGATTTCCCGCACGCGGTAAACCCGGACAAGCCTCTCCACCATCTCCACCACTGCGTCCGGAGAGTGGGCGCGGACGCTTTTGCCGTGTACCGAGCAGTCGCAGAACACGCATCGATGGGGGCATCCACGCGACGTCACGAGCTGGGCCGCCGGCATGCGGCGCATGTTCATGGCCGCCGGCCGGTACCTGTGGGGGAATCCGGGCACCAGATCCCAGGAAGGCATTCCCAGGTCGTCCAGATCGCGGACCCGCTCACGGGCGGGTCCGGAGCCATTTCTCGCGACCACTCCGGAAACGGCTTCCGGAGGCTTCCCGGACGCCCATGCCCGTATGAGTTCCACCAGGGTTTGTTCGCCCTCGCCCACGCACACCGCATCCAGGGCGCCGAACCGCGCCAGGGTCTCTCCGGGCAAGGCCGTGGCGTGAGGTCCGCCGATAACGGTGCGGCATCCGGGATGCCGCCCTCGCGCCGCTTCGGCGATACGGCCCGCCCCGTCAACCGACGGCGTCACCGCCGTGAGCCCCAGCACGTCCGGGGCAAACCGGTCGAACCGGTCCAGGACCCCGGTCGGGTCCAGCCCTTCGGCCGGCGCGTCCACCACCATGGGATTCATCCCGGCGCGGCGGACCGCAGTGGCCAGATACAAAAGGCCCATGTGCGGCATGCTGGCCCCTCCCGGAGCCAGGTCGCCGTATCGTTGCGACATCGCGTGCGGCGGGTTGACGAGCATTACGCGGATCATCTCGAAATCTTTCCTGAACCGGGGGAGTTGGCCGGGGAATGCACCGGACAAACGACGGTTCTCATGCCTGGTCGTCCGTGCGCGTCTCCGTTCCGGGATCCTTCCCGGAGCCGCGCCGGTCCACCCGGTTCGCGATTTCCCGGTTCTCCTCGGCCAGCAGGGCCACCTGCTGGGTCAATGCGCGGACCTGGTTGGTCAACTCGGAAATCTTCACCGAATAATGGAGGCTGACCATCAACAAAAAGATCATGCCGAACAAAAAAAGCGTGGTCGTGGGAACCACCGCGCCGATGAGCGACGTCAGCACCAGAAGAAGGTCATACCACACCACCAGCACCACCACCGTCATTCCCGTAACCAGCCAGAACCAGGAATACTCCTCGCGGAGCCGACGGGAATGGACCAGGTACAGGATGTAGCAAAAGATGGCCGCGCCCGCGACAATGGCAAACACTTTCTGCTGGTACAGCATGTCCCCTCCCGAAGGATGGCAAAGACCCGTCAATCAGGGGATTGAACGGCCCCGGCCCTGATGGATACAGTTTGACGCTCCTGTGCCCATAATGTATGAATACATCAAATTTGCAAGGATAAAAGCCCCTTGTCAACCTGCGGGAGGCCCCTCCCCGGACGGACAACGGGAAACGGAAGAGGCATGGACAACGAAGTTCTGGCCGTGATACCGGCGTATAACGAGGAGCAGACGGTTGCAGGTGTGATCGCCGGAATCCGGCGTACCGCCCCGTGGGCGGACGTGGTGGTGGTTTGCGACGGGTGCACGGACAACACCGGGGACGTGGCCCGCGCGGAAGGAGTGGCCGTGATCGTCCTGCCATACAACATGGGCTACGGCGCGGCGTTGCAGACCGGCTTCCGGTACGCTGTGCGCAAGGGGTACGAACGGGTGGTGCATCTGGACGCGGACGGCCAGCACGATCCGGCCTGCATCCCGGACCTGTTGCGGCCCATTGCCCGGGGCGAGGCGGACGTGGCCATAGGGTCGCGTTTTTTGAAGCCGGGGTACCGCGCCGGATTCATGCGCCGAATCGGCACCCTGGTTTTCGGCTGGATCGCCTCGCTTCTCATCGGCCAGAGGATCACGGACCCCACGTCCGGGTTCCAGGCCATGAACCGTGACGCCCTGGTCCGGGTGTTTGCCGGCGACCACTTCCCCCCGGATTTCCCGGACGCCGACGTGGTGGTGATGCTGCACCGGGCCGGTTTTTCCATTGTGGAAGTGCCGGTGGAGATGCATCCGCGCACGGGCAGAAAGTCCATGCACAGCGGGCTCAAACCGGTATACTATACCTTCAAGATGTTTCTTTCCATATTCATGTCCGTATTGCGCAAAAAGCCCTGATCCGGATCCTGAATCCCTGAGCGGTCTCCGGTGGTGTGGGGGCAAGGAAGAGGCCCTGCCGGATGTGTCAAAGTGCGCCGGCCGGGGCCCTATGCCGCGGACCCGCCGCGGGACGCCGGCTCCGGGGCGAAACAGTCTTTCACCCGGCGGTTGAAACGCCATCCGGCACGCAATGGAAGAAGAACCGCGCCAACCAGGCGCCCGGTTTCCTCATCAACGTTTTCGCCACGGACACAGGACGGAATGCACATGCCCGACGCAGGCAAACCCGGGTCGACCCCGCTTCCGCCGGCCGCCGTCCATGCGGCGGCGGCGCTGTTGTTGTGCGTTCTGGTATTCGCGCTGTATTCGGTGTCCATGCACGGACCGTTCGTCCTGGACGACCTGGACGGGGTGCGAAAGGACCCCAGGCTGCACGTGTCGCGATGGACGCCTGAGCGGGTCGTCACCCTGCTCACCCAGTTGCGCCCCCTGGCCCGGCTTAGTTTCGCGTTGAACTACACCTTCCACGGGCATTCCGTGTTCGGGTACCACCTTGTGAACACGGCGGTGCACGCCCTGGCCTCGGTGTTTCTCTATCTTTTTCTGCTGACCCTGTTCCGGACTCCGGTACTGGCGGGAAAAAGGTTCGCCAACGCGCAAACGGCGTTCGCCTGCGCCGCGATATGGGCCGTGCACCCGGTGAACACCCAGGCGGTGAGCTATGTCGTGCAGCGGATGACGTCCATGTCCGGGATGTTCATGCTGCTGTCCCTGCTCCTGTTCGGCCGGGGCCTGCTGGCCGCCGGACACCGGAAGGCGCGCATCCGGTTCGCCGGATGCGCCGTTGCCGCCCTGTGCGCGTTGGGCTCCAAGGAGATCGCGGCCACGCTGCCCTTTTTTCTGTGGCTGTACGCGTGGTACTTCCACGCGGACCTGTCCCGGCGGTGGCTGGTGCGCTGGGCGTGGGTGCCCCTGGTCCTCCTGGTGGTCCCGGCCGCCGTACTGTTGCAGGTGTACGGCGACACGCCCCTGGAAACCTTTTTCTACGACTACCGGTTCTGGGAATTCACTCCGTGGGAGCGCACCATCACGGGATTCCGCACCGCCGTCCTGTACGTTTCGCTGATGCTGTTCCCCGCGCCGTCGCGGCTGTCCCTGGAGTATCACTTTCCACCGTCCGGGGGTTTTCTGGACCCGCCCACGACCCTCGCAGCGGCGGTGTTGGTGCTGTGCCTGGTGGCCTGGGCCGTGTGGGCCGCGCGAAGACACCGGCTGCTCTCCTTTTGCGTGCTGTGGTTTTTCGGCAACCTGGTGATCGAAGGCACCTTTCTGCCCCTGGACCTCGTGTTCGAACACAGGGTCTATGTTCCGGCCATGACGGGCGTCGTGGCGGTGGTGGTGCTTGCCCATCGGGTGCTACCGAACGCAAGGGGGCGCGTCGCGGCGCTGTGCGCCGTGCTGGCGCTGCTTTCCTTCTGGACGCTGGAACGAAACCGGTTGTGGGCGGACGATCTTGCCATCCTCCGGGACGCGGTGGACAAGGCCCCGGAGCGGCCGCGGGCCCACTTCAACGTGGGATTCGCCCTGGCCGAAAGGGGACTCTACGCCGAGGCTCTGCCCCATTACCGGCGGGCCGTCGCGCTGTCGCCCACCTATTTCAACGCCTACAACGCGCTGGGTGTGGCCCTGGCCCGTCTGGGACGGATGGAACAGGCGCGGGAGACGCTGGACCGGGCCGCGCACATCCAGCCCTCGTCCAGCATACACACCAACCTGGGCAACGTACTCCTCGCACTGGAGGACGAGCGCGGGGCATGGGACAATTACCGCCAGGCCATCGGCAGACACCCGGACTACGTTCCGGCCCGGGAGAACATGGCAAGGCTGTTGCTCCGGCAGGGCAAGGTTGACAAGGCCGTGGAGCACATTCAGGCGGGGATCGCGGAGGCGCCGGAAAACCCCGCCCTGCACAACCTCCTTGGAGTGGCCTTCATCCGCGGGGAGGAATACGAATATGCGGTGGCGCATCTGAAGGAAGCCGTCCGCATCAGCCCGGACATGTCCGAGGCGCATCGCAACCTGGGCAACGCCCTGCTGGCCACCAAGCGGGTGAGCGAGGCACTCGAGCATTACGAGAGATCCTTCTCCCTGAACCCCGACCAGCCGGAAATGGCCGGGCAGCTGGGCAGGGTCCTGGTGCGCATGGGCATGCCCGACGAGGCCGTGCCCTGGCTGCGTCGCAAGGTCGAGTTGGCCCCCGACTCCGCCGAGGCGCGAAACGACCTGGGCGTGGCCCTGGCCCGGGCCGGCCGCCACCCGGAGGCCGTGGAGCGGTTCGAGCAGGCACTGGCCCTGGACCCGAAGGCGAACGAGGCCAAAAGAAATCTCGAGGCCGTGCGGGAAATTTCGGAGGGCGGGCAGGAAGAATGAGCCGGCGGGGAACCGTTGCCCTGAATCCGTGACGAAAATACTGATTATCACCGAAAAACCCCGTGAGACCGCGCACGGATTCAGGGCACGACTTTTTGTTCATGGCGGGGGCGAGCCCCGTGTTCGCCCTGGCCCCGGCCCCGGGCCGCGAAGGCCGGGCGAATGCCGGACCCATCCGCCGGCAAAAGCCGGAAATTGGCTTCGGTTTGTCCAAATGACAGGGAAACGGGGATTTTGCCGTTGACGGCGCATTTCCTGCCCGTTTGTATTTACTGTCTGAAATTGTTGATACTCCATCCCTGGCGGGCGTCCCATGCTCCGACCCGGAAACCGGTACGGAGTCCTCTTCGACATTGACATCGACCCTCTATCCATGAGCGGTCTCATACCAGGTTGCGTTCAACCGGGTAATCCCGGGTTGAAATCGGACACGGGACAAGGCGGCAGGGAAGAAGCCACCAAAGCGTACCTGCGTTCGCCGCGAATGCTGATGGCGCGGCCAACACAGTCCCGCGTTCGATTGCGACCCGGTATCAGGTGGCGCGGATTCGGGTATTCAAAAACGGAAGAAGTGTATGAAAAAGCCAGCCATAATCATCACATTGGTCATCGTCCTGCTGATCGCCACGGGTTTCGGCCTGCAGTGGTACGCGGACCGCGAGGCGAAAAGGCAGGTGGACGCCGTGATCGCCGAAGCGGGCGCCATGGGTGGAGCCACCTACGAGGACGTGCACGTGGACCTGTTCGGACCGGATTTGTACGTTCGGGGCGTGGAAGTTTACGCGGCCGGTTCCACGCAGCCCATCCCTGTAAGGGAATTCGTGCTGCATGGCTACGCTCCCTGGAAGGAGCCCGAGCGCACCCATTTCGAAGTCCGGGGCATGCGCCTGGCCCCGGAGGAGAACATCGGCCCGCGGACCTCCGACCCGCTCACGATAATGGGTTACGACGAACTGCTGGTCAATCTCGAGGTCGATTACGACTACGACCGTGAGGCGCGGCGAATCGATGCCCGCGAGATCACCCTGGACGTGGAGGACATGGGCAGGGCTACCCTGTCCTTTGTCCTGGACGGGTACGCCCCGCTTTCTGGCAGGGCGGCATCCAATCCCATGGCCCTGGCCGGACTGCTCATGCAGGTCAGGTTCGTTCGGGGACGGCTGGTCTACGAGGACCAATCGCTGTTCGAGCGCCTGAAGAGGGCGGACGCCGCGCTTTCCGGACCCGCGGAGAAGCCGCCGGTCGAGTTGATCATGGAGGAGCTGGACAGAAGGGCCGAAGCCGCGAGGGACGAGCGGATCGCCGGGACCCTGGAGGCGTTGCGGGACTTCATCGGCGATCCCGGCGCCCTGGTGGTGAGCGCGGAGCCCGAGCAGCCGGTGAGCTACCTGAACCTGAGGGGCGTGACGACTCTTGAAGAATACCTGCGGGTATTCCGGGTCAGGGTGGAATCCACTTCCGCCCCTGCCTCCCCGCCGGGCAGGCCCCTGAAATCGTGACGAAAACGAGGACGTGAGGGGCGACCCATGCTGGAAATTTCCATACCGGGCCGGGAAACCATGGTATTGCGGTATCTGGTGCTGGACTACAACGGCACCCTCGCCGGCGACGGCGAACCTCTTCCCGGGGTGCGTGAACGCACGGCCCTGCTCTCCGCATCCATTGAAATCCACGTGGTCACCGCCGACACCCACGGCACCGTGGCCGACATGCTTTCGGACTGGCCCGTGCACGTAAAAGTACTCGGACCCGGGCACCAGGACCGAGCCAAGCTGGATCACGTGACCGCCCTGGGGCCCGGGAACTGCGCGGCCGTGGGCAACGGCGCCAACGACTCCCTGATGCTGAAGGCCGCCACCGTGGGCATTGCCGTGCTCCAGGACGAAGGCGCGGCGGTTTCCGCCATCCTCGCGGCGGACGTGGTTGCGCCGGGCATCCTGCAGGCCCTGGACCTTCTGGCAAAACCAATGCGCCTCGCCGCCACCCTCAGGGTGTGACGCCGGCCCGCGATCGAGTGCAGGGCCGCGTGGTCAGCCTTTCCGGCATACCGGAGCAGGGACTGCGTCGGCCGGGTCTTCCCCGCCGCCCCGCCCCGCGTCCGATTCCGCCCTGGCATTCTTCATGGTGCGCGGCCCGCTGACCGGGTTCGACCGGGGGGAACATGGGTGCTTCGGGGTTTTCGCGGCGACGCGCCTTGACACCGAGGGGAGGCGTGGCATAACTTTTGTGTGTAGTAACCTGAGACCGCCCCCAAGGGCGAAAAACCCTTTCACCCACCGGGTGAAACGAAGATTTGTTCAAGAACACGCAAAAAAGTCCGATTTATGGGGCTCTTGAAAGTTTTTTCAATATTTTCGTCACGGATTCAGGGTAATGGAAGGACTGCCGCGGCACCGGAAAGGGCGACATGGCCATGGAAGCGCAAGACCGGCAATTGAGCGCCGTGTACAGGAAGACCGGGGAACTGGTCCGCAGAAGGATCGCGGACGAGACCCTGCTGGTGCCGGTCCGGGGCAGGATCGCGGACCTGCAGCGCATTTACGCGCTGGGCCCTGTGGCCGAATTCATCTGGGAGGCCATTGACGGCGACCGGTCGGCGGAGGAAGTCCGGGACCTTGTCCTGGACGCCTTTGACGTGGGTGCGGAGCAGGCCGGGAGCGACGTCCTGGAGTTCCTGGAATCCCTTGCCGGGGCCGGACTCGTGGAAAGGTGCGGATAGATGGACAATTGCCCCCGTGGCGGGGTCGTGGCGGACGACGCGTACCTGGCCATGCTGGACGACAGGATGGCCGCGCTGAGGGTGCCGCTTGCCGGGGGCATCGAGCTGACCCGGCGGTGCAACCTCGCCTGCCGCCACTGCTATGGGCTTGCGGGGGACGCGGCGCGCGAGCCGGGCACGGACAAGTGGCTCTCCGTGTTGGACGAGATCACGGAGGCCGGGTGCCTGTACCTGCTGCTAACCGGCGGAGAGCCCCTGCTGCGGGACGATTTTTGCGCGATTTACACCCGCGCCAGGGAAAACGGGCTGGTGGTGACCCTGTTCACCAACGGCACCCTGGTGGACGACGGGGTGGCGGAGCTTCTGGCGGACATGCCGCCCCACGTGGTGGAAATCAGCCTGTATGGAGCTTCAGAGGCGACCTGCCGCGAGGTATGCCGGAGACCCGGGGTGTTCGGCGCCACCCTTCGCGGCCTGGAAAAACTGCTGTCCCGCCGGATCAGGGTCCGGCTCAAGACGGTGTTGATGACGCTGAACCGGCACGAGATCGACGCCATGGCGCAACTGGCCGCCAAGTACGGGGTGGAGTTCCGGCTGGACGCCGCGGTCATCCCCAGGCTTGACGGAGGGCGGGAGCCCCTTACCCTCCGGGTGAGTCCGGAGGAGGCGGTTCGCGCGGAACTGGCGGACTCTCGCCGGCTGGAACAATGGCGGGAACTGCTTTGCAAGGTGCAGGGGCCTCCCGCGCTTTCGGCCATGTACAATTGCGGCGCCGGATGCACGGAGTTTTACATAAACGCCGAGGCCACGGTGTCGCCGTGCCTGATGGTGCCCGACCCATGCTACAGTCTGCTGGACCGGGATTTCAAGTCCGGATGGCAAGACGTCATCCCGGCGGTGCGCGATCTCCAGGCGGCCCCGGATTTTGCCTGCAACCGCTGCGAAATGGTCATGGCCTGCGACTTCTGCCCGGCCTTCTTCCGGCTGGAGCAGGGCTCGGAGAACGCGGTGTCCGAACATGTCTGCCGCACGGCGAGGCTACGATACGAAACCATCCTGGGAAAGGATGGAAGGAGGATAAATGAGTGATGAACGGAACAACAGGCGGCCTTATGAAAAGCCCAGGCTGCGGGTGATCGAACTCGCCGCCGAGGAAGTGCTGGCCGTGGGTTGCAAACTGCCTCCTCCCGGAGGCAGGGGATTTGGCAACCCCGCCCCTTCGTGCCTCGAGCCCAGGCGCTGCTTTGCCCGGGGCTCCTGAGGTAAGGGCGGCCGCGCCTGACATGAGCGCCCGAATCGAAATGTCGGTGGCCGGCGTCCGCCTGCTGGCGGAGTGGAACGGGTCCATCGGCCTGGAAACCCTTTCCGGAGCTTACGACGGATTCGTCCGGCGTGTGGGGGATGATGCCCCGGCTCCGGACATGCAGGTGACCCTGGTTCGGGAAGATCCCCTTGAGCCCGACCCGGAGATGCTGGTTTTCGACACCGGTGACTCCTGGCGCCTTCACCGCCACGGGAACGGCCTTTTGCTGACCTTCCACCCTCCCGGCCAGGCAGCCCCGTTCTGGCAGGCCCGTATCGATTCCGCATTTCAACACGCCACGCTGGCCTGCGGCCCGGACCTGTTCGTGCAACGGCAGGGAGCACGGGTGCTGGTCAATCCCGTGGCCTATCCCCTGGACCAGATCCTTTTCATGTACCTGCTGGCAAGACGCAACGGAGCCATTTTCCATGCGGCCGCCGCCGTGCGGCGGGGACGGGCGTGCCTGTTTCCGGGCGTGTCCGGAGCCGGCAAGAGCACCGTGTCTCGGCTGTTGGCGGAGGCGGGATGGGACGTGCTGAGCGACGACCGGTGCGCCGTGGTTTTCGAGGACAAACGGGCGGTCGCTTACGGAACGCCCTGGCCCGGGGACGCCGGATATGCCGAAAACCGTGGAGCGCCGCTGGACGGGGTGTTCTTCCTGGAGCAGGCGGACACCTGTTCCGTGGGCAGCCCGGGCCTGCGAGGCGCCCTGCACCGATTCCTGCCGGTGACCGGGATCCCGTGGTACGACGACACCCGGCTTCCCGGAATGCTGGCGTTCCTCGAACGACTGGCGTCCATGGTCCCGTGCCGGGACCTTCTTTTCACTCCGGACGCGAATTTCGTGGAAGTCGTTGAAAACACCCTGGATCGGGCTTGACTGGATCGGGCTTGATGGGAACGTTTTCCGCGAAGCGGGGAAGCGCCCTTGCCGGACACTCCCCCTGACGGATCATTCGTTTGTCTGCTTTGACGCCTTGGGCTGGCCGTTGCCCGAACCGGATTTCCTCTTGGGGCGACGGCGCCGTTTTTTCGTCCCGGGCTTGTCGCCGCCTTCGGCGGCGGCAGCCGGCTTTTCCTGCCTGCCCGCCGGACCCTTCCTGGCTCCAGCCTTTTTCCCGCCCGGTTTGCCGCGGCCCTTGCCGTCCCGTGCGTCGCGCCGGGGCTTCTTCTCCGGCTTGTACGGAGGCGCCTGGTCCTTCTTGTAAAAGTCCTCTTCAGGCCACCACACCTCGATGCTTCCCTTGAGAATTTCCTCGATGGCTTCGAGATGCTCCACATAATCCTCGCACGCCAGGGAGTAGGCCTTGCCCTTCTTGCCCGCGCGGGCCGTTCTGCCTATCCTGTGGATGTAGTTTTCCGGGTCCTGGGGCAGATCGTAGTTGATCACGTGGCTGATGTCCTCGACGTGCAGGCCTCGCGAGGCCACGTCGGTGGCCACCAGCACGGACAGGTCGCCGTTCTTGAACCGGCGCATGAGGCTGAGGCGCTGTTTCTGGGGAATGTCGCCGGTGATGCCCTCGGCCTTGTATCCATTGTGAGATATCTTGTGGGCCAGGAAATTCACACCGGACTTGGTGTTGCTGAAGACAAGCAGGCGCTCGAAATCCTCCTGCTCCAGGATGCCCAGAAGCGCGCCCAGTTTCTGATGCTTGCCCACGTGGAGCAACACCTGCTCCACCGTGTCCACCGCGACTTCCTTGCTGGTCACGGACAGGAACTCTGGAAGGTTCATGTACTCGTAGGTCAGTTCCAGCACCCTGTAGGACAGGGTGGCCGAAAACAGCATGGACTGCCGTTTCTCGAAGTGGGGCAGCTTGCGGAGGATGAACCGCATGTCCTTGGCGAAGCCAAGGTCCAGAAGGCGGTCCGCCTCGTCGATCACCACCGATTCCACGCCCTCGGTCCTGAAGATGCCCTGCTTCTGGTAGTCTATGATACGACCGGGCGTGCAGATGACGATGTCCGCGCCGGCCCTCAGGGTGTCGGCCTGCTTTTTGTAGTCGATGCCGCCGATGACAAGGGCAAAGGTGAAATCCGTGTGCCGGCCTATGACCTTTGCCTCGTCGTGGATCTGCAGGGCCAGCTCGCGGGTGGGAGCCACGATCAGGGCCCTGGGCAGGCCGGGCTTTCGGGGTTCGACCCGCAGGAGCCGGGTGAACATCGGAACCAGAAAGGCACCTGTCTTGCCGGTCCCCGTCTGGGCCTGGCCCGCGATGTCCTTGCCCATGAGGGCCACGGGAATGGCCAGGTCCTGGATTCGGGTGCAATGGGTGAATCCGGCGTCGCGCAGCCCCTGCCGGACCTCTTCGGGAAGGTCGAAGTTCTCGAAGGTGGTCGTGCTGAGGAACTGGCTGTCCACCGGTGCTGTTTCAGGGGTTTGTGTGTCGTTTTCCATGTTCTCCATGTATTGCGTGTCTCCGGATGTACTGTACAAGCGTCGGGAATTGCCTGATTTTGGCAGGACACTATGCACGATTTCGGCAAAATCGCAAGCCTTGCGGACCTGTGGGACCGGTTTTCTTGACTTTGCCGACTGTTGTCGTATTATATGATAAGCATTATTCATGCTGTCGCCACCCCACATTTTCCACACGAGTTCAAGGTCGGCCAAGGTCCTCGTCCCGAATCGGCGCCTTTTTGGGCCTGTTCGTCAAAAACGGGGCGCCAACTCCGTTTCATGCGCGGCTTCGTGTCCCAATTTGCTCCGGCTTGACAATTTCGTTCCTTCTGGTATATTAGCCCGGTTGTTTTCAGTAGGAAAAGTTGCGCCACAAACCCTTTTTGTTGTCATCATCCGTTATTCTTGAAATCACCCAAACCATAATCCCAGGGGCACGCATGGAACCCAGAATCTCCGTAAAGAACCTGAAAAAAGTCTTCGGTCCCAAGCCCGAGCGCGCCATTCCGCTCCTGGATCAGGGTATGTCCAAGGACGAGATCCTGAAGGAGACCGGTCTCGCCGTGGGCGTTGCCGATGCCTCCTTCAACGTCTACGAGGGCGAGATCGTCGTCATCATGGGCCTTTCCGGCAGTGGCAAGTCCACCCTGGTCCGCTGCGTGAACCGCCTCATCGAGCCGACGGCCGGTTCCGTCAACATCGACGGCACCGACGTGCTGGGTCTTTCCTTCCAGGGCCTGCTCGAGTTTCGCAGGAAGAAGTTCGGCATGGTCTTTCAGAACTTCGCGCTTCTGCCGCACCGCACCGTGCAGCACAACGTCGAGTTCGGCCTGGAGATCCAGCATGTCGACGAGGAGACCAGGGCGCAAAGGGCGGTGGACGCGCTCAAGCTGGTGGGCCTGGAGGGATGGGAGAAGAACTATCCCGAACAGCTTTCCGGCGGCATGCAGCAGCGCGTCGGCCTGGCCAGGGCCCTGGCCGTGGATCCGGACATCCTTCTGATGGACGAGGCGTTTTCCGCCCTGGACCCGTTGATCCGCAGGGGCATGCAGGACGAGTTGATCAACCTGCAGGAACGGGTGCAGAAGACCATCCTGTTCATCACCCACGATCTGGACGAGGCCCTCAAGCTGGGCGACCGGATCGTTTTGATGAAGGACGGCGCCATCGTGCAGGAGGGCACCGGCGAGGAAATCCTCACCAGGCCGGCCAACGACTACGTGGCCAAGTTCGTCGAGGACGTGGACATTTCCAAGGTGCTCACCGCGTCCAGCGTGATGCTGGATCCCCGGGTGGTAGCCTACCATTCCGACGGCCCGCGGGTCGCCCTGCACAAGATGAAGGAGCAGGGCATCTCCAGCATCTTCGCACTCAACAAGGACCACAGGCTGGTGGGGGTGGTGGCCGCGGAAAAGGCCGCCGAGGCGGCCAAGCAGCAGAACAGGAATCTCGGCGACATCATGGATGACGGATACGAAACGGTTCACCCGGACACCCCCGTACACGACATACTGCCGCTGATCGCGGACACCCGGTATCCCGTGGCCGTTGTAAACGACGACAAACGCCTGGTCGGTGTGATTGTTCGCGGATCGCTGCTGGCCGGACTCTCTGAAAGGGGACAAGCTCAAGATGGAAATGGTGGCAGTGCCTAAACTACCGTTGGACAGTGCGATTGTCTGGATCCTTGACTTCCTGGCGGAAAATTTCGCTCCGCTCACCAAGGCCATCAGCGAGGTAATCCAGCTGTTGATGGGAGCCATGGTGGACGGCCTGCTGTGGATGCCGCCCGGGGTCCTCATCCTGATCATCGCGGGTCTGGCCTGGAAGGCGGCGGGCAGAAACGTGGCCATATTCACGGTTCTGGGCTTATCCCTTATCTGGAACCTGGAGTTGTGGGACCCGACCATGGACACCCTGGCCCTGGTGGCCATCGCCACGGTAATCGCCGTGGGGCTGGGATTGCCCATCGGCGTGTTCGCGGCGCTCAGCCAGACGGCATACAGGGTCGTCATGCCGATTTTGGACTTCATGCAGACCATGCCCGCGTTCGTGTACCTCATTCCCGCGATTCCGTTTTTCGGCCTTGGAAAGGTCTCCGCGATCTTCTCCACGGTCATCTTCTCCATGCCGCCCGCCATTAGGCTTACGTGTCTGGGCATCAAGCAGGTCCCCACGCCGTTGATCGAGGCATCGGACGCCTTTGGCACCACGCGCATGCAGAAGTTGTTCAAGGTTCAGCTTCCCCTGGCCACCCCCACCATAATGGCCGGCGTGAACCAGACGATCATGCTGGCGTTGTCCATGGTGGTCATCGCGGCGATGATCGGGGCCAAGGGGCTGGGTGGCGAAGTTTGGACAGGCATTCAGAGGTTGCGTCCCGGCATGGCCTTTGAAGGTGGTATCGGGGTCGTTATCGTGGCGATAATTCTGGACAGGATAACGCAGAAACTGGGAGCAAGGGACGCCAAGTAGATCCCTTCCCGAAAACAGGACAATCAAAAGGAGGTAACTGTGAAAAGTAAAAGGATCGTATCCATTCTCACGGCGCTCATCATGGCAGCACTTCTGGTCACCCCGGCGATGGCCAAGGATCGAGTGACCATTGCCTACGTCGAGTGGGCCTGTGCAAGGACCAGCACCCATACGGTCGCGGCGGTCCTGGAAAGCAAGGGATATGACGTGAACCTTCTGAGCGTTTCCGCCGCCGCCATGTGGCAGGGAGTCGCCTCCGGCGACGTCGACGCACAGGTCACGGCCTGGCTGCCGGCGACCCACGCGGATTACAAGGAGCAGACCGCGGGCAAGGTCGAGGACCTGGGTCCCCTTTACGAAGGCGCCAAGCTGGGCTGGGTCGTGCCCGAGTACGTGACCATTGACTCCATCACCGACCTCAAGGACAACGCGAAGAAGTTTGACAAGGAAGTCATCGGCATCGATCCCGGCGCCGGCCTGATGCGTCTGTCCAAGAAGGCCATGGAAGAGTACGGCCTCAACGAAGCCGGCTGGGAACTGGTGGAAGGCTCCGGCGCCACCATGACCGGCGCGCTGAACAGCGCCATCAAGAACAACGAGTGGATCGTGGCCACCGGTTGGGCTCCCCACTGGAAGTTCGGCCGCTGGGACCTCAAGTTCCTCGATGACCCCAAGGGCGTTCTCGGCGAAGCCGAGACCATCAACACCATCGTCCGCAAGGGCCTGAAAGAGGACATGCCCAAGGTCTACAAGTTCCTCGACAACTTCAAGTGGCCTGAAGGCGACTTCGCCACGGTCATGGCGTGGAACGAGGCAAAGGGCTCCGATCCCATGGACACCGCCCGCCGCTACGTCAAGGAAAATCCCGACGTGGTCAAGGAATGGTGGCCCGGCGAATAATCCGAGCCAGCGCAGTGAACGTGCAGGCTCCCGCGCGTCCGTAAGGACGCCGGCTGCACGGGAATACAAAAACCCGGCCGGGGTCGCCCCGGCCGGGTTTTTTACTTCCGCGCCGCACCGGACCGTCAGCCAAGAAATCGCACCTGGCTCACGGATTCCTCCCTGATGATCCACGACTCGATGCGACGTTGCTCCTCCGCGTCCGATACGGGTTCCACCTGGCTCACGGGCTCGCCGTCCAGAGTCTCCCGGAAATGCCATCGCACCAGCCTTCCCGGCACAATGGCATAGGCCATTCCGCCCATTCCGCAACAGGACGTGTCCGCCATGGCGTGGGCCACCAAGTAGAAGACCTCGCCCCCGCCCAGGCTCACCCTGTTTTCCTTCACCACGGTGTACTGGCCGGACACGCTGCGTATTTCCTCGCCAAGGACTTGGTGAACGTATTCCCGGGTCATCGATTCCCTCTCCTTTCGCCGGGTGGCCTCGTCGCCGCTGTTGATCCGCCCGCGAAACATGGCGGCGAAACGCGAAGACGGACACCGGCGCCAGGCGCAGCCCGGGGCACCGGGCCTTTGCCGGAAAAAGCATCCGGGCGCCATCCCGGGGTCCGGCTGTCCCGCCTTCGGGTCAAAATCCGGAAGCCCGGCCCGTTAACGGGCATCCTGGCGGCCCGATTGCCAACGGCCGTCATATCCCCAGTGGCCGGGCAGGGCCTTTTGCTCGTCCTCGACCCTCTTCCGGAGATCCGGCTTGTCCGCCGCGTGGGACCGGGCTTTCTGGAGGTGGAAACCCGCGTTCTTGAGGTCTCCCCTGGCCCGGTGGTAGAGGCCGAGGTAATAATGCGCCCAGCCCAGCCGGCCTGTCTTGCCCAGGGCGTTTCCAAGGTGGTACATGCCGGAGATGTTGTCCGGGTCGAGTTCATGCCCCCTTTCCAGGTGGCGGACAGCGGGACCCGTCTCTCCCAGATCCAACAGGCACCTTCCCAGCATGAAATGGCTTTCGGCCATGTCAGCAGCGGCCTGCACCGCCGCCTCCAGTGTCTGTCTGGCCTCGTCCAGCCTGCCCAGGTCATGGTACACCCGTCCCAGTTCACGCAGGAGGTCCGGGTCGAAGGCCCGATTTTCCACGGCTTGTTCCAGAACTTTCGCGGCATGTTTCCGGCTTCCCGCGCTGGCCAGTACCAGTCCCTTGCCATAAAGGGCCGCCGCGTCATCGGGATCTTTTTCGAGCGCCTGTTCAAACCGGGCCAGCGCTGTCTGCCGATTGCCGTACAGGGCGCCGATGCGGGCCCGGATCTTGTCGAACGCGAAACTGCTCGCGGGTTGTTCTCCTCGCCCCTGGATCTGCGAATCCAGGTAGGCGATCCTGTGCGCGACTGCGGGGTGAGTCGTAAGGTAGGTGGGTATCTGGTCCGGGCCATACCACTGCTTTTGCCGTATCCTGGACAGAATCCGCAGAAGACCGGATGCGCTGTAGCCCGCTTGGTGCAGGTACTCCAGGCCGATCTGGTCCGCCTGCGTTTCGTCCGCACGGCTGTATGCCAGCGACGCCGTCTGCCCGGCGGCCAGGGAGCTCATGCCCAGGGCCGAGCCCACTCCGCCGCCTCCCAGCAGTATGCTGGCCACCACTCCAGCCAGGGACGCCAGCTGCAGCTTGGTGTCCCGGGACAATTTGTCCGAAATGTGACGGCAGGACACATGCGCCGCTTCGTGGGCCAGAATGCCGGCCAGTTCGTCCTCGCTTTCCATGGCCTCGATGAGGCCCGAATGGATGGCGATGTGCCCTCCCGGCCCCGCGAACGCGTTGTAGGTGTCGTCCCTTATCACGTAAAAGCGGTAGGTGAACGGCTGCGGCGGCATTGTGGCCACGATTTTTTCACCGACCCGGCGCACGTATTCGACGATAACGGGATCGTCCAGCATCTCGTAATGCTCGCGGACCTTTTCTATGAACTTTTCACCCAGCTCCCGCTCTTCCTTGATGGTGAGGGCGTAGGCGGACGGGTTCCAGCTGAAGAAAGCCATGGCGACACACAACGCCGCGGCGAGTATCCTGGCAATGGATTTTGGCATGGTCTCCTCTCCCGGCCCGGGGCCGGGGATCGCAATTTTCCCGGGTCCGCAGCCTCTTCAGCAAGGTTACCACGGGATAATGCGCCGTGTCGACCGCGCGCGTTCCCACTAGCCGTGACGCACGGTCCCGTCAAGTCGTTTACGGGAACCTGACTCCTTGATTGGACCAGGGCGGCGTGGAGGCAATGAGTCCGGACGGCCGTTGTGCCCCCAACTTGACCCGGTTCACAAAGGGCCCCCTTGATTTTTGAGCCGGAGGTCCTTAGTATGGTAAGGTAGAAAGTAAGTACCATGGGGCTTGAGTGCAACCAGCGAGGAGGCTATTTACAATGTGCCCCAGGAACCCGGACAACGATCAGCAGGTTCGTGAACAGTCGACCACCAAGACGAAAAAGCCGTCCTTGTACCGGGTGCTGCTCCATAACGATGATTATACCACGATGGACTTCGTGGTATGGATCCTGCAAACGGTTTTCCACAAGGGACTCGCCGAGTCCACCAGGATCATGTGGCGCGTCCACAAGGCCGGAGTCGGCGTGTGCGGCCTCTACACCTACGAGGTCGCGGAAACCAAGGTCGGCGCGGTCCACGAACTGGCCCGCAAGGAAGGATTTCCGTTGAAGTGCTCCATGGAACCGGAGTAGGGGCGCGACGCATAACGCGTCGGACAATTGACACCTAATTTCGGCAACAAGCCGCAAGAGAGCATCATGATAAGCAAAGATCTCGAAATGGCAATCAGCGCGGCGGTGAAGGAAGCCAGGCGCCGCCGCCATGAGTATCTGTGCATCGAGCATATCCTGTACGCGTTCCTGTTCGAGCAAAAGGGCATGGAGGTGGTTTCCCAATGCGGTGGCGACATCCTGTTGATGCGCCGTGAGCTGGAAGCCTTCTTCGACTCCAATATGGAATCCATGCCCGGCAACGACGAGTACGTGTTGCAGCAGACGGTTGCCTTCCATCGGCTCATGCAGCGCGCCGTGGCCCACGTGGAGTCGGCGGGCAAGAACGAAGTGGAGATCGGCGACATCCTCGCCGCCATGTTCCATGAAAAGGATTCCCACGCCCTGTACTTTCTGGAGTCCCAGGGCATAACCCGGCTGGACGTCCTGAACTACGTTTCCCACGGAATCGCGAAAGACGGCGCCGGCGAGGAACCCGAGGAACCGTCCTTTGACGAGGAACAGCTGGATGACAAGAAGTCCCGTGGCGACCCGCTCCGCCTGTACACCATCAACCTGACCCAGCGGGCCAGGGAGGGGAGGATCGATCCCCTTATCGGCAGGGAGCCGGAGCTGAAGCGCACCGAACAGGTGCTGTGCCGCCGCCGCAAGAACAATCCCATATTCGTGGGGGATCCCGGAGTGGGCAAGACCGCGCTGGCCGAAGGACTCGCCCTGCGCATAGCCGCGGGAGACGCGCCGGACTCGCTTACGGACGCGGAGATCTACTGCCTGGACATGGGTGGCCTCCTGGCTGGCACCAAGTTCCGGGGCGAATTCGAGCAGCGCCTCAAGTCCATCATCAACTCGGTGCAGAAGCGAGCCAACGCCATACTGTTCATCGACGAAATCCACACCGTGGTGGGCGCCGGGGCCACGTCCGGCGGCAGCATGGACGCCTCCAGCATCCTCAAGCCCGTGCTGGCCGCGGGTGAGCTGCGGTGCATCGGCTCCTCCACCTACGAGGAGTACAAGAACCATTTTGAAAAGGACCGGGCCCTGTCCCGGCGTTTCCAGAAGATCGAGGTGCACGAACCCAGCGTGGATGAGACCGTGAAGATCCTCAAGGGGCTGCGGGATCGGTACCAGGAGCACCACGGAGTGGAGTACACGGAAACCGCTTTGCGCGCGGCCGCCGAACTGTCCGCCAAGCACGTGAACGACAGGTTTCTGCCTGACAAGGCGATCGACGTGATCGACGAGGCGGGGGCCGCCCTCAACCTGCACCGTTCAAAGCGCAGGAAAAAGGTCAACCCCAAGGACGTGGAGCAGGTGGTCGCCCTTATGGCCCGCATTCCCACGCGGTCGGTATCCGCGTCGGACAAGGACCGGCTGGAGCATCTGGAGGGCGACCTCAGGAAGGTGGTCTACGGTCAGGACCGGGCCATCGACTCCCTGGCCAGGGTCATCAAGCGCTCCCGCGCCGGTCTGGGCAGCCCCAAGCGGCCCATCGGCAGCTTTCTGTTCATCGGCCCCACTGGCGTGGGCAAGACCGAAGTCGCCCTGCAGCTGGCAAACACGTTGGGCGTGGCCTTTGAGCGCTACGACATGTCCGAGTACATGGAAAAGCACGCCGTGGCCAGGCTCATCGGCGCGCCCCCGGGTTATGTGGGATTCGACCAGGGAGGACTGCTGACCGACGCCATACGAAGGCAACCCTACTGCGTTCTGTTGCTCGATGAAATCGAAAAGGCGCATCCCGACATTTACAACATCCTGCTCCAGGTCATGGACCATGCCACACTGACGGACAACAACGGCAAGCGCGCCGATTTCCGCAACGTGGTGCTGATCATGACTTCGAACGCCGGGGCACGGGAAATGTCCGCGCAGAGCATCGGCTTTTCCGACACCACCCACAACCTGGACGCCGCCTCGAAGGGCGTCAAGGCCGTGGAAAAGGTGTTCAGCCCCGAGTTCAGGAACCGTCTGGACGGCATCGTGCCCTTCGGCGATCTGGACGTGGAAATCATGGAACTCATCGTGGACAAGCTCATCGGAGAACTGAGGGCCCAACTGGCCGGACGCGACGTCGTGATCGAGCTGACCGGAAAGGCGCGCCGGTGGTTCGCGGTAAACGGCTACGACAAGAAGTTCGGAGCCCGGCCCCTGGACAGGCTGATTTCCTCGAGGATCAAGGACGCCCTGGCCGACGAGATGCTGTTCGGCAGACTGGCAAAGGGCGGCAAGGTCGTTGTGGACATAAGGAACGACGAGCCGACGTTCAAATATTCATAACAGCCCGTTGAAAAACTCGGAATTTGCAGCCTGTTTAAAACCGATGAGATGCAAGGCGCGCGAATTTCGAGGAGTAAGGCGTACTTACGGTACGCTGCATCGACGAGAAATGAAGCGCAACACCGCAGATCGCGTTTTTCAACAGGCTGATAAAGGTGAGGGCAATGCCGGTCTACGCGCTTGGCAAGGAAGCCGCGTTTCCTCATCCCCACCTGGCGAGGCGGGACGGATTGCTTGCAATCGGCGGTGACCTGTCCCCCCGCAGACTTCTGAACGCCTACTGCATGGGCATCTTTCCCTGGTATTCCGAGGGAGAGCCCATCTTGTGGTGGTGTCCGGACCCCAGGCTGGTGGTGGATCCCGGCAATGTACATGTGGCCAGAAGCCTGGGAAAGCTGCTGCGGCAGCGCAGGTTCACCGTCACCTACGACACGGCCTTTGAGCGGGTCATCCGCGCATGCGCCACCGTGCGGACCCGGGAGGGCCGGGGTACGTGGCTGCTGCCCGAGATGGTGGAGGCCTACTGCCGGCTGCATCGCATGGGGTTTGCCCACAGCGTGGAGGCCTGGGCCGGGACGGAGCTTGCCGGCGGCCTGTACGGGGTGGCGCTGGGCCGCGGTTTTTTCGGCGAGTCCATGTTCTACAGGGAATCCAACGCATCCAAGGTGGCGTTCGTCACCCTGGCCCGGTTTCTGGCCGACCAGGGCTACCAGTTCATAGACTGCCAGATGACAACCGGCCATCTCTTGCGCCTTGGAGCCCGGGAAGTGCCCCGCCACGAATTTCTGGACATGCTGAAAAGAGCGCTCTCCGCCCCCACGCAGCGCGGAAGGTGGACCTCTAACAGCCCGTTGAAAAACTAGGGATTTACAGCCTGTTCAAAAACGATGAGATGCAAGGCGCACGAATTTCGAGGAATAAGGCGTACTTATGGTACGCCGCACTGGCGAGAAATGAAGCGCAACGCCGCAGATCGCGTTTTTCAACAGGCTGCTAACTGAATAAGCGAGCACACGAAACCTGAATCCGTGACGAAAATGATACAAAGAATAACGACCCAAAAACAGGAAACAGGTGTGCGGGGTCATTTTGCAGGAGGAGCGCCGCATAATTCAGGTTAAATGTGAATCGGATTTGTCCAATTCACGCGAACCAAAACAGTCTTACTTATTTGGATGCCGGGAATGAAGCATTGTATACTATTTTACCTTATTCTGTTTATATCACTACTTCACGGGCCTGCATCGGTTCATGCCGGTGAAGAAAGCATTCTGCAGCCAATGGCAGAAAATGTTAAGAATGGCGTTGCAGATTCCGCAGACCGATCAAAATGGCAGATATTTCACAACCTGAATTGGCACAGTCTCAGCGTACGGGGGACTTTTTCAAGCCTCGATGTGTTGGGAGATGAGGCACCCGAAAGGTTCAGCCAGTATGATATAGCTGCGAATTTTAGACTTCCCTGGGAATGGTCTGTCATCTCAGACAGGAGAGTCAGCACGCGATTGATGGCAAGCGTGGGAATGCTTTCCAACAGCACGGAGAAAGCCTTGGCAGTCTCCCTTATCCCCCTGGTTGTCTTCGGCAGTCCGGGTGGCAGGTTCAGTTTGGATATGGGGGCAGGTGGTGCAGTTCTCAGTAAACATGGTTTCGGAGTACAGGATTTTGGCGGGCCTTTCCAGTTTGCCCTGACCACGGGTGTCAGCATTCCATTATATAAAGAATATTCTCTGGGCTATCGGTTTTTGCACTATTCCGATGCCGGGCTTAATGGATCCGATACCACAGGGGCTGATCTTCACATGATTGAACTGATCTACCGGTTTTGAAGGCATATGAGCCCGTTGAAAATCTCGAAATTTTCAGCCTGTTCAAAAACGATGAGATGCAAGACGCGCGAATTTCGAGGAACAAGGCGTACTTACGGTACGTCGCGTTGACGAGAAATGACGCGCAACGCCGCAGATCGCGTTTTTCAAAAGGCTGATATGTCGGAATGTCTTGGTTCAGCGTGAATTGGACAAATCCGATTCACGTTTAACCCTACAACGAAAGTTAATTCTGTTGCCTCATGCGTCTCCGCCTATGAGAAAGGTAGGCGCGGTGGTTTCGCCGTTGAATCCACCCGATCAATTGCAAGAGGCTCTGAGCCTGAATCCGTGAGCGGTCTCAGGCGAAAGCGAACCGGAAAGGGAAACCGCATGGCCGAGGAATGCACGTTTTGCAGGATCATCAACGGTGAGCTCCCCGCCGATTTCGTACATCAAAGCGACAACCTTGTCGTTTTCAAGGACATCAACCCCCACTCTCCGGTGCACCTGCTCATTGTGCCCCGCAGGCACATCCGCTCCATCAACGACATAACCCCCGAGGACGCGGACATCCTTGCCGAGATGGCCTTCACGGGCCGGGACATGGCGAAGAGGATGGAGACCCACGAGTCGGGATACAGACTCCTGTACAACGTGGAACGGGGCGGAGGGCAGGTGATTTTCCATCTGCACATGCATCTTTTGGGGGGATTCGACAGAAGGTAGCAGCCTGTTGAAAAACGCGATCTGCGGCGTTGCGCTTCATTTCTCGTC
>JBKHBM010000186.1:0-5416 GCA_046542385.1 Desulfatibacillaceae bacterium | reverse complement strand
CATCTCATCGTTTTTGAACAGGCTGCCAATTTCGAGTTTTTCAACGGGCTGGTAACACAATGTGGCCGGGATTGAACGAACGGACGGACGTCCTTATTTTATGTGATGGAGTCCCACGCTGGGTGAACCCCCGCTTCGCGTGGAACCACCCAAACGGCTGAAAAATAATAATTTTCCGTTTGCCAATGATCGGCCTGGTGGAAGTTTTTGGGCCCCCTGTTTTCAAGAAGGTGGTCGCGCGAAAGCCTGTGCGTCCCTTGCCTTCAGGCCGTCCGCCATACGCCTTTTGCCTTTGGGCGGGAACAACCAGACTAAGGAGTCTTGCCATGTACGCAGGTCTCACCAATGCCTATGCCCAGACCATGCTCCACCTCATGGCCGCGAGCATCAACTTCCGCAAATCGGTTCGCGAGTACCTGTATGGAGTGGACGGATGGATCAACTTCTCCATCGGCTTTCGCACCGAGGACGACTCCGTGCGATGCGGCCTCCGGGTACGCGAGGGCAGGGCGAAGGTGGTCCGGAACGTACCGGAGGACGCGGATTCGCTACTCATATTTGCGGACGAGCAGGCCATCCGGGAGATGCTGGGAACCACGCCGGACGAAGTGTTGAACATGCTGCTCAAAAGCCGGCTTCGCATCCAGGGCAATCTTCCGGTGATCCAGCTGTTCAACTTCCTGGTGTCCCTGCTGGCCGGCAGGATGCACCAGAAGATGATGGAGAAAAAGCGCGCGGAAGCGGAGAAGGAAAAGGAGAGGGAGTGCAAGGCGCCCTCCCGCCCCGCCCCGAAAAGGGAAATCGGGCGGTTGCGCGGCGAACGTGTGGAGCCGGGGGTGAAGTGGCTCGATGACCCGTACCTTTCCGAATGGTCTTTGGACGATTTCCCCAGACTCAAGGGATTTTTGGACGACCACCTGTCCGAGCGGCCGGCAATCTGCGCGGAGCGGCCCCTGCTCCTGACCCGCTGGTTCCGGGAAAACGGGTTCGAGCAAAAAACCGACGGCACGCCGTGGGTGCCTGAACTGCGCCAGGGCGCGGCGTTCCGCCATCTCATGGCGAACCGCAAGCCAATTATCCATAAAAACGATCTCATCGCTGGCACCACCACGGCCAAGGACGTGGGCGTGGTCCTGTACCCGGACGGCCACGGCACCATGATCTGGGGGGAGTTGTTCTCCACTCCGAACCGGGAGCTGAACCCTTACGACGTGGATGAACAGACCCGTCGCGCCCTGCATCACGAAGTATTCCCTTACTGGATTCACAGAAACTTCCGGGAGAGCGTCCGGGAGGAGCATGGCGAGCCGCTGTGCCAGCGCCTGGACGAACGCTTCGCCGTGTACTTTCTGTGGAAGACGGTGGCGCTTTCCCACACGATCCCGGATTTTCCCAGGATCATGGGCATGGGCACCTCGGGCATCATAAAGGAGATCAGGGCGGAACTTAAAACCGACGCGGGGGCGGACCAGGAGAAGAAGGACACCCTGGAAGCCATGATCCTGTGCCTGGAGGGGCTGGAGAAGTACGCGGAAAACCTGGCCAAGCAGGCGGAGCTGGAGGCGGCCGCGGAAACCGACAAGACGAGGCGCGCGGAGCTCAAAAAAATAGCCAAACACTGCCGCCGCGTGCCCGGACAGCCGGCCCGCACCCTGGAGGAGGCTGTCCAGGCCATGTGGATAGTCTGGGTGGGCCTCCACATGGAAAACACCAACGCGGGCCTGTCCCTGGGCAGGCTGGACCAGTGGCTGCAGCCGTACTTTGCCGCGGACATCGCGAAGTACAAGTCGAAAAGGGGCCGGGAGGATTACATCAAACGCGCCGTGGAGATCGTCGGTTGCTTCTACATGCGCTGCACCGACCACCTTCCCCTGGTGCCGGACATCGGCAACTACCTGTTCGGAGGCAGCTCCTCGGACCAGGCCATCACTCTTGGAGGAACCACACCCGGCGGCAAGGACGCGGTATGCGACATGACCTACATATTCTTGAAGGTCACGGAGATACTTGGCATCCGCGATCCCAACGTGAACGCCCGCTACAACCCGGAAAAGAACAGCGACGCGTACCTGCGCCGCCTGTGCGAGGTGAACCGGATCACCACGGCAACGCCGTCCCTCCACAATGACAAGGCGGTGGGCATTTCTCTCGAGGAGTTCAGGTACAAAAAATCCGACGCACACGACTGGTCCGCCACGGGCTGCGTGGAGCCGACCCTTTCCGGCAAGCACATGGGCCACACCAACTGCATGATGATGAACATGGTGGCGGCGCTGGAAATGGCGCTGAACAACGGCGCCCACCCGCTCATGCGCTGGGACGTGGGACCGAAGACGGGTGATCCGGGAAAGGGCGCGCACGGAAACTTCGAGGACTTCTACCACGCATTCACGCAACAGTTCCGTTTCCTCATCGACCAGTCCGTGGAGTACAATAACCTTTTGGGGTACGCGCACCAGAAAATCCGCCCGACTCCCCTGCTCTCCTCGCTGGTGGACGACTCCATCAAAAAGGGACGGGACGTGACCAAAGGCGGTGCCCGGTACAACAGTTCGGGCGCTGCGTGCATCGGCCTGGCCGACGTGACCGACTCCCTCATGGCGATCAGGAAGCTGGTGTACGACGAGAAGAAGCTCACCTTCCCGGAATTGCTGGCCGCGGTGCGTGACAACTTCGAGGGGCATCCCAAAGTCCATGCCCTGGTCACCAAAAAGGTGCCGCTGTTCGGTTCCGGGGATACGGAGGCGCTGGAACTCGCCAACAGGATCGCGCAGTTCGCCCACGACACTTACGGGGCACACACCAACTACCGGGGCGGTCCGTACACGGCCGGTTTCTGGTCCATGTCCAACCACGTGGCCTTTGGAACCCTTGCCGGGGCCCTTCCCTCGGGAAGGCAAAGGCGCAAGGCGTTCACCCCCGGCCTCACGCCGGAACCGCACGCCTCGCCGAATCTGCTGGACAACCTGCGCGACGTGGCCTCGCTGGACCCTCGCAACATGAACAACAACATCGCCTTCAACGTCAAGGTGGTGCCCGGAGCCGCGGACACCCACGAGAAGGTGGTGGACAACATCTACTCGTACGCCAAGACGTACTTCGACCTGGGCGGCATGCAGATGCAGCTGAACGTGGTGTCCTCGGACACCCTGCGCGACGCCATGGCCAACCCGGACAATTACAAAAACCTCCTCGTCCGCATCTCCGGCTACAACGCGTACTTCGTCACACTGAACCGCGACATGCAGATGGAGCTCATAGAAAGGGCCGAGTACGGCATATGACCGACCCCAAGGAACCCCTGATCCTCGAGATCAAGGGGAACTCGCTGGACGACGGACCCGGCATCAGAACCGTGGTTTTCTTCAAGGGCTGCCCGCTTTCCTGCGCGTGGTGCCACAACGTGGAGAGCAAAAAGGCGGGGCCGGAAATCTCGTTTGACGCCAATGAATGCGTGGGCTGCGGCACCTGTCGCGAGGTATGCCCGGAAAACGCCCTGTCGCCGGACAATCCGTACTACGTGGACCGGGGGCGCTGCACCCTGTGCTTCGAGTGCGCGGACGCGTGCCCGTCGGGCGCGTTGTCCCCCGTGGGCAAGAGGATGTCCGTGGACGAGGTGCTGGGCCCCGTGCTCAGGGACAAGCCGTTTTACACCACGTCCGGGGGCGGCTGCACCCTTTCGGGCGGCGAACCCGCCCTGTTCATGGAATACACGGCACGGCTCGCGGAAAAACTGCGGGAACACGGCGTCCACGTGCTGCTGGAAACCAGCGGCTTCTTCGACCTCGACCGTTTCCTCGACCTTCTGTATCCCCATCTCGACATGATCTACATGGACGTGAAGATCATGGACCCGGCCGCCCACAAGAAGTTCTGCGGGGTTGACAATACCCGGATTCTCGCCAACATGGCCGCCCTGAATGAAAAGGCCCGAGACGGCGGCGTGCCGATCCTGCCACGGGTGCCCCTGGTGCCCGGGATGACGGACAACCCGGAGAACCTCTCGGCCATCGCCTCGTACCTCGCGGACATCGGCGCGGAAAGGGTGGGCGTCATGCCCTACAACCCCCTGTGGCGGGACAAGACCGGCAAGGTGGGCCTGCCCTTCGAGCACGGCCCGGAGATGGAACGTTGGATGACGCCCGAGCACGTGCGGGCGTGCCGCGACCATTTCACGCGATTGGAGATCGAGGGGTGATTCCACACAGCCCCGCGCGTCAACCCGTCCAGCGAGTCAACCCGTCCTTGCCCGGCGTTCCAAGCGGTGATATGCTCCGTCCTTCATGGTCACGCATCAACCCGGAGGCGGCGGCATGTTCACAAAATTGTTCCTGGCATTCACCATCATCCCGGTGGTGGAGATATACGTTCTGATCAAGGTCGGCGGCATCATCGGCGCGGGCCCCACCGTCGCCATCGTCGTGGTGACCGGCGCGGTTGGCGCCTACATGGCCCGGACCCAGGGCATGCGCACCATGCGCCGGGTTCGCGACAGCCTGTATTCCGGGGACATGCCCGCCGACGACCTCATCGACGCGCTTCTCATATTCGCCGCCGGAGTGGTCCTGCTCACCCCCGGTTTCTTCACGGACGCCACCGGCCTGTTCCTGTTATTCCCACCCACCCGTGTCATCGTCCGGAAACAGGTACGACAACGCTTCGACCACTTCATGCAGCAGCAGAACCCCAACTACCCGCACCATTTCTGATTGGAGCGAAAACGCGGAAATCACCTCCGCAATTTGCCAATGCCTCTTCCAATCGTCATCCCCGCGCAAGCCGGGGCCCAGGTGCGGGGCATGGGACGAAGCCTTTGGACATGACGATTGAACGGCATATCATAGGTTGACGCCAAAGGGCCGCAAGGCCCGTCGGCCCTACAATCCGTCGGCCCTACAATCAATTCGAGCGAAGCGAATCCTCATTCCGTCGCCCCGGCGAAGGCCGGGGCCCAGGTGTACAGCGTTGGACCCAGCCATGGGACATGACGCTTGCACGGAGATGTCGATGCCTACCGTGGGGGCACAGCACCCCGTGTCCTGTTAATCCCCGTCCCGGGCGGGACGGACGCAATCAGGCCGGGGTTTCAACCCCGGCGGCGTGGGACCGCATTCTCTCCTTGCCCGTTCATCGGCGCTAAAGAGCCCCATGTCAGGCCGACGGGCCTTACGGCCCTCTGGCGCCAATCTACGCCCGACTTCAATCGCCTGCCAGGACCTCCAAATGTATTGATTTCAATCTATTCCGTACACCTGGGTTCCCGCTTTCGCGGGGATGACGATTGATTTTGCCGTATTCAATTCCATCAAGGCCATGGGATCATCCTGGCTCCGATGTTGAAGGCATTGGGGACATTGGTCCTAGCAGCCCGTTGAAAAACTCGAAATTGGCAGCCTGTTCAAAAACGATGAGATGC
>JBKHBM010000185.1:0-5438 GCA_046542385.1 Desulfatibacillaceae bacterium | reverse complement strand
CACTGACGAGAAATGAAGTGCAACGCCGCAGATCGCGTTTTTCAACAGGCTGGTATCTTTCTTGGGGGCGGATGCGGTGAGCCGCGTACCCCACGCCGGACGCCATCACGCCACGACGACGGAGTTGTCGCTGTCGCCATACGGCGAGGGGGCGTAGCGGTCCGCTTCCCAGTCGTTTTCCCAGCGGCGGCCGTCCAGGAGGTAGCGGAACTGGTACTCGCGGCCGACCTCGAGGTCGAGGGATACCGAGAAGGAGCCGTCCCCGTGACGCTCCATGGGCGTGGCGGTTTCGTCCCACCCGTTCATCTCGCCCACAAGGTGGGCAAAGGCGGCGCCGTCGGCCTGGTCCGGGGGTATGGTGAAGGTGGTCCGGCATACGGGTTTGGTCTTGTGGTACTTCTTTTCCATGCTCATGGGCGGTTCATCCTGTTTGGTCACCGCCGGTCCGGCGGGGCGCCGGGAGGCGGAAGCTGTCGGTGTTCCGGGTCAGTCGAACTGCGCCTTGGCCTCGTCCAGGTCGGGGACGATGGTGATGAAGGTGTCGAACCCCGCGATTTCGAATACCTCGCGGACGTATTCCTTCATGCAGCACAGGACGAGGAGTCCGTCCTTCTTTTTCAGTTCCTTGGTGGCCTTGAGGACCACGCGCAGGCCGGCGCTGGATATGTAGTCCAGGTCCGTGCAGTCCACGACCACCCTTGCCGCGCCGTCCCCGATGGCGTTGAACAGCTTTTTCTCGAATTCCGGGGAGGTGTTGGAGTCCAGCCTGCCCGCCATGCCGAATACGTGTATTCCGTTTTCTTCCGTTTGCGTGATGTCCATGGTGCTCCCTCGGCGTGCTCTCAGCGAATCCGTTTGATCATGGTGAAGACGTTTTTGTCTTCCCTGCGCTCGTAATGTATTTCATCCATCACCTTGCGTATGAGATGCAGGCCCAGCCCCCCCTCCTTCCGCTCCTCGGCCGGCCCGGTGAGATCGGGTTCATCCGCGGCCATGGGGTTGAACGGGGTGCCCGGATCCTCGATGACGATCACCACGGCGTCGGTGTCCATGCTGATGTTCATGGTCACCTCGCACTCGGCGCAGACGTCCAGGCCGTGGTTGATGACGTTGGTGAAGTGCTCCTCGATGGCAAGGTGGAGGTCGAAGACGGTTTTCGGGGGCAGGCCGCGCTCCTCGGCCAGTTCCTCGACCCTGGCGGCGATGCGCCCCAGTTCCGAGCAGGTATTCTTCAATTTCAAGGTCGCCCTCAACCCCGCCATGTCGTCCTGCTCCCGGTTGTCGGGAAAAAGCATGTTTTGCACCGGTCCGGCGACCGGTGCGCCGGCGCCATGTTAGAACACCCGGAACCCGGGATCAATCCCGGAATGCGGGCGAGCCGCCGAAACCCATTTGAAAAGGGTGGCCGGTGCCATGCCGCGCCGCGTGAACGGGTCTGGAAAAACGCCGTGGTCCGCCTTTCCCGACAGGCTGCTACAAGAGGCTCACCCCCACCTTGTCCCGGCAGTACTCGCACATCTCGCCCGGGTCCCTGCAGAACCGCTCCTCCCAGTGCCGCACTCCGTCTATTACCGCCTGGAGCACCCGGGGAAGGACCTCGGGAAACGGCTCCATGGCCTTGGCGAACTTTTCCCGCCCCAGCACCAGGCACATGGTTTCCGAGCCGGCGCGCAGGCTGAACACCCTGGGCATGGAACCGAGCAGGGCGAATCCGCCGATGAAGTCCCCGGGCTCGTAGCCGCCCACCACCATCTCACCGTTTTCGCCGCAGCCCTCCCGCACCAGGTCGCAGCCGCCGGACATGAAGTAGAATGCCTGGCCGTCGTCGTCGCCCTGGTGAAACAGGTAGTCCCCCTGCTTGAAGGTCTCCCTGGTTGCGAGGTACGCCACCAGCTTGATCTGTTCCAGGGGCAGTTCCGCGAAAAACGACACCTCGCGCAGCATATTCAGGTTCTCCTGGAACTCGCAGGTTATGCACTCATTTTTTCCCGTGGACGAGTTCATGGAGCATCTCCTTCCTTTCCAGGAGTTCGTCATAGGCTCCGATCTCCGCGATCTTCCCGGCCTTCATGACGGCGACCTGGTCGTAGTTCTTGATTATGTCCAGGCGATGAGCCACCGAAATCACGGTATTGCGGCCCTTGTATTGTGTCTCGATGAGGTTCTGGATGCGTGACTGGGATTTGTTGTCCAGCGCACTGGTGGCCTCGTCCAGCACCAGCACCGGCGGGTCCTTCAGGAATATGCGGGCGATGGCCAGCTTCTGCCTCTGCCCGCCGGAGAGCTTGTCTCCCCTGCTGCCCACCTCATAGCCCATGCCGATGTTGACGATGGGCTCGAAGAAGTCGTCCTCCACCAGCAGGGCGATGATATTCTGATTGATCTTCTCGAGGTTCCTGGGGTTCGTGGTCTTGGCCCTGCCGAACAGGATGTTGTTCAGGATGGTCTGGCCCCAGATGTACCTGTCCTTTTCGTAGAAGGTGAACGCGCCGGGGATCTCGCTGGACACCTTGTGCATGAACAGGGCCCGGCCCTCCAGGATGAGCCGCTCCAGCATGTCGGGCAGGCCCACCATCTTGTGCACCCCCGGGGTGAAGCGCAGTCCCAGCAGCAGCAGCTTCTTGCGGTCCTCCTCGGACATCTCGTGGAAGTTCATCCGCTTGAGCCGTTCGGCAACCACCTTGTAGTCGTCCAGTTCCTCGGCGCCGATGGGGCTTTGCTCGAAGAACACGCTGTCCAGGGGCACGTTGCCCAGGATGTCCACCGTCTGCGAGGCAAGCTGCGCCCCCAGGGACAACAGGGGCCGGTTCAGGTCCGCCTCGGCCAGGAAGTCCCGGAAGAAGCCGTCATCCATCAGGTTTTCCGTCTCGAAGCGTTGCCTGTTGGGCGTGCCGAAGGTCAGGTTCTCCGCCACACTGGCATACTGGAGATACGTGCGCTTGTCGTAGAATTCAACGTAGTCGGCCAGCTCGTCGCTGAATTCCTCGTGGAACTGCTTGCGGGTCTTGATGAGCCGCCTGGCCAGGTCCTCGTGCCCGTCCGGGTCGATCACGGTGTTCAGGCCGAAGCGCAACACGTCCACGAACAGCCCCGTCTGCTGCAACACGGAGATCATGTCGTCCAGCGACGGCATGCCTTCGCCGTCTTCCGCCCTTTTGGCGCCCACATCCGCCACGCAGGCGTACAACAGGTTGGCCCGGATGGTGCCGGAGAAGATGAACGGGGACTGGGACACGAACCCGACGTTGTGGACCACGTCCCGTTTGGCCATAAGCCCCACCTCCTTGCCGCCCAGTTTCACGGAGCCGCCCGAGTACTTGTACAACTGGCAGATGCACTGAGCCAGGGTGCTCTTGCCGGAGCCGGAAAAACCCACCAGGGCCAGGTGCTGCCCGGGTTCCAGGGAAAAGTCGATGTCGTCCAGCAGGGCGATCCCGCTCGGAGTCACGAAGGAGAGGTTGCCTACCTCCACGGAGCCTTCCAGGTCGTAGGGCTCGCGGCCCTCGGGTTCCAGCTCGTGTTCGGGTTCCGTGTCGAAGTACTCCATGGTCCTGCGGTACCGGACGACGGCTTCCTGGTAGCCCTGGTACAGGTCCATGAGTTCCTTCCAGGGATCGTAAAGCTTTTCCTGGGCCGAGAGAAAGGCGACCAGGGCGCCCAGCTGCAACTGGCCCTTGATGGTGAGATAGCCGCCCAGGATGAAGATGAAAAACGGGGACAGGTTGGTGAACAGGTTGTTCAGGACCTTCACGCCGAACCGGTACAGGTTCCAGATCACCCGAATGTGCTCCAGCCGCTCCACCAGGGTCTCGTTCTTGTTGTTCTCGATCTCGAAGGAGCAGTTTCCGTGCACCTCGTGGATGCCGGTGATGGTCTCGCCGATGGAGGAGGACAGATCCCGGGTGGCGTCGACCCGTCTCTTGTTCCACCGGTTCACCCTTCTCTGCAGCTTGGGGACGATGATGAGCACCATGGGGTAAATGGCCAGGGAAACCAGGGCCAGCACCCAGTTGAGGTAGAAGAGATACCCAGCGAACGCGAGCAGGGTCAGCACGTTGGTCACGGGTATGGATATGGCCATACCCACGAAGTCGCCGGCGCTGGCGATCTCCGTGATCAGGGAGGAAACCACCATTCCCGGCTGGGTACGGCGGAAAAAGGACATGGGCAGGGTGATGATGTGGGCGAACAGCTGCTTGCGCATGTCCGCCAGGGCCCGCTGGCCCAAAAGGGCCTGCAGCGCGTTGATGGCGTACTTGAGGCAACTGGCCGTGAGCACCGCGGCAAGGTAGATGGCGCAGTATTGCAGCAGCAGGTCCATCTTGCGCATGCCGATGGCTTCGTTGACGATGCGCTTTTGCATCTCCAGCGGAATCACGCGGGCCACCACGGTGATTATGATGACGAACACGAGCAGGCCCTGGAGCTTCCAACTGCTGCGGAACAGCCAGTACCAGATCGATCTTTCCGTGAGCGGAACCTTTTTCTTGGCCATGGAAGCGGCTCCCTGGTGCGCCGCGGGTCCGGCGACGCCGTGTGATGTGCCGAGGGGGGAAGGATTGCCGTCTCCTCCATTTCAATATGGCGAGGCTGTTTTGACAAGGGAAAAATTTTCGCTACCGCTTCCCCGCCCCTCGGAACGCACATCTCCCAACACGGTCCTTGCCAAAAATCGTTCGCCCAAGTACTCTGTCCCCGCAAACTTATCAATCCCCGTTCCCTGCTACCGTCCGGGACATCCTGCGCCAAAACGCGGGCCAGAGCGCCGACGCCATCGTCCGCGCCTGCGTCGCGGCCGTGGAACGGCACCGCGACGGCGCCGGGGCCGAGGATGACGTCACCCTGGTGGTGGTGAAGGTGGTGTAGCGGCATTGGGTCGACCACGGTTTGGGGGCGAGGCCCTCGTGATTCCGGGGGAACTCACCCGTGCTTCGCACCCGGATAACAAGTTATCCGGGCCACCCCCGGCCGCGCCTGTCGACGCCACCCGCGATGGCTCGCAACCCGGAAAACCCTGAACACCGTTCTGATGGAGGAGTCAAGACATGATCAAGGACAACAAACTCGTGATGATCCTTCTGGCAATCTTCCTGCCTCCCGTGGCCGTCTACCTGCAAGCGGGGGCCGGAAAACACCTGGTGATCAACATCGTCCTGTGCCTGCTCATATACTTCCCGGCCATGGTCCACGCACTGTGGATCATCATGAAATGACCGCCGGGCACCCCCGGTCGCGGCGGAAGAGACCGGGCCGAATTCCGTATACCCTCAAAACGTTCGGATGGATGGCTCCTGCCAACCGGCATGGGGTAGCGCGGTCCGGGCGCCGTCACCCGACATTCCGGCCCATCACGTTCTCCATGAAATGGTCCACCTGGGCCTGGATGCCCCGGGAAGACTCGACGCGGGTGTCGGACAGGTCGTAGTTGATGACTAGCA
>JBKHBM010000184.1:0-5468 GCA_046542385.1 Desulfatibacillaceae bacterium | reverse complement strand
GGAATCACCCCGAACAGATCGTAGTTGGCCGGGGGGGTTAGTATGAATTCCATGAACGCACCTCATTTTACATATTTATGCCGAAAGGCGCCGCGCCCTTCGGCGGGTAGTGAGACGGCGCCGCTCCCGGAGAGGAGCGGCGTCCGACGTCGGATTGTCGAGCCCTGTGGATCAGCCCCCGAAAGAGGCGTCCGCCATGTCCACCGGGCTGGATTCGTTGGCCTTGATGCTTTCCATCCTGCCGAAGGTCACGGGCAGCATGGCATTGATGAAGTACGAGGCGGTCTTGATCTGCCCATCGTAGAAGGCGGCGTCCTTGTTCTTGCCGACGGCCTTGGCCACGGCCTCGGCGTCCTCGCCCTTGGCGATCCTGACCAGCTTGGGAGCGGCGGTGTTGGCGCGCCACAGCCACATCCAGCCGAGTATGACGTCGCCCATGCACTCCAGGAAGGGGTAGGCGTTGGCAAAGGCGGTCATGACCTTTTCCGAGGAAGCGGTCTTTCCGATTACCTGGGCCACTTCGCCCAGTCTGTTGACGCCTTCCTCCAGCTTTTCCGCCATGGCCTTGTTCATGGGGATTTCCTTGCCCTCGGCCACCGTCTTCTGCATGTCCTTGAGCAGGCTCATGAATACCTGGCCCTTGTCCATGCCCAGCTTGCGGCCGAGCAGGTCCATGGCCTGAATACCGGTCGTGCCCTCGTAAATGGTCGTGATCTTGCAGTCGCGGGCGATCTGCTCCACCGGGTACTCCTGGGTGTAGCCGTAGCCGCCGTAGACCTGGATGGCGTCCACGCACACCTTGTACCCCTTTTCCGTGGTGTAGGCCTTGCAAATGGGGGTGAGCAGGTCGATGTACTTGCGGTATTTCTCGCGGACCTCCTCGGTCTCGCCCACGCGGGCAAGGTCCATGCACAGGCCGGTATAGTAGTTCAGGCTGCGCAGGCCTTCCACGTACGCCTTCATCTCGATGAGCATGCGGCGAATGTCCGGGTGCTGCATGATGGCCACAGAGGGGGCGGCCTTGTCCGCGGCTTTGAGCAGGTTCTTGCCCTGCAGGCGCTCGCGGGCGTAGTTCACGGCATACAGGTAGGCGGTGGACGCCGCGCCGAGACCCTGGACACCCACGTTCAGGCGCTCCTCGTTCATCATGACGAACATGATGCGCATACCCTTTCGGGGCTCGCCCAGCAGAACGCCCCGGCACTGTTCCTTGGCGCCGAAGGACAGCTGGCAGGTGCAGGAGCCGTGGATGCCCATCTTCTCCTCGATGCGGTCGCAGGTCACGCCATTGGTTCCGCCCAGGCTGCCGTCCTCGTTGACCCATACCTTGGGCACGATGAAAATGGAGATGCCCGGTGTTCCGGGAGGATCGCCCTCGATGCGGGCCAGGACCGGGTGGATGATGTTGGGGACCAGATCGTGCTCGCCCGCGGAGATGAAGATCTTGGTGCCGGTGATGCTGTACGTGCCGTCACCGTTGTCCTTTGCCGTCGTCGTCAGGGCGCCGACGTCGGAACCGGCCTCGGGCTCGGTGAGGCACATGGTGCCGCCCCATTCACCGGAGTAGACCTTGGGCAGGTAAAGGTTTTTCTGTTCCTCGGAGCCGTACTCCTCGATGATTTTGCCCGCGCCGTGGCCCAGCATGGCATATATGGAAAAGGCCAGGTTGGCGCCGGCAAACAGCTCCAGGGCGCCGCAGGCCAGGACGTGGGGCATTCCCTGTCCGCCTATTTCCGGGTCGTCGGCGACGGTGAGCCATTCACCCTCACGAAACAGCTCGTAGGCCCGATGGTAGGAGGGCGGAACCTTGACTTCGCCATTGTCGAACTGGCATCCGACCTCGTCGGATTCCTTGAAGGTGGGCAGTATCTCCTTGATGGCCAGGTTGCGGGCTTCCTGCATGACCATGTCGAAGGTCTTCTGGTTGAGGTCGCAGTAGCGATCGGCCTTGCAGAGCTGGTCGATTCCGAGCTGCTCGTTCATGACGAAGCTGACATCCCGGCGGTCCGTGATTGACTGGGCCATGTTCTTCACTCCTTGTGAGGTGAGATCATTAACGTTGAATTTGGCAAGTTACACATTTTCAGGGCATTTTATCCTTTTTACTACCGGAAAAGCCCTTGTCGTTCCAAGGGCACCCAATATCTTCAAAAAACAAGGAAATTGAGTAAATGGGTATCTATGCACAAACATCGTCGATTTGCAAGAGTTTTTACCTTTATAGTGGCGGGGGGACAATCGTCCCAAACCGACTCTCAGGGTATGAAATGTTGGCCTGACAGCCTGATTCCGAACAGAAAAAGCCTTGCTTTTCAACGCACCGGATGGTAGCGAAAATTGGCCGCAGACAGGCCTTTCGGCAGGAAGGGGAAGCCGCCGGGCAAAATCTTCATTCCAGGGAACGGGCGGCACGTAAAGGTTTCGCAAGGCCGGGCTTTTGCAATCTCCGGCGGCGCCGTGCCGCCGCATCCAAGGGAAAAAACCCGCCTTTCGCAGGATGGGCGGGGTTATGGGTTTCAGGGGTTTTCGGATTTTGACCGATGAGGGAAAAGACAGGGCAACTGGCAACGTACCGCTTCGGATTGGCATTCTGAGCTACCGCAGCAACCCCCATTGCGGCGGGCAGGGAGTGTACGTGCGCAATCTGTCCAGGGCGCTGGCCGCCCTTGGGCACAAGGTGGACGTTCTTTCCGGGCCCCCGTATCCGATCCTGGACGAGGGGGTGGGCCTTGTAAAACTGCCCAGCCTGGACCTGTACAATCCCGAGGACCTGTTCCGGATGCCAAGCCTCGTGGAGCTGGGGGACCCGGTGAATTTCCTGGAGTGGCTTGGGGTGAGTTCCATGGGTTTTCCCGAGCCCTTCACCTTCGGGCTTCGCGCCTGGCTGTACCTTCGCAAACATCTGGACCAGTACGACGTGCTGCACGACAACCAGAGCCTGTCCTATGGCCTCTGGTGGCTGGCGGACCGGCTGCCCACCGTGGCGACGATCCATCACCCGATAACAGTGGACCGGGACGTGGCCCTGGCCAGCGTACGTTCACCCGTGAAGAAGCTCAAGATAATGCGTTGGTACTCGTTCATCAACATGCAGCTTCGGGTGTCGCGGCACATGTCGCGCATCATCACGGTGTCCGAGTGCTCCAAGCGCGATCTTGCCGGGATATTTCCGGTGTCGCCGAACCGTATCCGGGTCGTTCCCAACGGCATCGTCACGGACCTGTTCAAGCCGCTGTACGGCATAAACAGGACCAGGAACGAAATCCTGGTGACCAACAGCGCTGATACTCCGCTCAAGGGGCTGTACCACCTGCTCAAGGCGGTGTCCGAGGTGCGCCGGAAACGGGACGTGAAGCTGGTGGTCATCGGCACGCCAAAGAAAAACGGCGGCATCGTCAGGCTGGTGCGGGAACTGGGCCTTCGTGACGTCGTCATGTTTACCGGCAGGGTGGACGACGACGAGTTCGTCCGTCGCTACGCCAAGGCCGCCATGGCCGTGGTGCCGTCCGTGTACGAGGGATTCGGCCTGCCGGCCGGCGAGGCAATGGCCTGCGGTGTCCCGGTGATCAGCACCACCGGAGGGGCGCTGCCCGAGGTGGTGGGGGACGCCGGTATTCTGGTCCCGCCGGCTGATCCGGTCGCCCTGGAGCGGGCCATCATGGAACTGCTGGACAATCCCGAGCAGGCCGCGGAACTGGGCCGCGCAGGCTACGAGAGGGTGCATCGCCTGTTCACGTGGGAGCGTGCCGCGCAACTCACGGTGGACGTGTACAGGGAGGCCATGAGTGCTCACCGTTGACTTCAAAAAGATCGGGCTGTTTCCCGGGCAAAAGCTGTTGGACGTAGGCTGCGGCGAGGGCCGGCATACCTGCCACGCGTACACGCGGGAGGGCGTGTTCACGGTGGGCCTTGACCTGGACTACCCGTCCGCGCAAAAGACACGCGACATGCTCCGCGCCATGGAGGAGGAGGGCATGGGCGGCGGGGGCAAGTGGCAGGTGGTATGCGGCGACAGCACACGGTTGCCCTTCGCTGACCAGAGCTTCGACGCGGTGATCTGCTCCGAGGTGCTGGAGCACATTCCGGACAACGCGGGGGCCGCCGGGGAACTGGCCCGGGTTTTAAAGGACACCGGCATGCTGGCCGTGAGCGTGCCCCGCTACTTCCCGGAGCGCATCTGCTGGGCCCTTTCCGACGAGTACCATTCCAATGAAGGCGGCCACATCCGCATCTACAGGAAGAAGGAGCTCAGGCGACTTTTCGAATCCGCGGGCCTCAAATGCGTCGGCTCCCACGGCGCGCATGCCCTGCACGCCCCGTACTGGTGGATCAAGTGCGCGGTGGGCGTGGAAAATGAGAAGGCCCTGCCGGTCAAGCTCTACCACAGGATGCTGGTCTGGGACATCATGCGCCGCCCCCTGCTCACCCGGGCAATCGAGAAAGCGTTAAATCCCTGGATGGGTAAGAGTGTCGTCATGTACTTCGTCAAGTCCGTGGTGCGAAAACAGTCCTACCGGGCAACGGCCCGAAATTCTCCGTCGCCGTTCACCTCGTAGCCAAGGTCTTGCCTGGAACGTTTTCTTTTCCGACTAGACATAATTATACCAAAGCATGAACGGATACCAAACCTGTTATTGCTATCATGTGAATGATGCCTGTTCCCAACTGCCTGTGAATGCCTAGTTGCTAGATATTACGGCGAAATCGCGTTCCCGAGCGCCCGGGAAACTGTTTGACCTGCCGGTCATCATGCAGTAGTTTATGGGTGCTCACGGCCCGCGAAAAGAGACCTTTTGAAAGTCGCCATTCTTTACAGAGGGTAAAAGTCGCGCGGAGTAAGCGTTACGAAACATCGCAAGGATGTTTACCAATTCAAGGAGACAGTCATGAAAAAATTCATCATTGCAATCGCGGCGCTGCTGCTTCTGGCGAACGGCGCGCATGCGGAAAAGATCGCCGGGGTGGAAATTCCGGAGAAGATGGAGCTTTGCAACCAGAACCTTGTATTGAACGGGGCGGGCATCCGCAAGAAGCTGTGGGTCAAAGTCTACATTGGAGCCCTGTACGTGGAGAACAAGAGCTCCAGCGACACGGCGCTGCTCAACGCGGACGAGTCCATGGCCATCCGCATGCACTTTGTCTATGACAAGGTGGGCGCCGATGACATGGTGGACTCCTGGAGTGGCAGCCTGGGCGAGACGTCCAAGGATTATATGACCCAGGGGCAGGACAGGGTCGAGAAGTTCAAGGCCCTGTTCAACCGGGATATCGTGGAAAACGACAAGTATGACATGGTGTACGCCCCGGACAAGGGCACCACGGTGTTTTTCAACGACCGGGAACTGGGTTCGATCGAGGGCCTGGATTTCAAGAAGGCGCTGTTTGCGGTGTGGCTGGGCGACGATCCCCCGAACGACGCTTTGAAGGAGGGCATGCTGGGCAAGTAGGGTGGCCGGCCGTTACGATTT
>JBKHBM010000009.1:0-71907 GCA_046542385.1 Desulfatibacillaceae bacterium | reverse complement strand
TTGCATCTCCTCGTTTTTGAACAGGCTGCCAATTCCGAGTTTTTCAACGGGCTGCTATGGACCGGGCTGTTCACGAAATGTTCCACGTCCCCGCCGCGCGGTACTCAAAAGAACTCCACGTTGGTGTCCTGGGACATCTGCCGGTTGATTTTGGACAGGGCCTTTCTCTGTTGTTCGAAAAAGCGGGCCGTGTTGGGCCTCGAGATGCGTTTTACATAGGCATGGCCCGTGTCCGTGTGGAACAGCACGTGGCGTGCGTTGTCGCCGTTGAGGTCGCTGGCCAGGACCGGGATGTTTTCCTTTTCCAGGTATTCCAGGAGGAACCTGGCGTTTTTCGTACCCGGGCAGCCGTTTGTCGCCAGCACCTCCAGCATGCGGGCGCCGCCGAACACCTTGGCGGTGAGGTGGGCGCGTCTTCCGCCCAGGGAGACGATGCGGTTTATGAGCAGCTCCATGATGTTGACGGCATAGTAGCTGGCCCTGTTGTGGTGGGCGAAGTCGGCCCTGCCCGGGACGAGCACGTGGTTCATGCCGCCGATGCGCATGCGGGTTTCGTGCAGGCAGACGGCGATGCAGGAGCCGACCTGGGTTTCAATGACGCGGGGCTGGGCGCTGGCGTGGAACTCGCCGATGCTTATGGCGACCAGGTGTTTTCCCTGGGTGAGTTGCCTGGTGGAGACCCTCCGGAGAGCGGTTTTTTCGCTTACTGACATGGTTTGATCACCTCCCGGGCGATCCTGTCCAGGGACAGCACCCCTGATGCCGCGCCTGAGGGCGAAAAATCCTTTCACCCAGCGGGTGAAACGAAGATTTGTTCAAGAACACGCAAAAAGCCCGGTTTACAGGGTGCTTGAAAGCCGTTTTCAATATTTTCGTCTGGCAGCCCGTTGAAAAACCCGAGATTTGCAGCCTGGTCAAAACGATGAGATGCAAGGCGCGCGAATTTCGAGGCATAAGGCGTACTCATGGTACGCCGCACTGACGGGAAATGAAGCGCAACGCCGCAGATCGCGTTTTTCAACAGGCTGCCAGGATTCAGGCCGGGAGTCAGGAGACCTCTTCGACCTCCTCCGGAGCCCGGACCATGTCCAGCAGGGTTTCCACCTCGCGGGCAAAGGACGAGATGTCGTCGCAGCCGAACATGGCGCCCGAACCCTTGATGGTGTGCGTGGCCCGGAAGACCCGGCCCACCAGAGCGGAATCCTCCGGCCTGTTCTCCCACTCCAGGAGCGAAGACTCCAGTTCGGCCAGAAGCTCGGCGGCCTCCTCCAAAAAGGCCTGCTTGTGAATCCGCATGTCGTCGGTCATAATGCCGCACTCATCCCGTCGGAACAGAACACACCTGCCCCCCGGCCCCGGAAACGGGGCCTCCGAATTCCCGGATTGTACATGGTGAAGTTAGCCGAGTACCTTCCTGACAACGGAAAGAAGCTGCTCGGGTGTGAAGGGCTTGACGATCCAGCCGGTGGCGCCCGCGGTTTTGCCCTGAGTCTTCTTGTCCTGCTGCGTTTCCGTGGTCAGCATGATGATGGGCACGTAGCGGGTCTGGCGGGTTGAACGCATGTTCCGGATAAGCTCGATGCCGTCCATATGGGGCATATGGAGGTCGGTGATGACCATGTCAACGGGCCTTGAATGGCTCTTGGTAATGGCGTCCCTGCCGTCGGACGCCTCGATGACGTCGTAGCCGGCCTTGTTGAGGGTTGAACTCACCATCTGCCGGACACTGTTGGAGTCGTCGACTGTAAGGATGGTCATACCCATTTTGCACTCCCCTTCCCCGGCGGTTGACTCCGCCGGACAATCCTTCAACATACACATCAGGTGGTTTTTACAGACCGGCTCCGCGAACCACCTCGCTCAACGCCACGGCATCCCAATCCAGGTCCAGGCTCAGGCCCGCCCGGGCGGCCTCCAGGCGCGCGGCCAACAGCAGCTGGAAGGCGGCCAGGGAAAGCTCCCGGACCTCCTCCAGTTCGATGACGGCGTTCGTTCCCCGGGCGAGCAGTTCCAGGAGGTGCTCTTTCAGCTGCTCGGCGTCTCCGATCGAGACGACCCCGGAAAGACGCAATGTCGTGCCACGGTCCCCAATATATTGCATGAATTCTGCCAAATGCGCTTTCTCCGGGTTGAAACATTCGTGTTCAGAAAAATTCCACGTTTCCACCGAACTCACGGGCCTGCTCATGTCCCGGCGGGTCCTCCGCCACCGGCCCGGTTCCTTGGGATGACACGAATTCCTTGTGTACCTCGTGCTCCTCGCCGACGGTGTACCTTTCGGCCAGAAATGAAAGAACTTCCGGATCCAGTGCGCCCGGTTCCTGCTCCGGCGGCAATGTTTCGCACAACAGGGTGTCCATGTCCCGGGTCCACCCGGCCAGGCCGGTGGCCAGCCTGGGCATGAACGTGAGGCCGCCCCGCATGGAAAAAACCCTGGTCCGCATGCCGGCCAGCTCGCGGGCCGCACTCTCCGAGTAAGTCTCCAGCATGCCCCTCGCCCCTTCCAGTTCTTCCACGCGGCGGCGCAGGCGGGCCTTCCTCTCCTCGATACCACCCTGCTCCCTGAAGGTGCGGGCGGTGCGGTCCCGCATGTGTTCCGCGGAGCGTTCCACCGCGGCCAGGACCTGGGCCATCTCTTCCGTGAAGGACCAGCTCCTGAGTGACAGTTTGTTCACCTCGGTTGCCAGCACCAGGAGGGCCTTGCCGTTGAAACCGGCCTTGGTAGCGGCCAGGTTGGCGTTCAGGGCCAGTATTCGCAACCTGCCGCTGGCCCTGCGCACGTTTTCCAGGTAGGCGGCGACCCCATGCACGCCCCTTGCGTGATCCACCAGCCGTTCCATTATGGAGGCGCTTTCCTCCAGCAGCGAGTGGCATTGGCCCATGATTTCCATGAGCCGGGTCAGGGGGTCGGCGGTTTCGGTCCCTAGGCCCGATGCGTCGACACGATTTTGCTGCTCCAACCGACCCAGGCTGCGCAACATGTCGTCGGATTCGGAAATGATCAGGTCGAACCCCGCGTCCAGCACTCCGTGCACTTCCGTGGCTTCTTCCGCCAACCGCCGAACCTGGGAGATCTGCAGGCCGAGGACGTCCGCGGCCCCGGGGACGGTTTCGCTCCCTGATTCCGGTTCCCCGTTGAGCTGGCTTGAAAGGTGGTTCAGGGCGGACGTGACATGGTCGAGCCGCTGGCTCATGCTGTCATGGTATTGCATGGCCATGACCAGCCTGCCGGTCTGCTCGGTAATGGTTTGGGCATGCTGCTCCGTGTTTTCAAACGCCTCCACCACGCCGCGCATGAGTTCGCGGACCTCGCCGACGGCCTGGTTCACCAGGGGGCCGGCCCGTTCGGCCAGCCTGACCAGATCGGACCGGCCCGCATACAACTCCCGGATGGCGTCGCGTTGGGTGTTGACGGCCCCTGCGATGGACCGGTTGATGTCCCGTCCCACCCGGCACAGCTCGTCGGCGAATTCCCGGATGTCCTTTACGAAGCTGTTGAAGAAATTCCGGTCCACGGACAGGCGGGATATCTCCAGGCTGATGCACATGGCGATCATGCGCAATTCCTTGCCGGCGCGTTCCACGGTTTCGCCCCTGCTGCCCAGGGTTTCGATTTCGTCGGACATGGCGTCCACCTGGTCCTGATGGTCGGTCATCGTCCTCTGGAAACGGCGCAGGTCGTTTACGACGTCGAGGGCCAGTTCCTCGATTTCGGCGAGAGGGCCTTTTTGGGAAGCGCCGCCCAGGGCCTCCAGCACGTTCACGCCCCGCTGGATGAGTTCCATGGCCCGGGTGTTGATGTCGTCCAGGGCGTCGTACATGTTGAGGAAGTCGGATTCCGATTGCCCGGCGAACCCGGCAAGGCTCTCCCCGGCTGCCTCGAGCCGTGTCGACGCGCCCGTGGCCCATCTGTCGTCAGCACCGGGTATCCGGTTTGTTTCCGTGAGGATGTAATTCATACCAACTTCGTGCGCCTGCTTGTAAGTTTGCCTGGATGCGCGGCCCGTCTGGTATTTCGCTGCCCCGGCAACCCGGTGACGACTCCCGGGGGTGCATGATCCGCGCCAATCTGGAAGCGGGTTCATCGTCTGTTTTCGCGCTGACGAAATCCATACATTCCCGGGGATCGCCCGGTTTTTGGCTTCAGCCATGGCCGGCGGTGGAGTTTCACGATGGCACGGACCGGTGGGCGCCCTCACGGAGGGGAGTGCGCCGCGCGGGGCCGGGAGGGGAAAAACCGATTCGGGACCCCGGGGCGGGACCCGCTCCGGGCGGCAAGGGGGACGCCGGGTGTAAGAGGAGACGTCACCCGGGTGTAACAACGTGTACCAACGCGTGGTACGACGGAGGTTGGCGTACCTGGCGTACGCCGCAACTCCGCGGATCGCGTTTTTCAAGAGGCTGTCAGGACAGGGCGAGTTGTTTGAGGCGTCTCTGCCGCTGCCAGGAAAAGGGTTCCGGGCCGCAGGGCAGTATGGCGTTGTTGTGAAACAGGGGATCGGAGGCGAGGTCATACCGGGAGGCGCGCACGGCCTCGTCCCAGAGGCGGGTTCCCGGAATCGGGGAGTAGTGGGCGACGATCGGCTGGATGCCGGCTGCCTTCACCTCCAGGATGGAGGCCTCCACTTCCTTGTCGGACTGGCCGGGAAGGCCGGCCAGGAGGTAGGCTCCCGCGGTGCGGCGGCCGAACCCCGCGGCCCGGAGGTTTTTCGCGGTTCGGGCCAGGTCTCCGCCGCGGACCTTGGTGTCCAGGGGCTTGCGGTGGGCGATGTCCGTGGTTTCCACCCCCAGGCGCAGGGTACGCACTCCGGCGTCCCGGAACAGGCGCGCCATTGTGGCGGACACATGCCTGACATGCACCGCGTTCGGTGTGTGAAAACGGAGTGGCAGGCCCAGAGCCGCGATTTGTTCGAAGAGCGGCACGGCATGTTCCTCCGCGCCATGCAGCAGGGCGTCGTCATAGAACGCGAAGTCCCGGACTCCGGTACGGAGGTGCCAGTGGCGGATTTCCTTGACCACGTCCGCGGGATTCCGGCGTGCCGATCGTGGCTCCACGATATGGGACGCGCAGTAGGCGCATCGGTAGGGGCAGCCGCGGGCGGTGATTATCGGGGCGAAGTGCAGATGTTTTGGCAAATCCAGTGCCGGAAAGGGCAGGCGGGCGAGGTCGGACGTGTCCGGGGAGGATTCCGGCCGCCAGCTGGTATGTCGTTCCAGGATGTCGGGGAGCCGGTTCTCGCACTGACCGGGCACCACCTGGTCCGCGCCGGAATGCTTGCGTGCGTGTTCCACGCACAGGGTGGCGTACACGCCTCCGAGGACGACCGGCACTCCGGGGAGAACGCGGCGCAGTTCCGAGATGGTCTCGAACACGCCGGGATACCAGTAGGTCATGTGCGAGGTGACAAGGACGAGGTCGGGCCGGGGCATGGCGGCAAGCCCGGCCCGAAATGTTTCGGGCGGCACCCCGTATCGCGACCAGGTGCGGGGGACGTCGGAAAGAGCCGGCGGCACCGGCAGCGGAGTCTTCCTGTACGGACCACGGCCCTGCCGCGCGTCCGGTCCGGCCGGAGCCGTGTCCCGGCCCAGGCAGTCGTAGTAGGAAACCCGACAGCCCATGGCCCGGGCGATGGCGGCAAGCTGGAAGAGCCCCAGGGGACGCGCCCAGAAGTCATATGCCGCAAAGTCGTGAATCCAGGGGTTTATGAAAAGAAGCCGCGGCGGCTCTGGCATGGGCTGCTTCCTTCTGAATCCGTGACAAACATATCGAGCAACCCATGCCGGGACTCCATGTCCCGGCTACTCGACGGGTCTTGGGGCTCAACCGGCGGGAGAAGGGATTCCTCGGTTTCCGGCGCGGCGCGCCCCGGCACCAGAGTCCGTCAGGCGCACTCCGGTGCGCCGGGCAGGGCCATTTCCCGCACCCGCACCCGCACCACACGGGCCCGTTCACGGATTCGGGTTTCATAAAGACGTCACGTGAAATGCTTTTGCGGAAGGGCCGCCCAGGTTTCCTTCGGCGGATTGAAGTAGCCGAAGCGCAGGGGAGGATGCAGCCGGCGCACTTCCCGAAGCAGGTTTTCCATCCCCAGGGGCTGTTCGTCGGTCTCCAGGCCCATGGCGGCGTAATAGCGCAGGGGATCGAAGTTCATGCACCGCCACTGGATCATGTCCACGTGGTGGCTGCCCAGAAATCCGAACAACGCTTCCCGCTCCTTCAGCGAATCGGTGAATCCGGGCATGTTGAGGTAGTTGACGGACACCCAGGCGCCACGGGCTCCGGCCATGTCAATGGATTCCAGGACCGCCGAAAAGTCGTATTTCGGCCTGAAGTACTCCATGTAAGGCTGCTCGCGCACCGAATTCATGGACACGCGGATGCTTTCGAGCCCCGCGTCCAGGCATTGTTCAAGAAGGTCCGGCCTGCCTCCGTTGGTGTTGAGGTTGATGGTCCCCGCGCCGGTTTCCGCGCGGATAAGTCGAATGGCCGGGGCTATGCTCCCGGCGGCCAGCAGGGGATCGCCCTCGCATCCCTGGCCGAAGCTCAGGACGGCGTTATGTGGCACCCTGGCAAGATGGGCCAGGCCCACCTCCGCGATCTCATCGGGGGTGGGGATGAAACCGATACGGTCCTGGCTGTGCGGGATGTCCGATTCCTTCTGCAGGGACAGGCAGCCCAGACATCGGGCATTGCAGGCCGGCGCGGTGGGAAGGGGCGCCTCCTCCCGGCCCACGAACATGTTTTTGGCCGCCGGGCATCCGTAGGTCAGCGCGCATTTTTCAAGATGCCGGGCCAGCCTGTTGTCCGGCAGGTCCTTGCGAAGCCGTTTCACACCCGCCCCGATTTTCGTTTCGGGCATGAGCGCGAGATCCTGTCGGCGACTCCAGTCCACACGGAAGGCCGCGGACACCATGCCGTCGCCCTGCCATCCGCAGGCACCGTAGGAAAACAACGGCAGCCAGCCGGTGTTGGCGGCTTCCGCGTAGGCGCACACACCGCGCAACACGTATCCCGGGGAGTTGAACACGGCAACCGGACGGAGCGCTTCACCCGGCTCGTACGGATTCTCCTCGAGCACCACCGGTTCGCCGGTACGTGTCTCGTGCAGCACGGGATGCCGGTCCGGCAGGTACATGACCTCGCTGCCCCGGGGCATGGGGATCACGTCCTGCCCGGACAGCGGCCACACCCGGCCACCGGCCATGGCGCATGCGGTGTAGCCCGGGAGGTCGAATATCTCTCCGGCGTCGTTGGCCACCAGGGCGGCCACCGGCTCGTATTTGGCCCGTTGTTTCGTTTTTCGGTTTCGATTCGCCATGAATGCCCTATACCACAATCGCGCGGAGGGTCAAACACCGAGCAATCGCTCGAAAAGCCATTTGTCAAACCAACGGGATTACGATACCCTGTGTCTTCCCGCGGTTGGCGCGGCGCCGGCGTGCCCGGTGGCAGGCTCCTCACGAAAATTTAACAATTTTCCAACAAACCCCTTACCCGCAGCATATAAGGAAGGAATCGCCATGGGGCCCAAACCCGGTTCCCGGGTGTTCTTCGGCTGGTGGATCGTCGGCGTCGCGCTGCTCGCCAACCTGATCACCACGGGAACGCATTTTTATGTATTCAACGTGTTCATGGACCCGCTGTGCGACGCGCGGGGGTGGACGCGGGAACAGATCAACCTGGGCCTGGCCGTGGGCGGTATCGTGGGGTTGTTCTCCCAGCTGATTCACGGCACCGTGGTCATGAGGACGGGGCCCCGGGTGTACATGGGCCTGGGCGCGGTGATTTCCGGCTTCACGTTCATGGCCATGGGCCGGGTAACGGACATATACGCCTTTTCCGCCCTGTATGTGCTGCTGTTCTTCAGTAATGGCGCGTTCAGCGGGATCGTGGCCAGTTCGGCGGTGAACAGCTGGTTCGTGAAGAAACGGGGTCGGGCCCTTGGAATCGCCACCATGGGCATCTCGCTGGCCGGGATGGTCCTTCCGCCCGTGGCCCGGGCATTGAACGACAGCCTGGGGCTGGAGCAGGCGTTTTTCTGGCTGGGGGTCATGCTTCTGGCAACGGCTCCCCTGTCGTGGATCGTCATCCGAAACCAGCCCGAGGAATACGGGCTGTACCCGGACGGGCTGGACGAACCGCCCGAGGAGGAGCATGAGATACCCCTTGGCGGCCTCATGGCGAATCCCGCGGCGGTGTCCTCGAAGGCGCCGGTGGCATGGCCGGTAGCAAAGCTGGTGAAATCCTCCGCCTTCTGGATGGTGGGCTTTTCATTCGCCATGGCGATGGCCGGGGTGGTGGGCGTCATGAGCCAGATGACGCCGAGGTTCATGGACCTCGGATTCGACAAGAACACCGCGGTGGGCCTGCTGGCCGCCGCCGCCCTGTGCGGCGCCGCGGGCAAGTTCTGCTGGGGCGCGCTGTGCGACGTGTTCGAGGCCCGGCGGGTGGCCTGCGTGATGATGGTGGTGAACGCGGCGGGCATCGCCATCGGTCTTTTCGCGGGCAGCCTGGGCCTGCCGGGCGCGGTGGCCTTTGCCCTGGTATACGGGTTTGGCATGGGCGGAGTGCTTGCCACTCTTCCGGTGCTGGTGGCCGACATGTTCGGCAGGCTGGCGTTCACTTCGGTGCTGAGGTTCATGGCCCTGTTTCTGATCCTGCAGAACGCGGGATTCTACATCATGGGCAAAAGCACGGCGCTGACCGGCAGCTATGACACGGCCTACGCCGTCTTTCTGGTGCTGAACGCGGTGGGTGCGGTCATGGTGGCCCTGGCGCGCCGGCCCATGCCGGAAAAAGCCGGGTGAAGCCGGATTTCCGTGGCAAGGCATTCCATGTGCCGCGTCATCGAGCGATCCGGGCATTTGTCGGGGCGGGCAGAACCGGAAGCGAAACGCGGTGTTTGCACTTTGGCGGCGCAATGGGGTAATATCGGTATGAACCCCGGGCAAATCACCAACCCCCCCGCGAAACGGAGAGCTCCATGGACAAAAGTACGCTCAACGCACTCGAGATCGCCAGAATCGCCACCGACATCGAGGATTCGGGCATACGTTTTTACAGTGCCGCCGCCGAAAAGGCCGTCGATCCGGAGGCCAAGGAGTTGTTTGAAAAGCTCTCCCATGCGGAACTGGACCATATGAACCGGTTCCGCAAGATGTACGCCCGCCTGGACGAGGAAATGGGTGGCATGGAGAGCAGCGCGGAAATGCTGTTCGATGATGAGTTGACCTCCTATCTGAGGGCCCTTTCCGACGGAGCCGTCTTCCCGGACGCGGAAAGCGCCCGGCAGTGGGTGGCCGAGGCTCCGGACATGTTGAGCATACTGCGCCGGGCGCTGGAAGCCGAGAAATCCAGCGTCCTGTTCTACCAGGAAATGGCGGACCACAACGCATTCGCGGACTCGCGCGGGATGCTCGCGAGCATAATCGCCGAGGAAAAGAGCCATGCGGCGTGGGTTTCCGCCATGATATACCGGCTGGGACAGACGTCGTAGCGCATGGGGCGCCGACGTCCGGGAGCCGGGTTTTGGCAGCGGGCGGGCCGTTTGCCGCGTGATGCCTGATCGCCCCCTGGGCGGATGAAAGCGTACCAATGGCCAAGGAACACATACTAGTGGTGGACGACGAGGAGGACATCCTCGAGCTGGTCCGATACAACCTCGTCAAGGAGGGGTATCAGGTTTCCCTTGCCGCCTCCGGGGAACAGGCCCTCAAGCTGGCGCGGGCCGGCGTGCCCGATCTCATGGTCCTGGACCTGATGTTGCCCGGCGTGAGCGGTCTGGACGTGTGCCGGCTGCTCAAGCAGGACCCCAAAACCGGCGGGATGCCCATCATCATGCTGACCGCCAAGGGCGAGGAGTCCGACATCGTCACCGGCCTTGAAATCGGCGCGGACGACTACATCACCAAGCCCTTCTCCCCTCGCGTGCTGATAGCCCGCACCCGGGCCATACTCCGGCGCAGGTCCCAGGTCGCGCCGGAGAACAACGAGGTCGTGAGGGTGCATGAGCTGGTAATCCACCCGGGCCGCCATGAGGTCACCCTGGGGGGAGAACGGCTCGATCTCACCTCCACCGAGTTCCGGCTCCTCCACTTCCTCTCCCGCAGGCCCGGCTGGGTGTTCACCCGCTCACAGATCGTGGACGCGGTGCATGGGGAGGATTATCCGGTGACCGAAAGGGCCGTGGACGTGCAGGTCGCCGGGCTCAGGAAGAAGCTGGGGGACCGCGGCGACTACGTGGAGACCGTCCGCGGCGTGGGCTACCGGTTCAAGGAATGAGCACTCCTCTCGACAGGTCCCCCGCAAGCGGGTCCGAGGCGGTTGGGGGCGCCGGATTCCGGCCGCGGCGCCGCTTCGTATGGCAGTTGTTTCCCACCTATCTCATCGTGGCCCTGGTTCCGCTGATAGCGGTAACCTGGTACACCACCTGGTCCCTGAAGTCCTTTTTCCTGATGCACGCGGAAGGGGACCTCATGGCGCGGGCCAGGCTGTTCACGGAAAGCGTGGGCCCTGCCCTGGAAGCCGGGGAATACACCGCCGTGAACCAGTTGTGCCGCGACCTCGGCACACTGACCGGAACAAGGTTTTCGGTGATCCTGCCCGGCGGCGACGTGGTGGGCGACTCCATGCACGACCCCGGCTCCGTGGGCAGCCAGGCGGGCAAGCCCGAATTCGTCGCCGTACTGGGTACGGGCCGGCCCACCACGCTGCGGCGTACCAGCGTGGAAACCGGGGACAGCCTGTTCGTCGCCGTGCCGGTAAGACAGGACGACACCGTGGCCGCGGTGGTCCGGGCTGCCTACCCGGTTTCGGTCATCGAGCAGCCCTTTGGCGAGGTCCGTTCCAACATCATGCTCATGGGCCTGGCCATGGCGCTGCTCGCCGCCATCACCAGCCTCGTGGTTTCCCGAAGGATCAGCAGCCCCCTGGTCCAGATGCGCAAGGGCGCCGAGCGTTTCGCGCAGGGGCGCCTGGACTGGCGCCTGCCCGTGCCGCGCACCGAGGAAATCGGCGCCGTGGCCCTGGCCTTCAATGACATGGCGGGGCAGTTGTCCCAGCGGCTCCGGGACGTGGTGCGCCAAAGGAACGAGCTGGCCGCGGTGCTGTCCAGCATGGCCGAGGGCGTTTTCGCCGTGGACAACAACCAGCAGATCATCAGCATGAACCAGGCCGGGGCCCGCATGCTGCATTGCGATCCGGAAGCGTGCAGGGGACGCGCCATCCAGGAGGTCGCCAGGAATACGGAGCTGCAGCGGTTCGTGGCGCGGTCACTTGAATCCGACGGCGTCACCGAAGCGGAGCTGGGCTTCCACGACATCGCCGGAGACCGCTATTTTCACGCCAGGGGCGCGCTGCTCCAGGACGTGGGCGGCGACACCGTGGGCGCCGTCATCGTGTTGAACGACGTGACCCGGCTGCACCGGCTGGAGGAGGTCCGCAGGGACTTCGTGGCCAACGTCTCCCATGAGCTGAAGACCCCGGTCACCGCCATCACGGGCTTCATCGAAACCATGGCCGACGGAGCGGCCCGGGACCCCGAGGCCTCCGCCAGGTTTTTGGGCATCATGGAACGCCACGCCCGCAGGCTGGGCGCCATCATAGAAGACCTTCTGGCCCTTTCCCGCCTGGAACAGGAGTCCGGCGGCGATGGCATGGAAATGCAGGTGCAGCCACTGTGCATGGTGCTGGAAAGGGCCGTGCAGACCTGCGGGGAAATGGCCGCGGAAAAGGACATTACCGTCCGGCTGCGGTGCGACGAGGGCGTGGCGGCCCGTGTGCATCCGTCCCTGATGGAACAGGCCGTGGTGAACCTGCTGGCCAACGCCGTCACCTACAGCGACCAGGGCGGGGCCGTGGAGATCGAGGCGTCCAACCGGGTGGACCACGTGGCGGTCACCGTCCGTGACCGGGGCAGGGGCATTGCGCAGCGACACCTGGACCGTATTTTCGAACGCTTTTACCGGGTGGACCCGGCACGCAGCAGGGAGCACGGCGGCACCGGCCTGGGCCTCGCCATCGTCAAACACATCGCCCAGGCCCACGGCGGCTGGGTGTCCGTGGACAGCGAACTGGGCCGGGGCAGCACCTTCGGAATACATCTTCCAAGGCCTTGAGCCCGCTGGGGACCGCCGTGCCGGGTCGGTAAACGGGCGGCGGGGCGCGGCCATCCGAAAACCGGACAGGAACAATGTGCCCCCGACCGTCAACCTGGAGTCACGCCGCGGCATCCCGGGCCGCCACCCGGGGGCCGTCCCGTGACCACGCACGCCCCAGGGCTTCGTCGGCTTCCCGCAAGAGGCTTTCCGGGTCACCCGGCCTTCCCGGACCGGCGCAGGCAAAGCCGATGGCCACGTCGCCCCGCCAGCCCCTGATCCCGTTGTCGCACACGTCGTTCACCATGTTCCAAAGCCGGTTGCAGGCGCTCGCGGTTTCCTCCGGCCCCATGCGCACCATGAGTACGCCGAACCTGCGGTTGCCGATACGGGCCAGCATGTCGCACCTGCGCAAAAAGTCGGTCAACGCTCCGGCGACCCGTTCAAGCGCCCTGTCTCCCGCGTGGTACTCCCTGGACGCCCCGTGCCCTTCCCGTGCCCGCAGTTCCACCACGGCCACGCCCATGTCCGTTCCGTAATACCGGGTTCGTTCGCACTCCTTTTCCAGCTCCATCATGAAGGTGTCCCGGGTGGGCAGGCCGGTGATGTCGTCCCGTATGCCGGTATTGGACAGGCAATGGGTGGTGTGTTCCAGCCGGTCGCACAAAATGCGCATGAGGTTGAAGAAGAACCGGTACGCCGCGGGCGGGTACAGCCACTGGAGGCGCTGGATCATCCTCCGGTTGATCTGCAGAAGTTCCACCGGACCCGCCGCGACCGCCGTGGCCGATCGCCGGCTGGAACGGACCAGGCCCATCTCGCCCACCACGTCCCCGGTCCTGAGCAACGCCACCCTGGTCCGCTCCGAAAAGTCGCCGCCCCAGTCGGCGGCGGTGCGGGTGTCCAGGATCTCCAGTTCGCCGGAGACGATGGCGTACATGGAATTGCTCATCTCTCCCTTGCGGAACAGGACCTCTCCGTCGGGCAGTTCCTTGAGCGCCCCCGCCAGCAGCACGTAGTGGATCTGGGTCCGGGACAGGCCATGGAATATGGGAAGACCCTTTTCCGGTTCCCTGCCCATGCGCAGCCGGATCAGGTCCCAGATGGTGACCAGCGGTACATGGGTCATCAGCGAGGGCAGGATCACCAGGTCCCCCACCAGCGCCGCCATCATGGTGATGGCCATCATCACGCCGAAGATCGCGGTGGGCTGGAAGCTCGAAAACATCAGCACTGAAAAGCCCAAACCGATGGTCAGCGTTGTGAACACGATGGGGCGGCCCACGGTGCGTAACGTGTCGGCCATGGCGCGTTTTTCGTTCAGGTCGCGCTTGAATTCACGGTTGTACCGGAACAGGTAGTGGATGGTGTCGTCCACGGCAAGGCCTATGGCGATGCTTGCGATGAGGCTGGTCACCAGCGACAGCTCCACCCCGGCCCAGCCCATGATCCCGAAGTTCACCACTATGGGAAAGCAGTTGGGTACGATCGCGGCCAGCCCGGCCCGCAGGGACAGAAACAGCACGAACATCATGCCGAAGATGATGACCACGGTGATGGACAGACTTTTGACCTGGCCCTGGGTGACCAGCTGGCTGGTTGCGGATATGACGATGCCGAACCCGGTTACGCCGCACGAGGCGTCGTCCCCGAACACGCTTTCGCAGATGCGGCCCAGTTCCCTTTTCGCGGCCAGAAAGTCCCTGGAGCTGGATATGTGGGTCATCAGCAGGACGTTGGCCGTGGAGAAGTCGGCCGTGACGAACCGGTCCTGTGTGTCCTGGCCCAGCATGGTCTTGAGGCTGTTCACTATCATCCTCACCTGGTACCCCTTTTCCGGCAGGGCGTATCGTTCCGGCTCGAAACGGTTGGTGGCGTAATTGACCAGACGCATGTAGTCGGTGACGGATACGGACTTGTCCACCTTGTCCACGGTCACCAGGAGTTTTTCCAGTTCAGCCAGCCGGGCCAGGTTTTCGGGGTCCTCGAAAAAATCCGGAGTGCCGGAATTCACCACCACGTTCACCGGGAAGCTGCCGGAAAGGTCCTTGTAGACGTCGTGGAAGTTGCGGGCGACGGGGGTGTCCTCCTTGAAGTAGTCGCACGGGTTGGTCTCCACCTGTATCCGGAATATGCCGGCGATGCCCAGCGCAAGGACCACCCCCGCCACCACGAACACCGCCTTCTGGTGGTGGACGTTGACGTGGATGACCCAGGCCAGGAACCTGTCCACGACGTCCTCGCGTCGCTCTCCGTTTCTCGCGCGGGCCGGGCTCATCAGCACGATCATTGCCGGCAGCAGGGTCAGCAGCACGACCAGGAGACTGGCCATGCCCACGCAGGAGAAAATGGCGAACTGGCGGATGCTGTCGATGCGGTTGACCAGCAGGGATGCCAGACCCACCATGGTGGTTCCCACGGCCAGGGCCGTGGGAAACCGCATCCGGGAGACGACCTCCCGGGCCGTCTCCCTCGTCGTCCCGGCTTTTCCGGCAAGTTGTATGTACTCGCTCGAAAAATGCAGGCAGTAGGCCGTGCCCACGGCTATGAGGAACACCGGCACGATCATGGTCAGCATGGAAAGCGGAGTGCCGGTCCATCCCATGACGCCCACGGTCCATATCAGGGAGACCAGGATGCAGGACAGGGGCAGAAGGACGCCGTGCCACGTCCGGAACAGCAACAGGAGAAGGATCGCGATCACCACGAAGGTGAGCGGAGGCAGGGTGAAGAAATCCTTTTCCGTGAACCGGGCCAATGCCAGGGACACCACGGGCATGCCCACCTGATAAAGGCTCACCCCGTTTTCGTATTCCTCCATGACCGCCGCCACCCGGTCGATGAGTTCCTCCCTCTCCTGCCGGTCCTCCAGCACAAGGGTGACGCCCGCCGCCGTCCCGTCCCCGGAGACCAGGTTGTTCCGAAAAAGGTCCACGTGGCGCACGACCTCGCGGAACCGCCCGGGATCCATGGTCCCGGTAATGTCCATGGCCCGTTTCGCGCCTGGCAGGGAAATGGTGCGGCGTACGCCGTCCAGTTCGCCCAGCCGCGAGGCCAGCTCGTCCAGATGGGCGAAGGTCGCCGGGTCGAACACGTCGTCGGCCCTGGCCACGACCAGGATGATCTCCTCGGTTCCGAAGGTTTCCTTGGTGGCTTCATAGAAGGCGGTTTCGGGGAGGTCCTCGATCATGAGGTCGTACAGCGAGGTCTGCAGGCGAAGTCTCAGCGCGCCAGCGCCCAGCAGCGCGGTGAGCGCCACCACCAGGGCGATGGTCAGCCACGGCCGGTCGAGCATCCTGCCAAGCCACGTGTCGTACCTCAGAAAGCCGGGAAGTCGCATGGCTCACCTCGGTCGGTTTGGATGAGGCATTCTCGGGATGCTGCGCCAGGATTTCCGCTGTCCCGGAATGGGGACGGGCAAAACGGGTTTTGGAAACCGCGGAAATCCGGTCTGATCCTGTGAAGGGATATGGGCCTATGTGACAGGAGACAGGGCGCAAAGTCAACCGTAATTTTTCACATGCACAGAACACGTAAATCGCCCGGATTGTCCGGAAACCAGGGCGGAAGAACACAGGGAAACAATGACGACGGGTGACCGGGATTATGCGATTCGAGTAGACATTCACGTTGTGCACGGTAGAACAGCCGACGCGGGAGAACGCGCCGCGGTCGTCAGGTGTCGGCCGCCGGATGTTTCAAGGATATGTGGGCCGGTCCCGTCCTGGAGTCCACGGTACAGGGACCGCTTGTGGATCAAGGAATTCGATTCGACCTTTCGGGAACCAGCCGGCCGGCGGCCTTGAGGGAATCCGCCAAAGACGGACTGGCCTGTCCCTCCAGGGCCATGCGTTCCGACACAAAATACAGGGCGGCAATCGCCTCCGGGAAAAACCGGTTGGTTGCCGGATCCAAACCCGACATTGGGTTGATTGCAGGGAATCCGGAATGTTTTGGAATTGAATTGTTTCCCGTTTTTTTTCGGCGGGGCGTTGGCCTGCCCCGCGGCCCGAGCCCCCGGGCGCGCGGGCGCTGTCCGCCGGACCGGCCGGCGTATTCCATGCCGGCAAAAAAGGAGGTTGGCAAGGTGCGAATCCCGAGCAAGGTCTTTCCCCTATTCACGCTCTTCATGGTGGCCATTGCCGCCGGAACACTCACCGCACGGGCTGAAACCCCACTGGACCGGATCGGTGCGGCAAAGCCGGGATCCGCGATCCGGGACGTCCAGCTCGTGGTGGGGAACCTCGAGATCGCCAAGGTGAACCTGGGTCCGGGGGAACTGGACAAATGGAAGGAGTCCGTCACCGCCGCCCTGTACGAGCTGTTCGCGGAACACCGGGACAATCGCGACGTCATGGTCTTTATCGACGTGACCCGGGAGGGGCACGCAACCCTGCAGATGGGAGCCAGGCCCGCCCTGGACGAGAATGAGCGGGAAGCGGCGCTCGAAAAGCTGAAGGAATATCCCCCGCCCGCGGCCCGCCTGGTCGATTACGAGCTGGCTGTCAGGTTCAAGCTCAATCAGGGCAGCCCGGACAACAGCCAGCCCTACGAACCCGAGATCGTGTTCCCCCGAGTGGAACATCAAAAGAAGTTCAAGGCCGCCGGCATAGCCGAGGAGTATCGGATGCTCCAGGAGTTTGCGCGGGAGGAGGCCATTCCGGTATTGGGCGTGCTGCTGGGCCTGGTGGACGACAAATACGAGGGCATCCATTACGTGAGCAGGACCCTGCTGGGTTACGATCCCGATGACGGCGCGGATGTCGGGCTGCTTACCGCCCAAAACCATCTTTACTGGCGAGCCGTGGTGGAAACTCCCCGGGGCGACCAGCTGATCCCCCTGTCCCGCATTGTCCTGGACGTTTCCGAGGGCAGGATGGACCACGCCTTCCGCCAGCACGTGGTGGTGCAGCCCTTCGCCACGACCAAGGGCCTGGCCAGGGACTACCTGAGGCGCCTCCAATGGATGCTGGGCACGTTCCAGAGCAAGGTGGGCACCGTCTGCGGCGAGGCCAGGGAAGCATTGAAGGCGGGTGATCCCGAGGCCGCGGTGAAGACGCTCGACGGCCTGCTCGAACAATATCCCCATTCCGCCCAGGGCCTGCTGGCCAAATACCGCGCCGAGGCGGTCCTGCAGGGTCGGGAATCCGACAAAAAGCTGTGGAATGAATATGCACGGCGTATCTTCCGGGCCGACCCGCTCAATTCCCTGCACGAGGACATCCCGGTTCCGGCCGACTCATTTGAAATGTCCAAACGCGTGGAAATCCGCTCCCTGTTCCGGAACAAGGCGGAGATGAAGCAGGATCTGGTCAGATACGCGGACCTCGCGCTCAGCCTTGGGGAATACGGTTTCGCAGCCCAGATCTACTGGTATGTAAGGAACTTCTTCAAACCAGGGATTTACGACAATCGGGACATGGTGGCCCATTTTCTGTTCTGCCTGGAAAAGATGAAGGTCACCCGGCTTACCAGGCACTTCAAGGGCGATTTCAAGGAGGAATTCAGGACCATCGCGGCGCGGCTCTGGAAGGAGCGGCCTCCGCGGTGAGGGTGCCTGAGTACCCGGCGAAAACGCGGGGACGCCGTGCAAGGGCCTCATGCAGGCGGCTTTCACGTCAGGTGGCGCGGGGCTCCGGTTCGCCCGGCGCGAGCGTTTATCGCAATTCGACAGGTTTGTGGGGCGAAGTCCGATGGTGGAAAGGGCAAGGGGCGGGACCGTGTGCTCGCCGGCAATGGCGCGAGGTCGTAAACAGCCGTGAAATTATTTGCTAAATGCTCGACAAGCCTTGACTTGGGAGCAGGGTTTTGGCTATAAACACGGCAGAATTTTAGAACAGGTTGCGCCTCGGGGCGCCATTTGGTTTTTTCTTTTAAAATCGGATGGTTATTCCCAGGATGGTTCCCATGCGCGGGGTTTGCGGGCCTGAACCGGCCGCTATTCCGGGGACGATGGTTCCGGCCGACGGGCAACGCCGGGACCTTGTTTGCCGTGGGGCGTGACCACGGCGTGGCGACAAAGGCCTTTCCCGCATCGCGACAAAGGCCCGCCCTGTACCTCGATCATCCGACTTCTTCCGGCCAAAAACTGCCTCGCGGCACTGACAACCGGAGCGAACCGCGGCAACCGCGCCCGGCAGGGAGCGTGCAGCGTATTCGGGAGGGGGACCCCACGGGAGCACCGACATGGGATTCGTGAAAAAACACCCCACGCTTCTTTTTGGCTGCGGCATTACCGTCTTGTTTCTTCTGCTCACCTTCGTGCGCGTGGATTTCCTGGACTCGCTGGAGTACAGGATATACGACGCGATGATGCACCTGCGCACGGCGCCGGAGGGCGACGCGGACATCGTGATCGTCGACATCGACGATGACTCCATCGAAAAGCTGGGGCGGTGGCCCTGGCCGAGGAGTCTCATCGCGGACGGTGTGAACACGATCAACGCCGGGGCGCCCCGGGTGATAGGCCTGAATCTGGTTCTGTCCGAGCCTCAGAAGGGCGAGGGGTTCGCCGAGCTTCTGGAGATCGAGAAGGTCTTCAACGAAACCTTTGGCGAGCAGGTCGATACCGAGCAGGGCGCCATGTTCGTGAGCGCCATGCGGGAAGCCGCCCTCAGGCTGGACAAGGACCGTGAACTGGCCCGGGCGCTTGACGAGGCGGAGAACGTGGTCCTTCCGGTATTCTTCAAGGAGTCCAGGCTTGGCGAGGGCGCGCCCGCCGCGGGCGAGGACATCATGGCGAGGTCCATCCGGAACGTGGAGATGAACATCGGCGAGTTGTACACGCCACGGGCGGACGAGATCACCATGCCCATCCCGGTGTTTCTGGAGGAGGCCGTTGGCATCGGTCACATCAACCTGTATTTCGACATGGACGGCAAGATCCGGCGGGAGCGGCTTCTCTACGAGTACGGCGGCGCCTACATACCCTCGTACCAGCTGGTCATGGCCTCCCGATTTCTGAGGGTACCCTTCGAGCGGCTCTCCGCGGACCTGGGAATCAGCGTGTCCATGGGCGCCATAGACATTCCCACCAACATTCGCTCCGAGATGCTGGTGAGCTTCAAGGGGTCCAGGGGCTCCATTCGCAAGGTGTCCTATGCGGACGTGGTCAACGACAACATCAAGCCGCGGCTGTTCAAGGACAAGCTGGTCCTGGTGAGTCCGTCCGCTTCCGGAATCATGAACCCCCTGGCCACGCCCACGGACTCGGTCATGCCGGTGGGCGAATTTTCCGCCCAGGTGGTGTGGGCCCTCGTCAACGGCCGTTTCATCCAGCAGCCTCCATGGACCATGGCGTTCGAGTTGTTGAGCGTGCTGCTGGCGGGCCTTCTGGTAACGTTCGCGTTTCCCCGTCTCAAGGCGTTGTGGGCCGCCCTGACCTTTGTCGGGATGACGGCCTTTTTCATCATATTCAGCACGTACCTGTTCGCTTCGGGCGGAACCTGGATCAAGATCACCTATCCGGTGGTGGCCCTGGTCCTGGGCTACATAGGGGTGGTCTCCATCCAGTACTTCGTGACCGAGGGGTCCCGGGACAAGGCCACGGCCCAGTCCGCGGAGAACAACCGGATGCTGGGCATCAGCTACCAGAGCCAGGGCCTGCTGGACCTTGCCTACGACACGCTGATGAAGGTCCCCATGGACGACCAGATGCGCGGCGTCCTCTACAGCCTGGCCCTCGATTTCGAGCGCAAGAGGCAGTACGGCAAGGCGGCCGCCATCTACGAGACCATCGAGGAGTACGATCCCAAGTACAAGGACGTGGCCCAGAAGAAGACCCGGCTCGCCCAGGTCAGCGAGACCATGATCTTCGGGGACGGCAGCATCGGCGGTGCCGGCGGAGGCACCGTGCTCATTCCGGGGGCGGACGGCACGCTGCCCACCCTGGGGCGTTACGAGGTCATGAAGCCGCTCGGACAGGGCGCCATGGGCATCGTCTACCTGGGCCAGGACCCCCATATCAAGCGCAAGACGGCCATCAAGACGGTGCAGTTCTCCGGAGACCTGGGCGCCGACGAAGCCGCGGCCATGCGGGACAAGTTCTTCCGGGAGGCGGAGAGCGCCGGGACCCTGTCCCACCCGAACATCGTCACCATCTACGACGCCGGCCAGGAAGACGACCTCATCTACATCGCCATGGAGTTTCTGGAAGGCAAGGACCTGGATTCCTGCACCAAACCCGGCACCCTTTTGCCCATGCGGGACGTCATCCGGCACGTGGGCGACGTAGCCGACGCCCTTCATTACGCCCATGAGCGCGGCATCGTGCACCGGGACATCAAGCCGGCGAACATCATGCTGCTCAGCAGCGGCGTCGCCAAGATCACGGACTTCGGAATCGCCAGGATAGCGGCCACCAGCCAGACACAGACCGGCGTGGTCAAGGGGACGCCCTACTACATGTCGCCGGAGCAGATCGCCGGGAAGAAGGTGGATGGACGCTCTGACATCTTCAGCCTGGGCGTCATGCTGTACCAGATGCTCACCGGCAATCTGCCTTTTTACGGGGACAACGTGGCCACGCTCATGCACCAGATCATGAACGAGGTGCATCCGGACCCCCGGAAGTTCAACCCCAAAATTCCAAAGCCACTGGTGGCCATCATCAACAAGACCCTGGAAAAGGACAGGGACAAGCGCTACCAGAAGGCTTCCGCAATGGCCGCCCACCTGCGCGAGCTGGGCCGGAAACTGGATGCCTATTATGCGCAGCAGGCCCAGAAGAAACAGGGCGGCGACGCCGGCGCCGAAACCCCTAAGGCCGCCCCCGGGAGCAGGACGAAGCCGACGGCGGCCAGCGCCAACGCCGGGGCCGTTCCCGCAAAAGGGAAGTCCGGGGCAAGGAAGCCGGCGGCGGAAGGGAAGTCGTGAAAATGGACGGCCAGGGTACGCCACCACGGCGTTGTCCGGTTGCGTCCGGTGGAACATGGTGAATTCGTGTTGTAAAATTGTACAAGGAATGGTAATCCGGGTTACATCATCCAGAACATGTCTGAAACGGGCGGTTTCGCAGCCATGACCAACCCCCTGACACCGGGAGTCCCGATGAGCGTTGTTGTCGAATCTGCCGGACTGACCGACGTAGGCCAAAAGCGCAAGGGCAACGAGGACAGCCTCTACGTGGACGACGACCTTCTGCTTTACGTGGTCGCGGACGGCATGGGCGGACATCAGGCCGGCGAAGTCGCCAGCCAGCTGGTGGTGAGCACCATCAAGGATTATTTCCGGAGGTGGACGGACGGCGAAGACGTCGAGCCGCCGCTGGAGTCGGAAACCGGTCTGTCCGAGGAAGCGGGCAGGCTTCTGTCTTCGATCCATCTTGCCAACAAGGGCGTGCACAACGTCTCCGAAACCAAGCAGAATCTGAAAGGCATGGGTTCCACGGTATCGGTGGTCATGTTTGCCGATGACACCATCATCGCCGCCAACGTGGGCGACAGCCCCATTTTTCTCATTCACGACGGCGAGATCGAAACGATAAGCGTGCCTCACACGGTAATGGCGGAACAGGCGTCCATGAACCCCGAGGCCGCCATGCACATGGGAGAGGAATTCAGGCACATGCTCACCCGGGCCATGGGCATAGAGTCCGAGGTCGAGACCAGCGTCTCCGAGATCCAGTGTTTTCCGGGAGACATTCTGGTCATCTCCTCGGACGGGCTCACGGACAAGGTCTCTCCGGAGGAGATCCTCGAGGTGGTCTCGGCAAACAAGCCCGAAAAGTCGTGCCGCATGCTGGTGGACATGGCCAACGAACGTGGCGGCGACGACAACATAACCGTCGTGGTGGTCGGGGTCAAAGCCGTAAAGAGGAACGAGGGCGGGCTCATGGGCGTGTTCGCACGCATAAGGGATTTCTTCATCAAATAAAAAGGGACTTTGAAATGCCGACGTTGACGTTGAAGTTCAAGGACAATGTCATACGGGAGTACGAACTCAGCAAGGGTGACACCCTCAAGATCGGGCGTCGCCAGGACAACGACATCGTCGTGGAGAACCTGGCGGTTTCCGGACACCACGCCAAAATCGATTCGGTGGGTGACGGGTATCTGCTCACGGACCTGCAGAGCAAGAATGGCACGTTCGTGAACGAGAAGATCGTGTCCACCCACTGGCTCAAGAACGGCGAGGTCATCACCATCGGCAAGCACAGCCTGCTCTTCGCGCTAAGGGAGGGCGAGGCCCAGACCGCGGGCGGAGGGGACATGGACCAGACCATGGTCATGGATACCCAGCAGTACCGCTCCATGATGGCCAAGAGTTCATCGGACTCGGGTTCCACCCAGGAAGTCTCCCCTGGAACGGAACCGTTGGGCGTGCTGTCCTTTCTTTCCGGCGGAGAGGGCGAGTACAAACTCACCAAGAAGCTGACCAAGATCGGCAAGACCCAGGCCAATGACATCATCGTCGGCGGCCTGATGGTCGGAAAGACAGCGGCGACCATCAGTCGTCGCCCCAACGGTTATCACCTCGCCTATGTCGAGGGAATGGCCAAGCCCAAGATCAACGGTGAGGTGGTGAAGGAATCCCAGAAGCTGGAGGAATTCGACCAGATCGAGATCGGCGGCGTCAAGATGCAGTTTGTACTCGAGAAGAAATAATGTTGCCGGAAAGGGCGGTTTCTCCGCGTGGCGCCGTTCGGGGCGCCGCGGCGCGGGTTCCCTGAACCGAGACCGGCGCGGAGGCGGGGTTGCAAGATGGCTTTGAGTTCCTCTGAAGAGCTGTTCCTTTCCGGAATGTCCGGACTCACCTCGGTCGGGCGTTATGAAATCGTCAAAAAGCTGGGCCAGGGCAGCAACGGAATGGTGTTCCTGGGCAAGGATCCCTACATCGACCGACAGGTGGCCATCAAGCTGTCACCCCTCGTTTCCGACCGCATGAGCGAAACCTTCTTCCTGGAAGTCCAGTCGGCGGGCCGCCTCACCCACCCCAACATCGTGGCCATCTACGACGCCGGCGTCAGCCAGGACTACTGTTACATCGCCATGGAGTACGTCGACGGCACCAATATCGACGAATACTGCCAGCCGGAAAGCCTGAAGACACCGGTCGGCGCCCTCGAGGTCCTGTTCTCCGTTTGCAGGGGTTTGGACTATGCCCACAAGCAGGGGGTCATCCACCGGGACATCAAGCCTTCCAACCTCATGATCGACGAAAAGAGCGTCACCAAGATCGCGGACTTCGGCGTGGCTCACTTGACGGAGCGCACCGCCCAGCTGGGCGTCTTCGGCACGGCCAGTTACATGGCGCCCGAGGTGCTCAAGGAAGAGGAGTCCGGGCCCCGCGCGGACATCTTCGCCTGCGGGTGCGTCCTGTTCGAGTTGCTAACCGGCCGCCAGGCGTTTCCCGGAGACAATTACTACTCGATCATGTACAAGATCATCAACGAGGAGCCGCCCCCGGTGTCCTCGCTCCGGAAGAACCTGCCAAAAATACTGGACCGCATTGTACAAAAAGCCACGGCCAAGGACCCCAACGAGCGCTATCAGACCTGCGCGGATTTCGCCTACGAGTTGAGGGTGGCCCTGCGCAGCCTCACGGGAGTCGCGGCGAGCCAGGCGCAACGGGCCAACGACGTTGTGGAGTACGTCCAGCAGACCCCGTTCTTCCGCGACTTTGACAAGTCCCAGGTCAGAGGCCTGTTGAACGCCAGCGAGATCGTCAGGAAGAAAAAGGACGAGTTGATCCTGGGCGAGGGCGAGATAGACGACTGTCTGTACGTGATATTGAGCGGCAAGGTCCGTGTGGTGAAGGACGACGTGACCCTGGGCGTGGTGGGCCTGGGCGAATGCATAGGCGAGATGGCCTACATCTGCCACAAGCCCCGGGCAGCCGACGTGTACGCCGTCACCGATGTGATTCTGATGAAGATCAACGGCACCCTCCTGGACCGGCTGCCCGCCCCCATCCAGCTTCTCTTCTTCAAGCGATTCGCCGCCACCCTGGTGGAGCGTCTGGCCGGCAGCCACAGGAAGCCGGCGAACGGCGAGGACGTGCAGCCCGGTTAACAGGCCGTTGAATAACCCGGAATTGGCAGCCTGGTCAGAAATGATGAGACGCAAGGCGCGCGAATTCCGGGGTTGGCGTACCATGAGAACGCCACCCTTCCGGGAGGTTGCCCGCCCTGCATCCTGTCGTTTCGAACCGTGTGTGGATTCCGGGTTTTTGAACGGACTGTCGATCCACGGAAAAAGGGCCGCGCCGCCATGGTTTCCCAGGCGGGCGGCCCTTTGGTGTTTCATCCTGCCGGGCGGCGGGGGCCCGGCGGTTTACGGCATGTTACTCGGCTTCATCGGTGGCCGTGATCTCCGCCTCGACGCGACGGTTCTTGTACCTGCCTTCCGGCGTGTCGTTGGGTGCGATCGGGCGGCTCTCGCCAAAGGCGATGATGCCGAACCGGTCCGCGGAGATGTTGAAGTTGTCGATCAGGTAGTCCCGGACCGCCTGGGCCCGCCTCTTGGACAGGGCGATGTTGTACTCCTTGTTGCCGATGCTGTCCGTATGGCCTTCGAGCACGGCGCGGGTGTCCGGAAAGGTCTTCATGAATTCCGCGACTTCCTTGAGGTCGTCGTGGAACTCCGGCTTGACCTCGGCCTTGTCGAAGTCGAACTGGACATACAGCTCGATGGTCACTTTCTCCTTGAGCACCAGGTAGCAGCCGGCTTCGTCCACGTTGGCTCCGGGACGGGTGTCCGGGCAGGCATCCAGGTAGTCGCAGACGCCGTCCATGTCCGAATCCATGCAGCAGCCGTCCTCGTTCACGGCCACGCCGGCTGGCGTCCCCGGGCAGGCATCCGCGTAGTCGCACACGCCGTCACCGTCCGAATCCACGCAGCATCCGTCAGGTCCGACCTGGGTGCCGGCGGGAGTATTCGGGCACTTGTCATCCGGGTCGCACACGCCGTCACCGTCGGCGTCCGGGCAGCAGCCCTCGGCGTCCACTATGCTGCCGGGCTTGGTGTTCGGGCATTTGTCCATGTAGTCGCATACGCCGTCCCGGTCCGTGTCCACGCAGCATCCGTCAGGTCCGACTTCCACGCCCGCGGGCGTGTTCGGGCACTTGTCCAGGTCGTTGGGAATGCCGTCGCCGTCCATGTCGCCCACCGGCCTCGGAGGCGGATGGCCGCCGATCTGGAAGGTGAAGCCCAGGGTGGCGGTGAGGTTGTGGGTGGTCTCGTCAAAAGCCATGAGATGGCGGAGGTCGCCGCGCAGGGCCACCTTGTGGTTGAAGAAATACTTGAGCCCGCCACCCCAGTCCAGCATGAAATCGGTGTCCGTGTCGCCGATCTGCGGATCGTTGGTCAGCGTGCCCATGCCGACCGCGAGAAAGGGGACCCAGGGACCGTCGGGCATGAAATTGTACATGCCTTCCACCTTGAACTGGCGGGCCTTGTGCTCACGCTGGTTTAGCTCGCTGTCGCTGTCCACCTCAAAAAAGGAGAACTCTCCCGCCCAGTTGCGGGTGAAGTTGTAGCCCAGGCCGAGGCCATAGGTAATTCCCGGCTCCAGGTCCTGGTTGCCCTCGAACACGTGAACACCCGCCATGGGTGTCACGTTGAAGGCGGATTCATAAACCTCCGCTTCCGCGAACGCGTTTTGGGCGCTCACGCACAGAAGCACCACGCAAACGGCGGCGATCACTCCGGCGATCCTCATTGTTTTTCTCCTTTCCCACTTTTCGTTGTCGCTGCGGGGAGCAGCAAGACCAATTCCGAGCTTTTTGGCTCATATACCAGTGTTATGACAAACAGGTTCAATGGTTTGCCGGAAACCGGACGCAATTTCACACGTCCCCGGAAAGCTCCATTTCGGCAGGAAATCACAGGCCGCGGATACGCACGGCAAGTGGGGGTGCTTGACTGTTGGCCGCGTATGCGATGAAAATCGGTACGCGGCTTTTCTGACATAGTTTACCCCTTTACCGCAATGAAGCGGCACAGGTCAAGAGTTGTTACCGGATTTGCACCGGAAAACAGGGAAAAACCGGCTTTTCACGACACCGGGGGTGACGGGTTTCACAACGACCTGGCTCCAGGCCCGGCGGCCGGGCTCTGACGCCGCAGACGCGCCGCATGAGGCCGCCCCGGAGGGCGAAAAATCCTTTCACCTACCGGGTGAAACGAAGATTTGTTCAAGAACACGCGGAAAGTCCGATTTATGGGGCTCTTGAAACCTGTTTCGATATTTTCGTCACGGATTCAGATGTCAGAAAAGGGGCCGGAACGCGGGGGGTTACCGTCATCCGGTCTCCGTCCGTGGCCACGCGCACGGCGCCGTGGCGTCCGGTCAAAAGCATGACAGCTCCGGCCGCGGTGTACCGGCGGACCACTTCGGGCGCGGGCAGGCCGTGGCGGTTGGGCTCCCGCGCCTGCACCACGACCCATCCCGGAGCCACCGCGCGCACGAAATCCGGGGAGCTGGACGTCCGCGATCCATGGTGGGGGGCCAGAAGCACGTCGGCCCGCAAAGCCCCGGTGCCGAATTTTTTCAGCATGGCCGCCTCGCTGTCCCGGCCGGCGTCGCCGCAAATGAGCACCGAACGCGCCCCGTGGGTGATTTTCAACACCAGGGAATGCTCGTTTACGTCGGAATGGGCGGCCTCCCGCTCCAGAAAATCCGGTTCGGGGCTCAGTATCTCCACGGTCGCCCCTCCCATTCTTTGAACTGGAAGCTCCGATGTAACCACCGGCGCTGGAATGCCGCGGTCCCGCACGGCCCGAAAAACCCGCTGGCTCGCCTGGTTGTCGCCTCTTTGTCCATTGTGCCAGAAACGGCCCACGGCGAACCGTTCAGCGACAAAGCCGAGGCCGCCCGCATGGTCGCTCTGGGGGTGGCTCAGTACCAGGTAATCCACCGTATGAATTCGGTTTCTCCACAGGTATGGCCCCACCACGCCTTCACCGATGTCAAAGGAATCCGGGTGCGAAAACCCCCCTCCATCCACCAGCATGGTCGTCCCGTCCGGAAATCCCACCACCGTACAGGCGCCCTGGCCCACGTCCAGCACGGCAACGGAGAGGTCGTCGCCGCCGAAACGGGCATGCCGCCAGTAGGCGCCATCAGCCAGGAAAAATACCAGGCACCCGGCAAGCACAACCATCCGGAGTCGGGTTCGGCCCGTGGACAGCAGGCAGGCGAGAGCCGTGTAAAACACCACCAGTTCCGAAACACTCGGCCACCAGGGCATACCCGCGGTCGCTGAAAATCCGGCGATGGAGGAGATCCCCTCCACCGTCAAATTCATCAACCCGCCGGAGGCCCGCATCAGCCATCCCGCGGCCGTGGATGACAACGGCTCCAGGAAGGCCGCCCCAAGTCCCAGTGGCAGCACCGCGAAGCCGGTCAGGGGCACGAACACCATGTTGACCACCGGTCCCACGTAGGACATGGAGTAGAAATAGTGCAGGCCAAGGGGCGCGGTGGCCAGGGCGGCAAGGCAGGAAACCGCGAACAGGGAAAAAGTCCGTTTGCGTACCCGATGTCCGGGGCCGGCGATCCACCCGCGGGGCAACCGGGCCATTCCCAGGACAATGAAGAACACCGCGGCAAAGGAGAGCTGAAACGACGGGGTGAACAGTGCCGGAGGCCACGCGGCCAGAACGGCGATGCCCGCCGCGGCCAGGGTGTTGTAAGGATCAATCTCCCTCTGGGCGCAGAAGGCCAGAAGAAACACTGCCACCATGACGGCGGCCCGCTGGGTGCTGACCGACCAACCGGCCACCGACCCGTAAAACAGCACGGGAAGGATGGACAGCGCGGCGGCAATACCCAGGTGCCCGCCCCGGAGGGCCAGGCCGGGGACGTAAAACAGGACGCCCCGCAACAGAAACATGGAGAACAGGGCCACCATGCCCACGTGCAGGCCGCTGATGGCAAGAATGTGCGCCGTTCCGGTGCGGCGGAAATCCTCCTCCACCGCGGGGTCAATGTACCCTCGCTCTCCCAGCAGCAATGCCCGCAGCACCCCCTGGCCCGGCGGCTCGACCCGGCTCCGGACCAGCTTTCCTACCCGGTCCCGGAAGCCTTCCAGAAACCGGGACGAGAGGTCGGGCTCGCCCGCCACGTCGATGCCTGCATCGCGCCATGGATAGGCGGAGGCGTGGATGCCGCGGCGTCGCATGTATCTTTCGTAATCAAAGCCGCCGGGGTTTTTGAAGCCGCTGATCGGATAGAGCCTGGATACGAAGGACACCCGTCGGCTCCGGCCGACCCCTCGAGGCTCGAACCAGCAGCTCGCACGAATGCTTCCACGCACCTTCAACGCGCGGCCTTCGGACTCCAGCCGGTCAACGTCCACCACGAACCGCCACCTGCCGTTTTTCCATTCCACGGGAGTCGACACGGTGCCGGACACTCTCCAGCCGGTCTCCCGATCCGCGAAACGGGACACGTGGTTTTCCGGGATATGGGGGGCCTCGTAGGGAAGGACGGCGAGCCAGCCCAGGCAGAAGAAGAACACCACGGGGCCGGCAGGGGAAGGGCGGCGGAACAGCACGCACCGGAAAAGGTACGCCGCGGACAGGGCAGCTCCCGCCACGGCGGCAGGTCCCAGGGAGCCCACGTGTCCACCCGCGGCAACACCCGCGGCGAGCGCGGCGAACAGCCAGACCAGGGGCCGGTTGAGCCTACTCCCCGGATTCCCTCCGGATGCGGGCGCCCAGGGCGGACAGTTTTTTCTCGATGGACTCATAGCCGCGGTCCAGATGGTACACCCGGTTGACCTCGGTCTCGCCCCTGGCAACCAGGCCCGCGAGGATCAGGCACGCACTGGCGCGCAGGTCCGTGGCCATGACCGGCGCGGCCAGCAGCCCGCCCACGCCGCGCACCACCGCGCTGTTGCCGGAAACCGTAATGTCCGCGCCCATGCGCAGAAGCTCGCTTACGTGAATGAAGCGGTTTTCGAAGATGGTTTCGTTGATCATGGACAGCCCGTTGCCCAGGCACATCAACGCCATGAACTGGGCCTGCATGTCCGTTGCGAACCCGGGAAAGGGCTGCGTCTTGACGTCCACGCTGCGTATGGTGTCCGATCCGGCGACCGTGATGGCGCCTCCGTTCACGGAGATTTGCGCGCCGGCAAGCCTCAGCTTGTGGATCACCGCCGCCAGATGCGAGGGGTCCGCGCCATGAAGGGTGACCTTGCCCCGGGTGATCGCAGCGGCGGCCATGAAGGTGCCCGCCTCGATGCGGTCCGGGATCACCCTGTGTTCAACCGGTTCCAGCCGGTCCACTCCGTCGATGGTTATGGTGGCCGTGCCCGCGCCGGTTATCCGGGCCCCCATCGCGCACAGCATGTCGGCCAGGGCCACCACCTCGGGCTCCCGTGCGGCATTGCGCAGTATGGTCTGCCCCCGGGCCAGCACGGCGGCCATCATCAGGTTCTCCGTGCCCGTGACCGTGACCATGTCCATGTAGATGTCCGAGCCCCTGAGACCGTTGGCGGTGACGTCCACGTATCCGTGGTCGAGAGTCACCTCCGCCCCCAGCATCTCCAGGCCCCTCAGGTGCAGGTCGATGGGACGCGCGCCGATAGCGCAACCGCCGGGAAGGGAAACCCGGGCCCGATTGAGACGGGCCACCAGGGGGCCCAGCACCAGAATGGAGGCCCGCATCCTGCGTACCAGGTCATAGGGCGCCTCCCGCTCCGGGGAGATTCCCGAGGCATTGACCCGCACGGTGGAGCCGTCGCGCTCCACTTCGGCGCCCAGGTGTTCCAAAAGGGCGTTGATGGTGCGGATGTCCCGGAGGTCGGGCACGTTGTCCAGGCGGCACCAGCCATCGCAGAGAAGGGTGGCGGCGAGGCAGGGCAGGGCGGCGTTTTTCGCGCCGCTGATGGTGACGGCGCCGGCCAGGGGTTGTCCTCCCTGGATGAGTATTTTATCCATCGGCTTATGGGGTCCTTCACTATTTGGAATAAGGAAAACGGGTTGCGTACTTTTTGCAAATGATTAACATTTGCATGAAGCCGCCCGGGCCATAACCACGCATCCCCTGACCGATGCGTCCCTTCCCCTGGCGCGGCAAACAACCTTAGATAATGCCGCAAACCGTGTCAAATGAAATGGTTGACAATCTTGTGAAGCCTTTAGTAATACCGCTCCGGGTGTCGTCCTTTGCCAGGGCCGGATCAAATCGGCGAACCGAGGACAACCCGTTTTTTTGTCAAGGGACGCTTACAAAGGGGGACTTCCCCAAAATCCCCGGCCGGCGGACCGCGTCCGACCGGCCGGATTCGCGTATTCCCGAATCCGCGGTGGAAATCTCAAAAGAGCGATGAAACGCCCTTTGAAACCGGGCTCTCACGCACGTGTGCACAGGGACTTCGATTCATCCCACAAGTCTCTTCCATGCGTCTCGATTGCCCGGGACACCTCACGGATTCAGGTATCGCCTGGCGGGCGGAACCATGATCATAGCGGAAAGAAAACCGGTGAGCGAAATCCGGGAAATGGTCGCTCCCTACAACAAGGTGCTGTGCGCGGGTTGCGGCACCTGCGTTGCCGTTTGCCTCGCCGGTGGAGAAAAGGAAGCCCGGCTCCTGGCACAGGAACTGGAACTTGCCGCCCGCGCCGAGGGGCGGACCGTCGAGACGGACACCGCGTGCGTCGAACGCCAGTGCGACATGGAGTTTCTGGCCGGTCTGGACGAAAAGGTGGCCGCGGCCGAAGCTGTGGTTTCCACCGCATGCGGAGTGGGTATCCAGTTTCTGGCCGAGCGCTACCCGGACAAGCCCGTGTTTCCCGGGGTGAACACCACGGGTAGCGGCGCCAACCGGGACGTGGGCTGGTACGAGGAACGATGCCGGTCCTGCGGAGAGTGCGTGCTGGGTTACACGGCGGGCATCTGCCCCCTGACCATGTGCGCCAAGCGGCTGTTCAACGGGCCGTGCGGAGGCACGTCCACGGGATCGTGCGAAATATCGCCGGACCAGCCCTGCGCCTGGCAGCGGATTTACGAAAGGCTGGAAGCGCAGGGCAGGCTCGAGTGCATCTTGAAGATAAAGGAGCCGGTGGAGTGGAAAAACCAGGTTCCCAGAACGACGATACAGCCAGGATACAGGGAGCGGTTCGACGCCGTTTCCAGGGGCGACGTGTAGGAGCGGCCCGCAGGAGTGCTTGAATGTCCGAATCCGAATCAAAATCCGGCGGCAACCTGGAAAAGGTGCTGCGAGCCGGTCATTTCGCCCTGACCGGCGAGCTGGGGCCGCCCCGGGGCGGCGATCCGGAAGCGGTGCGGGAAAAGGCCGGGCATCTCGCGGGCAACGTGGATGCGGTGAACATCACGGACAATCAGACCGCGGTGGTCAGGATGGCCTCATGGGCGGCCAGTCTTATCGCGAAGGAAGCCGGGGTCGAGGCCGTATACCAGATGGTGTGCCGGGATCGGAACCGCCTTGCCATGCAGGCTGACATCCTGGGAGCGTCGTCCCTGGGCATCCACAACATATTGTGCCTGTCCGGGGACCACATGGTTTTCGGTGACCATCCCGGTGCCCGGGGCGTTTTCGACGTGGATTCCACCCAGCTCATCGGGATCGTCAAAAAGATGCGCGACGAGTCGCTTTTCCAGGGCGGCGCGGAGATCAATACGCCGCCCCGGATGTTCATAGGCGCGGCGGCCAATCCCTTTGCCGAGCCGCACAAGTGGAGGATTCACCGGCTGGCCAAGAAGGTGTCGGCGGGCGCGGATTTCATCCAGACCCAGTGCGTCTACGACATGGACCGGTTCGATGAGTGGATGAAGCAGGCCGTGGACATGGGGCTGACCGAGAAGGCGTACATCCTGGCGGGGATCACCCCCCTGAAGAACGTGGGTATGGCGAGGTACATGCAGTCCAAGGTGCCGGGTATGGTGGTGCCGGACTCGCTGGTGAAGCGGCTCATGGGCGTGCCGTGGAAGCAGGCCGCCGAGGAGGGCATAAGGATCGCCATTGAGCAGGTCGATCAGTTGCGGGAAACCCGGGGAGTGGCGGGCATCCACCTCATGGCCATCGGATGGGAACACCGGGTGGCGGAAATCGCGGAGCGGGCGGGACTGCTGCCCAGGCCCGTATTATGATGCACGGAACGCCGAGGAGCGAAACATTGGAAGACAATCGCGGCACAACCCTGGTCATCGGAGGCGGCATCGCCGGCCTGTACGCGGCCAGGGAACTGTCCCGGGCGGGCGTTCACGTGGAACTGGTGGAAAAGGGCGGATTTCTGGGTGGGCACGCCATCGGTTTCGGCTGCAAGGCCACGGACCGGTGCCTGGAATGCGGTGCGTGCACCGTGGAACAGGTTCTTGCCGACGTGGTTGCCGACCCGAACATCCGTACCTGGCTCAATACCACGATGGAGCACCTGGACAGGGGCGGCGGGTTCACGGCCCGGCTCAGGACGGCGGGCGTCGGAATCGACCCGGAAACATGCACGGACTGCGGCCTGTGTTACGAAAAACACGGGGCCGAAGGGGTTGTTCTGCGGGGCTTTTCCAGGAGCAACCGGCCCCTGTATGCCGTGGACGTGGAGCGGTACATGTGCCTCGCGGACGAGGGAGGCGACGCCTGCACCCTGTCCCCGACGGACTGCCCCGAGGGGGCGGTGGTTGTCGCCGGGGAAGACCGGACAGTGGAGATCGCCGCGGACGCCGTGATTCTGGCCACGGGGTACACCCCGTTCGATGCGGAGAACAAGCCGCACTTCGGTTACGGCAGGATACCCAACGTGATTACGGGTCTGGACGCCGAGAACATGCTGAGGGACCGCGGCGGGCTGGTCCGGCCGACGGACGGAGGGGCCCCGGCCCGGCAGGCGTTCATCCAGTGCGTGGGCAGCCGGGACGAGGGCATCGGTAACCCATGGTGCTCCCGGGTGTGTTGCGCATACGCCCTGCGCACGGCGCAGAAGGCGGCCCATGGAAATCCGGAGTGCGAGACGACCGTCTTTTACATGGACATCCAGAGCGTGGGCAAGGGATTTCCTTCGTTTTACGAAAAGTGCAGACAGGACATGCGTTTTGTCCGAAACATCCCCGTGGAGGTGCATGCCGCGCCGGAAGACAGGCTGAGCATCCGGTTTTCCGACCCGGAAACCGGCATGCCGACCGTGGAGGAGTTCGACCTCCTCGTCCTGTCCGTGGGCATAACCCCGTCGGCGGCCAACCCGGACCTGGCCTCCATGGCCGGTGCCGATGTGGACGACAACGGGTTCCTCGCCGCCGGAGGAGATTCCCCGGATCGTTCCTCCACCAGGACACCCGGGGTTTTCGTGGCGGGAACGGCGGCCGGACCCTGCGGCATAGCGGCCAGCATGGCCCATGCCGGCGAGGCGGCGGCCATGGCGCTGCGGCATATTGGAGGCGCGCGATGACCAGGGCCATGACCAGTTGCAGTCCTCCCGAACCGGGCGAAATGATCACCCTGTCCACGGACGTGCTGGTGGTCGGCGGCGGCGCGGCGGCCGCCAACGCCGCGGCCGCGGTGGCTGATCGCGGATACGGCGTGATCCTCATTCACGAGGGCAGGTCGCTGGGGGCGCGGTACGACAGGAATGCCGCACCATTCGTGGACCGTTTGACGGGCGACCCCAGGGTGGAAATTCTGGCGGACACCCGGCTCGTCGGAGCCACGGGCTTTCCCGGAAGGTTCACCGTGAGGCTGGAATCCGGCGGCATGGAGCAGACCCGCGAGGTCGGCGCCGTGGTGATCGCCACGGAGTACAGCCGCAAAGGGCTGTTCAATGCCTATGGCGTGGAGCGGGGTCCGGGGGTGGTCAGCCAGGGCGATTTGGAAACCGCGCTGGAAGACGGCGGTTTTGTCGAAAAAGCTAAAAAAACCGTCGCCTTTGTGGTAGGGTTCGGCCAGCCGGGAACGCCCCTGGTTCTGCAAAGGGTTCTGGACAACATCCGCTCTGTTTTGGAAAAGGGCGGCCCGGACACGGAAATATATGTTTTCGTTGGAGATATGCAGCTGGCGGCCGAGGGGCTGGACAGGCTCTACGCGGAGGCCCGGCGCGCGGGAGTGGTTCACTTCCGGTGCGAACAGGCGCCCCGGGTGGAGAAGGATGCCGGCCGCATGACCCTCACGGTCACCGACATGGTGCTGCGCCGGGACGTCCGGGTGGAACCGGACCTTCTCGTGGTGGAGGAGGAACTGGGCGCCGATCCGGACAACGAGGTGCTGGCCCGCCTGCTGGGCATATACGGCGACCCGCTGGGTTTTCTGCAGCCGTCCAACATGCATTTCTACCCGGTACGGACCAACCGCGAAGGCATATACGTGGTGGGACCGGCCAGGGATCGGATGGACCTGCCCGCCACCTTGATGGACGCCGAAAACGCGGCGGTTGCGGTGGCCCGGCTTCTGGGCGACGGGACCGTGGAGGTGCCAGCGGACCGGGCCTGGATAGACGTGGACAAATGCACCATCTGCCTGACCTGCGCACGGGTATGCCCCCACGGGGCCATTTACTGGGACAGCAGGGCGGCGGTGTCGCCGATGGCGTGCCAGGCCTGCGGCATCTGCACCAGTGAATGCCCCATGGACGCCATCCAGCTGGGCGGGTATACGGACGCGGAAATGACCGCCAAAGTGGCCGATGCGGCCAAAAAGGACGGCCGGGGACCCCGGATCGTCGCTTTTTGCTGCGCCAATTCCGCCTGGGAGGCGGGAATGGCGGCCAGGGTGGCGTCCATGGAACTGCCGGACGGCCTGCGCATGGTGAAAAGCCCTTGCGCAGGAGCCATGGATATGGAATTCATTTTGGATGCGTTCGTTCATGGCGCTGACGGCGTCATCGTGTTCACCTGCCATCCTGACAATTGCAGGTCCAGGCACGGAAACACGTGGGCCGGATGGCGCGTTGCGGAGGCAAGGCGCCGGCTGGAGGACGCCGGGTGGAACCCGGACCGGCTGGTGCATGAGACGACAGCTTCAAACATGGGAACCGAATTTTCCAGGATCGTGGTTGACCTGGAGAAACGAATTTCGGAGATGGGGTAGACGACCCCGCAAAAAACCTACAGTTGGTGTTCGGGCGCGACCGCGGGGGCGGCGGCGCTCCGCCACCGAGGAGGGTAACAGGAACATGGCGGAAGATGTAATCAAACTAGGCAAGAAACAGAAAGGCACCCTGAAGGACAAGGTGGCCGAGATACTGCCGGACGGCGGCAATCTCAACCTTTGTCTGACGTGCGGCGCCTGCTCCTCAGGCTGCCCGGCCACCGGCCTCGAGGACATGGACCCGAGGAAATTCCTTCGTATGGCCGCACTGGGCATGGACGAGGAGCTGGAGCGGCATCCATGGGCGTGGATGTGCAGCATGTGCCAGCGGTGCATCCATGTGTGCCCCATGAAGATCAACATTCCCCAGCTCGTTTTCTACGCACGCCAGCAGTGGCCGCGCGAGGAGCGGCCCAAGGGCATCCTGGGCTCCTGCGACATGGCGCTCCGGCATGACACCTGCTCGGCCATGGGCGCCGGTGAGGAGGACTTCCAGTTCGTGGTGGAAGACGTTCTGGAGGAAGTCCGCGAGACCCAGCCCGGTTGGGAGGAGCTTCAGGCTCCCGTCAACAAGGAAGGCGCCAAGTACTTCCTCAACCAGAACTCCCGCGAGCCCGTGACCGAGCCCGACGAAATGGTGCCCCTTTGGAAGGTCCTGCACACCGTCGGCGCTGACTGGACCTATGGAACCAAGGGATGGGCCGCCGAAAACTACTGCATGTTCGCGGCGGACGACGAGGCCTGGAAGCACATCGTGGAGGTCAAGGCGAAAGCCGTGGACGACCTGGGGTGCGAATACTGGCTCAACACCGAATGAGGACACGAACTCTTCGCGGTCCGGGTCGGACTGCAAAAGTTCAACATCGCCCACAATTTCAAGATCGAGTCCATCATCAAGAAATACGCGGACTGGATTCGCGAGGGCAGGCTCCCGGTCAACAGCGACTGGAACAAGGACCTTGGGATCAAGTTCACGGTCCAGGACCCCTGCCAGCTGGTTCGCAAAAGCTTCGGCGACCCGGTAGCCGAGGACATGCGTTTCGTGGTCAAGTCCTTCGTCGGCGAGGAAAACTTCATCGACATGGCTCCCAATCGCAGCAACAACTTCTGTTGCGGCGGCGGCGGCGGTTACCTCCAGTCCGGTTACGCGGAGCAGAGGCGCGCTTACGGAAGCATCAAGGACGCGCAGATCAAGGAGACGGGAGCGCCGTACTGCATCGCTCCCTGCCACAACTGCCATTCGCAGATACATGACCTGTCCGAGCATTTCGAAGGCCATTACCAGGTGGTCCACCTGTGGACCATCATCTGTCTGGCAAACGGCTGGCTCGGCCCCAACGAGCGGGAGTACCTGGGCGACGACCTGAAGGACGTCAACATGCCCGAGTACAAGGAGCTGTACTAGGCTGCAGATTTCCCAGGCAATGTACGCGACCCCGTCCCGGCCGTCCCCGGGACGGGGTTTTGTCGTTATTGCCTTCCCAACCTATCGGAAATACGCGGCTTTTCGCTTTTTTCCTTGCGAAGCCCCCATGGACGGTGTACTCTTTAAGGACCAACCAACCCGAAGACGAGGAGGCAGCCATGGCCGGGAATTCCAACCAGAATGGCCGGGAAGAGCGGGACGCCCTGTGCCCGGAATGCGGACACGCGTTCAAGACCTTCGTGGACCGGGTCATCCAGGGCGAGGACGATACCGAGGCCAACCACCTTTCCCAGTGCCCGGTATGCGGCTGCGGAGAGTGCAAGGTGGGGGAAAACACCCGTCTGAACCGGTAGGTACTACTCCCCCGGTCGGGTGAAACCGGGCGGGGCGGCCGCAACCCGGCATTATCGGCGTGATTGCGACACCGATTCCCGCGAGGGGCGTACCGTGCCCGGGACACGGGGGAATCCGCGATCCGGTGCGCTGTGGAGACGTGCATGAGAACTCCCCGTGAAATGGAGCTGTTCTGCAAGGCCGCGGACGCCTACGAGGGCAAGCTGGTGATCGTGTCGCCGGAAAGGGAGATCCTGGCGGCGAACGCTCACGCGGAACTGCTCGCGGGCGAACCCGTCGTGGGAAGGAAATGCCACGAGGTGTTTCAGGACAGCGATTCCCGTTGCCGGGAATGCCCCGGTGACGCGGCGTTGCGCAACCAGAAGACGGCGGCCCAGAGGCGGCACGAGCATGGGGTGCGCCTGGAGGACGACATCTGTCTGTACGCCCTGCCCATCCAGGGAGACGGGGGCGTGGAGGCCTTTTGCATCGCCGATCTGGACATCACTACCCTGGGCGGCCTGGAAGGCCTGCTGGCCCGCTCCAACTCCTTTCTCACCAACCTCATCATGAGCTCCGTGGACGCGGTGATCGCCGCGGACAAAAAGGGCAACATCCTCATATTCAACGACGCGGCCGTGGAAATCTCGGGGTACACGGCCCAGGAGGCCATGTGCAACCTGAACATCCGGGACGTTTATCCCGAGGACATGGCTTACGCGGTCATGGCCAAGATGCGGGAGGAGGGCCTGGGGGGCAAGGGCAAGGTCCGGGGTTTGCTCGTGGAAATCATGCGCAAGGACGGCGGGCCGGTGCCCATATCCCTGAACGCGTCCATCGTGTATGACGAGCATGGCAAGGAAGTCGCCACCATCGGTTTTTTCCACGACATGCGCGAGACCCTGGCCATGCGCAAGGAGTTGCAGAACACGCAGATCCAGCTGCTCCAGGCGGACAAGATGGCGTCCCTGGGCAAGCTGGCCGCAGGCGTGGCCCACCAGCTCAACAACCCCCTTGGCGGGGTGATCCTTTTTTCCCAGCTGCTTCTTGAAGAGTACGACCTTCCCGATGGCGCCGTGCAGGACCTCAGGCGGGTGCTGGAAGACGCACAGCGGTGCCGGGAAACGGTCAAGGAGCTACTGGAGTTCGCCCGTCAGACGCGCCAGGAGGTCCGGCCGCACGACATCAACCAGGCGCTGCGCCGCACCCTGTACCTTTTGGAGAACCAGGCCAGGTTCCAGAACATCGAGGTGGTGTACGACCTGGATGAGAGCCTGGACAATGTTCCGGCGGACATCCAGCAGCTGAACCACGTGTTCATGAACATCGTGATGAACGCGGCCGAGGCCATGCGCGGCAGCGGCACGCTGTCCATTTCCACGAGGCGGGACGAGGACGGAAGGAACGCGGTGATCGAGATCGCGGACACGGGGCCCGGTATTCCCGAGGACGTCCTGCCCCATGTGTTCGAGCCGTTCTACACGACCCGTGAAGACGAGGGCGGCACGGGCCTTGGGCTTTCCCTGGCCTACAGCATAGTTGAGAACCATCACGGCCGGATCGTGGCGGGCAACAGGGAGGACGGCCAGACCGGCGCGGTATTCACGATCCGGCTTCCCCTGGAATACGGGGCCGGACCCGGAGCGTTCGCCCGATGACGGAAAAGGCAGACAACCGGGTCCTTGTCGTGGACGACGAGAAGGACATCCGTGAAGGTTGCGAGCGCATCCTTTCCCGCATGGGATGCGAGGTGCGCACGGCCGGGGACGGGGAAACCGCCCTGTCCCTCCTGGAATCCGAGTCGTTCGACCTCCTGCTCCTGGACCTCAAGATGCCGGGGGCGGACGGCGCGGACGTTCTGGACATTGTGCGGGAAAAGTACCGGGATCTCCTGGTCATCGTAATAACCGGGTACGCCACGGTGGACACGGCCATAGACTGCATGAAGCGGGGCGCCTACGATTTCATCCCCAAGCCGTTTGAGCCGGCGCAGCTGCGGATAGCGGTGGACAGAGCCCTGGACAAGCTGCGGCTGGAGCGCGAAGCGCGGGCAGCGGAACAGGCAAGGCAGCGAACCCTGGCCGATCTGGGCAAGGAGCAAAGCCGCATCCGGACAATCATCGAGGCCCTTCCCAGCGGCCTCGTGGTCACCAATCCCAAGGGCGAGGTGGTCTTGATGAACCCCGCCTTCCGCAGGCTGCTGGACATCAATCCCGACCGCAAGGCCGGTGACCTGGTGGAGGAGTACGTCCCGGACCAGGGATTCGTGGACCTGGCCATGGACATTTCCCGGGGCAGGTACGCGGACCCTGAGCGGATTCCCACCTACGAGTTCGCCGTGGGCGAGGACCGCTACCTCCTGGCCCGGGGCAGGCCGGTGCCCGGAGAGGGCGGCCGCAGCCTGGGCGCGGTCATCCTGGTGGCGGACGTCACCGCGCAACGAATCGTGGACCGGTTGAAGACCGAGTTCGTGGGCAAGGTGGCCCACGAATTGCGGTCCCCGTTGTCCACGGTGCATGAGCAGCTGGCCATGGTCCTGTCCGACGTGGTGGGGGCGGTGCCCGAGCAGGACCAGCACATGATAGCCAGGGCCAAGGAGAAGACCCAGGGGCTCATCACCATGATCGGCGATCTCCTGGACCTGTCACGGATTGAAAGCGGCCAGGCGTGCGGCGAGGCCAGCAGCGTGGACGCGGTGGAGTTGTTGTCCGAAGTGGTGGAGTTTTTGCGGGACAAGGCCAAGGCGAAGTGGCAGACCCTGGTATTCGAGCCCCCGGAAGAGCCGCTGCCCAGCTTGCGGGCCGACCCCATGGCCCTGGAAAGCGTATTCGGGAACCTCATCACCAACGCGATCAATTACACCCAGGAGGGGGGCAGGATCCAGGTTCGGGCCTGGGAGGAGGACGGCGCGGTCAAGGTGTCCGTGGCGGACAACGGCTTCGGCATGGAGCAAAAACACCTGGATCGCATTTTCGAGAAGTTCTACCGTGTCAAGACGGACAGGACCCGCAGGATCACGGGCACGGGCCTGGGTCTGTCCATCGTCAAGGGCATCGTGGACAGCCTGGGCGGCGCCATCGAAGTGGAAAGCGAGCCCGACGTCGGCACCACCTTCACCGTATCCCTGCCCGTGGCCGGCAAGGCCTCCCTCTCCAGTTCCGGCACGGGGTCGGACACCACCTCCTAGTCCCCGGAAGCCCGCCGGCCTCGACTGACAGACAGGAAAACCCTCCTTTATCCATTCAGGACCGACCGGCTCCGTACGGGCCGGGCGGGGGACATGGCATGCTTCATTCCGCGACAGGGCACCAGGGGGCGAAAATCCGGCCGGGGCGACAGGTTTCCCCCTGGCGGCGCGTCGTGGCCGTGCTGTCGGTCCTGGCCGCGCTGGGCGCGGCCTGGTGCGGCGTCGTGGGCATCGGGATGGACAGGCCCCTGCCGGCGGAGACCATCACTCACCACCAGGGAAAAGCCTGGCACGCGCCTCTGGGCGTGCCCTGGCCACTGTATGCTCCGGGGGACGACGCGGACGGGACGGTTTCGGAAGCCACTCTGCTGGAAAACGGCGAGGAAATCGGCACGGCGCATGTTCCCCACGGTGTGATCGCCGCCTATGGCGAGGGTATGTACTCGCACTATCGGGACGGCTTGTGGTTTTCGACCCCCGACGGCACCGATCCCACGAAAAATGGCCGGACCTATGCGGTTCGCCAGTCCGTCCGTCTCGCCCCATGGGCGACGGCGTTCCTTCTGTGCCTGCTCGTTGTCGTCTTCGAGTTCGCCGCGCCCTTTCGGTGGTCCCTGGGCCGGTTCGCGCGCGGCTTTGCGGAGCGGACCGGAAGGGCGATCCGTCGTTTCAGGGCCCCGATTCTGGCCCATGGGGGCCCGGACTGGCGGGGTGCCAGGAAACCGGCGCGCGGTTTTCTTTTGAGTCTGGCGAGTCTTGCGACCCTGGCCCTTGCGCTGCCGAGGGTCCAGCACTTCCCGATGCTGGTTGTGCTGGGCGGGTTTTCGGCCAGTCTGGTGTACGCCATGTACCACGGGCAGGGACTGTCCCGGGCGCTCGCATGGCGAAAGGCCCCCTCCCGAAACGGATATGACAATGCGGCCCTCGTTTTCGTGTCCGTATTTTTCGCGCTGCTCCTGGCGGAGGCAGGCCTGTATCTGCTGGCCGGGCAAAGCCCGGAGCCGGAGACCACCATCCCCTCGGAATCTCCGGCCCGGACCGATTTGCGACGCCGTGGATTTCTGTCGCGGGAGGCGGAAGCCGTGCTGGAAAGCCGCAGGGACCTGATCGTGCTGCCTGATGAGTGGAAGCAAAAGGACGTCGCGGTCGCCGGCGCGGCGCATGCCTTCCTGTGGCACGGCGTCCTGCACGTGGCGGACGCGAACCATTTCCGCCGCACAACGCCTTTCCCTGAAAAACGGGACGACACGTTTCGAATACTGGCCGTGGGCGACAGCCTTACTTACGGCATGGGCGTCAAGGACTGCTGGGTCTGGCCGTCGTTGCTGGAAAAGGTCCTTTCACGACAGTACCAAGTCGAGGTGCTGAATCTGGGATCTCCGGGGAATACCTGCGCCGACGTCCGCCGTGTAGTGGAAAGGTTCGTCCCCCGGTTGTCTCCCGATCTCGTGGTCTACGGAGTCTGCCTGAATGACTTCCTGCCCTCGGGGACGGGTCAGAACCGGTTCAAAAACGCGGCCGTGAAGGTCCTGGTTGACGTATTGGATTACGCCAGCCACCGGTCCAGGGTGTTCCTTCTGGTCTCCGAAAGGGTCAAGGGCGTCCTCATGAGGTTTGAACTGGCTCCCGATTACGTCGCTGCCGCCCTGATGGACCTGTCAAACATGAAAGAGGGTTTCGCGGATGAAGTCCTGCGGATCAATCGCAGCGTGACCGGGGCCGGATTGCCACCGGTCGTGTCCATGGTGCTGGAACAATATCCCCAGTGGGGAGGCCGCGGATACCGCCTTGCCCTGCTTGCCCGGAGCCTTATGGAAGAAGCGGGAATGGACGTCATACCGGTGGAGGATTTCTTTCGGCAATACCACGGCAAGGGCATGCAGGTCAGCCACTGGGAAGGCCACCCCAACGAGGAGGCCCATGCCATCTTCGCCATGATGATCCACGACGCCGTTGCCGGAAGGCCGGAACTGGAACCGTATCGTATCAGGCCCGGATCGGACCAGGATCAGGAACCGGGCCCCGGCGTCCGGGGACGGGCGGGCCGTCCCTGAGAATCCGGGGCCGCGCCCGGCGCGGCCTAACTGGGTCCGTAACTCCTGGCGATGTCGATGTAGATGATGTAGGCCATCAGCATGATGAGCAGGACAAACCCCACCTGGAGCATGAACTCCCGGACCCTCAGGGACAGCGGCTTTCTGGCCACCGCCTCGTATGCGAAAAAGGCCAGGTGTCCGCCGTCCAGCACCGGGACGGGGAACAGGTTGATGAGCCCCAGGGTGGCGGAGAGCATGGCGCACAGCTTCAAAAAGTCCGCGAAGCTGTTTTTCGCCGTGGACCCCGCCATCTGCGCGATCATGATGGGACCGCCCAGCGCCTCCTTGGCCGCGAGTTTGCCCTGGAAGATGCGGGCGATGCTCTTTATGGTCACGTAACCTACCTGCCAGGTATGGGACAGGGCCTGGCCCATGGCTTCCCCCGGGCCCAGGTGGATATGGGAAATGTCATAGCTGGGGGCGATGCCCACCAGATACTTCTGCTTTTCATCCCCGAACATGTCCTGTACCGTGGTCTTTTCCAGCAGTACCGAGAATTTCCTGACCCCGTCGCCCCGTTCCACGATGATGTCCACCGGGCCGGGAGCTCCCTTCTGGATGTATTCGCTCATGTCGTCCCAGGAGTCGACCTGGTTGCCGTTGACGGCCATGACCTTGTCGCCGGCCCGCAGGCCGGCTTCCATGGCGGGCCTGTCCTTCTGCACTTCCCCGATCACCGGAGCCAGCACGGTGTTGCCCCATCCCGCGTACAGGCCGAACAGGAGCAGCGGCGCCAGAACCAGGTTGGACACCGGCCCGGCCAGTACGATGAGGGTGCGCTGATGCAGGGGCTTGTGGGCGAAGGAGATGCTGGTGTCCTCCACCTCCCGGGCCGCGGCAGGGTCCTCCCCCACCATCTTGACATATCCGCCCAGGGGAATGGCGGACAGGCGATAGTCGGTCATCCCGGACTGTTTCCCGGTTATACGGGGACCAAAGCCCAGGGAGAATATTTCAACGCCCACGCCAAAAGCCCTGGCCACCAGAAAGTGGCCAAGCTCGTGTATGAATATCAAAATCCCCAGAAGGGGAATTACCGTAAGGTAATATACAAACGGAATGTCCATGTTGCTAGGATCCTGTCTTGCCTTCCACGTATTGCCGCGCCCATCGGTCCGCCGCCAGAACGTCGTCAAGGTCCGGTCGGGACACGGGTTCGTGTTCGTCCAGGGCCGCCCGGATGACTTCGGGTATGCCTGTGAACGCCAGGCGGTGGTCCAGAAAGGCGGCCACCGCGATTTCATTCGCCGCGTTGAGCACTGCCGGATACGTCTTTTGCGCCTCGCAGGCCTGGAAGGCCAGGGCGAGGCAGGGAAACCTTTCCAGGTCCGGTTCCTCGAACGCCAGTGTACCCAGGTCCGCGAAGTCGGGCACCGGCTGGCCCATGGGCAGCCTCTCCGGGTAGGACAGGGCGTAGGCTATGGGGCCAAGCATGTCCGGTATCCCCATCTGGGCGATCACCGAGCCGTCCACGTAGCTTACCATGGAGTGGACGATGCTCTCCGGGTGCACGATCACGCGGATGTGATCGGCCGGCACGTCGAACAGCCACCGGGCCTCGATCACCTCAAGGCCCTTGTTCATCAGCGTGGCCGAGTCAATGGTGATCTTCCTGCCCATGTCCCAGTTGGGGTGCCTCAGCGCCTGCTCCGGGGTTATTTCCCCGAAGCGGTCCCACTGGAGCGTCCGGAACGGTCCGCCGGACGCGGTGAGCAGTATGCGCGACACTCCGGCCCGGTCCTGTCCCTCCAGGCACTGGAAAATGGCTGAATGCTCGCTGTCCACGGGCAGAAGCCGTACATCGGAGGCGGCTGCCCGGGCCATTACAAGCTCTCCCGCCATCACCAGGGTTTCCTTGTTGGCCAGGGCCACGGGCTTTTTGGCCCGCAGGGCCGCCATGGTGGGCAACAGCCCGGCCGCTCCCACCATGGCGGAAACCACCATGTCGCAGTCGGCCAGCGCCGCCGCCTCCTCGTATCCCGGCGCGCCGTGCAGCACCCTGGTGGGGCAGTTTCGCGGCAAAAGCCCACGCAGCCTGGCCGCGTGGGCCTCGTCCGCCACCACCGCCAGGTCCGGTACATGAATCCGTACCTGTTCGGACAACAGGTCAACGCTGGTGGCCGCGCACAGCGCGCCCACGGTGAACCTTTCCGGAAACATTTCCACCACGCGCAACACGTTTTTGCCGATGGAGCCCGTGGAACCCAGTATGGACAGTCGTTTCATGGCGGCTCGACAAGGTTTTTACAGGAATCGGACACCCCGCGGCCAGGCCGTGGAAACCGTCCGTAAACGAAAAGATGGTGGCCGGGGACAACGGATGTCAAGCGTAAAAGTACTTGAAGCAGAAGACGACGGGAGCGGCGAACAGCAGGCCGTCGATGCGGTCCAGTATTCCGCCGTGGCCCGGAAGTATGGAACCCGAGTCCTTGATGCCGAAGGTCCGCTTGATCATGGATTCGAACAGGTCCCCCAGCATGCCGAAGACGGCGCCCAGCGCCCCCATTCCCACGGCGGCGCCAACAGGAAGCCCCGTGATGAAAAAGGCCTTGCCGATGAGCGCCACCAGGATGCCGCCGCACATGCCGCCGACGGCTCCCTCGATGGTCTTTCCCGGACTCAGCTTGGGGCTCAGCTTGTGCTTGCCGAAAAACCTGCCGGCATAGTAGGCGCTGGTGTCCGCGACGAAGGCAATGGCCGCGGCCATGAGGATCCAGTACCTACCCGCGTCCCCGGCCCGCAGCAGCACCAGGCTGGCCAGCAGGCAGGGAAGGTAGAGCACGCCAAGCAGGTCGGCCGCCAGGATCTCGAAGCTGGCCCGCTCCCGGGTATGCAGATACATGGCGCGGAACGCGAAGATGAACAGCGCCGCCCACAACAGAAAGAATATGGTGGCTATGGAGCCCATGTGCGCGGCGGCGATGATGGCGGTGCCCAGCAGTTCGGCCCACAGGAAACCGGGGTCGGTCATCTTTTCCGAAAGGCCCACCATCCGATGGTATTCCCACTGCCCCACCAGCCCCACGGCGATGATGAGCAGGGTGAACGGCATCTCGCTGGCGATAAAGAACAGGTACAGAAGAAGGGGCACGGCCACGGCCGCGGTGAGCCAGCGCTTCTTGTGCTCGGTAAGCTCCATTGCTACTCCTGCAACTGGTCGCCGGTCCTGCCGAACCGGCGTTCCCGGCCGGAGAAGTCCCGGATGACGGAGATGTATTCGTCGCGGCTGAAATCGGGCCACAGGGTGGGGGTGATGTGAAACTCCGCATAGGCGAGTTGCCAGGGGAGGAAGTTGGAGATGCGCATTTCGCCGCTGGTCCGAATCATCAGGTCCGGGTCGGGCATGCCGGCCGTGTACAGGTGGGCGGAAAACGTGGCCTCGTCAATGGCTTCCGGGGCCAGTTCACCCGCGGCCGCCCTTTGCGCAAGTTGGCGCGCGGCCCGGAGAATCTCCTCCCTGCCCCCGTAGCTCAATGCCAGGTTCAGCACCATGTCCCGGTTTCCGTCCGTTTCCCGAATGGTGTCGTCCAGCACGCGGCGCACGTCGTCCGGCAGGCGTTCCACCTGGCCGATGGCATTGAGCCGGATGCCGTTTTCCATCATCTCGGGCCTTTCCCGGGCCAGAAAGCGCTTCAAAATGCCCATGAGGGCGGTGACCTCGGTCCTGGGCCGCTGCCAGTTCTCCGTGGAAAACGCGTACAGGGTCAGCACCTCCACGCCTATCTCGCGGGACGTCCGTACAATGGACCGTACGGTCTCCACCCCTTTCTCATGCCCGCGCACCCGGTTCATGAGGCGTTTCTTGGCCCAGCGGCCGTTTCCGTCCATGATGATGGCCACGTGGCGGGGCACCATGTCCGGTTCCAGGCCGTAGTCCTCGGCTGTGGGCCTGGGCTGATCAGAACTCAAGGATTTCCTTTTCCTTTTCCTTGCACAACTCGTCGATCTGCTCGATGTGCTCGTCCGTGATCTTCTGCACCTGGTCCTGGCCGCGAAACATCTCGTCCTCCGCGATGTCCCCGTCCTTCTTCAGCTTTTTCAGGTTTTCGTTGGCCTCCCTGCGCACGTTGCGCACCGCGACCTTGTGCTCCTCGCACATCTTGTTGACGACCTTGACCAGTTCCTTGCGTCGGTCCTCGGTCAGCGGCGGAATCTGAATGCGGATGATCTTTCCGTCGCTGTTGGGGGTAAGGCCCAGATCGGACTTCATGATGGCCTTTTCCACCTCGCCCACGATGGATGGGTCCCATGGCTGAATGGTGATGAGCCTGCTTTCGGGCACGGAAATCGAGGCCACCTGGTTTAGCGGGGTGGGGGCGCCATAGACGTTGGGGCGGATATTGTCGAGCAGGGAAAGGGACGCCCTTCCCGTGCGCACCCGTGTCAGCTCCTTTTTCAGGGCCTCCACGGATTTGTCCATTTTTTCGGTTGCTTCCTCGTATACCAGGTCGAGCATGAGTCGTCTCCTTTGCCGGCCGGGAGCAGCGCCGTCTTCCTCTTAGTTGCCTATATAGGTGCCGATGTCCTCTCCGCAGATGACCCGCTTGATGGTGCCCGGAGTTCTCAGGTTGAAGACCAGGAGGGGAAGGTGATTGTCCATGGCCAGGGAGATGGCCGTCATGTCCATGACACGGAGGTTTTTGTTCACCACCTCCATGTAGGTGGTCTTGTGAATGGCCCGGGCCTGCGGGTTCACCATGGGATCGTCGTCGTACAGGGCGTCCACCTTGGTGGCCTTGAGCAGGACCTCCGCGTGTATCTCCTGGGCGCGTAAAACGGCGGCCGTGTCCGTGGTGAAATACGGACTGCCGCTGCCGGCCCCGAAGATGACGACACGGCCCTTTTCCAGGTGCCGGACCGCGCGGCGCAGGATGAAGGGCTCCGCGACCTCGTGCATGGCTATGGCCGTCTGCACCCTGGTCTCGATTCCCTTTTTTTCCAGGGCGTCCTGGAGTGCCAGGCTGTTGATCACCGTGGCCAGCATGCCCATGTGGTCCGCGGAGGCCCGATCCATCCCGAAGGAGGCGGCGGACACGCCGCGGAAGATGTTGCCGCCGCCGATCACCAGGGCCAGCTGGACGCCCAGATCGTAAATGCCCCGAATTTCCCGGGAAACATAGTCGAGAAATTCGGGGCTGATTCCGAAGCCCTGCTCTCCCATGAGGGCCTCCCCGCTCAGCTTGAGCACGACCCTCTTGTATTGGGCTTGAGCCATAGGGCGCCTACTGGCCCAGCTGGAAGCGCGCGAAGCGGCGGATGTTCACGTTCTCACCCGTCATGGCGCGCACTTCGTTGAGGTAGTCCTGGACGGTCTTGTCCGGGTCCTTCACGTACGGCTGGTTGAGCAGGCAGCTTTCCTTGAGGAACTTGTTCAGCTTGCCCTCGACGATCTTCTCGATCACGTTCTCGGGCTTGCCGGTCTCCCTGGCCTGGGACAGGTAGATTTCCTTTTCGCTGGCCACCAGCGCCGGATCCACCTCTTCAGGGGTCACTGCCAGGGGCGCCGTGGCAGCGATGTGCATGGCGACGTCGTACGCGAACTGCTGGAAGTCCGCGTTCTTGGCCACGAAGTCCGTCTCGCAGTTGACCTCCACCAGCACTCCGATCTTGCCGCCCATGTGTACATAGGAGCAGACGGTGCCCTCGGAGGTTTCGCGCCCCGCGCGCTTTTTCGCCGTGGCAAGGCCTTTCTTGCGCAACTCGTCAACGGCCTTGGTCAGGTCGCCTTCCGTCGCGGCCAGCGCCTTCTTGCAGTCCATCATCCCCGCGCCGGTCTTCTCGCGGAGTTCCTTTACCATAGCAGCGGTAATCGCACCCATTACTCGGTCTCCTTTGTCTCTGCCTCGGCCGCGGGCTCCGCGACCTCCGCCTCGGGCTCCGCAATCTGCGCCTCGGGTTCGGCGGCGGCCTCCTCCTCGTCACCCTTCTTGATCACCTCGATGATGGGGCCCTCTTCCCCTTCCTCGGGGGCCGGTTCCGGCCTGGCCTCGGGCATGGTCTCGGCTTCGGCCTGTTCCTCGGCGGCCTTGTCCGCCTCGGCGGCTTTGCGTTCGGCGAGCCGTTCCTGGCCCTTGATGCAAGCGTCGGCGATCCGGGAGGTGATGAGCCGAATGGCGCGGATGGCGTCGTCGTTGCCCGGGATGATGTAGTCGATGTCGTCCGGGTCGCAGTTGGTGTCCACAACGGCCACGACCGGAATATTCAGCCGCCGCGCCTCACGCACGGCGATCAGTTCGTTCTTGGGGTCGACCACGAACATGGCGTCGGGCAGGCGCGTCATGTTCTTGATGCCACCCAGGTTGTTGTCCAGGCGTATGCGTTCCTTTTCCATCAGGAGGCGTTCCTTTTTGGGGAACATGTTGATGGTGCCGTCGAGCATTATCTGGTTGAGGTAGTTCAACCGGTCGATGCTGTGCTTGATGGTCTGGAAGTTGGTGAGCATGCCGCCCAGCCAGCGGTTCTGCACGTAGAACATTTCGCAGCGGTTGGCTTCCTCGTAGATGGATTCCCGGGCCTGCTTCTTGGTGCCCACGAACAGGACCCGGCCCCCGTTGGCCACCGTGTCCACCACGAAGTCGTACGCGGTGCGGAACATGCGGACCGTCTTCTGCAAATCCACGATGTAGATGCCGTTTCTCGCGCCGAAGATGTATGGTTTCATCTTCGGGTTCCATCTTTTGGTCTGGTGGCCGAAATGAACTCCGGCTTCCAGGAGTTCCTTCATCGTTACATAGGACATGGTTTTCTCCCTTCTGGTTTTGTGCCTCCGCTCCGCCTGTTTTCGCCCGTAGACTCGCGACCGCCGCGAGCACCAGGGGGCCATGGCCGGAACGTGCGGTCTTGTGTTCCCGGGCGGCCGCGTGCCGCCAGGGGTGAAAAAGCGTAAAGGTCCGGTATTCGCCTCCCGGTGTCGGGGCGATCCGGAACTGCATTCCGTCCCCGCATCCCGAGGGAGCGAGGATTCCAGAATCACTTCGCATAACACATCCGGGGACGGGCCGCAAGCGGTTTTGACCTGTCCTGAGACGGATATTTCGCAAGTTCCGTTCAAACGAGATCAACCCTGAATCCGTGAGCGGTCTCAGGTGGTGCGGATGCAAGGAAAACGGATGGAGTCGCGGCCGCGCGCCGCTCCACAACTGTCTGACGCGGCGGTCACGCAAACCGGATTCGTCCGAAGGACGGGGCATTACGCCACCGCCGGAATGCCCCCACAAACGGACCCTGTTTCCAAAAGGCCCGCATTTGCCAACAATCCGAATCCGCGACCAAAAGTTTGAATGACCCATGAAAAGCCTCGTCATACAGGATTCTCGCGCGTTCCCACGCGAATTTCCGGGTTTGCCCATCGGGTGAAAGGCCTTTTCCGCCACCATGGCCGCCTCGGAGGCGTCCGCGGCGTCAGGCCCCGCCGGCGTACCCTGGTACAGCGGGCAGACCTCTTTCTTGGCTCCAAATTCCCCGAGGCTGCTCACCGATCCGGAAATAACTTGCCGGAAACATGGGGAATATTTTATTTGGAGAAATACCTCCTCCATGGTCCGGGATACGGTGCGGAGGCGAAATCCCGGGCCTGAATCGATTCCGTTGACAATCCGCGTGCATTATGGAATGTTTTATGGGAAGTTCCGTATGTTTATGTAACCTGACATACCCCCTTCCCGCAAGTGTTCAAAGGAGCCGCCATGCCTGACCCGGCTGTCATCGACCACCCGGAAATCGAGGACGTGACCCCCGAAATGTGGGAGGCCGTCGACCAGATCATCGAGGAATACAAGGACAGGGCCGGCGCCCTGATTCCGGTGCTGCGCCGCAGCCAGGACACCGTGGGGTACCTGCCGCGGGACCTCCTGGAATACATCGCACGCGGAATCAACGTATCCCGGGCGGACGTCTTCGGCGTGGCCACCTTCTATTCCCTGTTCTCCCTCACGCCCAAGGGCCGGCACACGATAAAGGTGTGCGAGGGCACGGCGTGCTACGTCCGGGGCATCAAGGAGATCGTCAATCTCATAAAGAGCAACTACGACGTCCCGGTGGGCGGCACCACCGAGGACCGCCGCTTTTCCCTGGAATCGGTCCGTTGCCTGGGAGCCTGCGGACTGGCACCGGTCATCGTCGTCGACCAGGACACCCACGGGATCGTCACCCCGGACAAGATCGAAAACATTCTCGAACGCTACGAATAGGGTCTGGCGCACATGACACTTTCCGAAATCGTGGAGACCCTCGAGGCCAATATCCTGGTCGGCCACGACCAGCTGGCCCGGCAGTTCGTCTCCGGAGGAGCCAGCGACCTCATGAGCGACATCCTGGCCGGCCTGTCCGAGGGATCCGTGGTGCTCACCGGCCTCGTCACGGTCCAGTCCATCCGCACCGCCGTGGTGGCCGGCGTGGGCGCGGTGGTGTTCGTGCGAGCCAAGACCCCGCCTCCTGAAGTGATCGACCACGCCAGGGAGCAGGGCGTTCCTCTCTTGTCCAGCCCCTATTCCATGTTCGTGTCCTGCGGTCGGCTCTACGCGGCCGGGCTCACAGGACTGGACGGCAGACGATAAAGGGATTCAGGACGGGCCCAATCCTCCCCCGCATACGGAAACGTGGTGGCCGGGGGTTGCCGACAGGGCGAGCCGTCCGGTTGCAGGCGGCTTTCCCATGTCACTGCGCTCCGTTCAGATACGCCTGAAATAACAGGGATTCCCTGTATTCGTGCCGTCCCGGCCACCCGGGGCCGCCCCGTGCTGTCCGGGTCGCCGGCGCCGGATTGTGAAAGGCGCTGTCCCATGCCCGCGTTCCATAAGAGCTTCAACCTCAAGAAACGGGATTTCGTCCGGGCCGGGGAGGCCTCCATAGCTGTCCAGAACCTGTTGAAGTCCCTTTCCATGGATCCCGGGTTCGTGCGGCGCGTGGCCATATGCGGATACGAGGGTGAGATGAACGTGGTCATGCATGGAGGCGACGGCACCCTGAGCATCGAGATCGCCGAGGACAGGGTGGTCCTGGTGCTGGAGGACAGCGGGCCGGGAATTCCCGACGTGGAAAAGGCCATGCAGGCGGGATTTTCCACCGCGTCCGACGAGTTCCGGGAGATGGGTTTCGGCGCGGGAATGGGTTTGCCCAACATGAAAAGGAATTCGGACGATTTGACCATCGACACGGAGGTTGGCAGGGGAACCAGGGTGACGATGAGGTTCGATCTCGACGATTCCACGTGACCGCGTGGGCTGGGAAGGCGCACGGTTGAGCGAGACAGCGGCAAAACAGCCTTATGTTCACTTTGACGCCCGCCTTTGCACGGGATCGACCAACTGCGTGAAATCGTGCCCCACCGCGGCGGTCCGCGTGAGAGGGGGCAAGGCCGTGGCGGAGGTGGAGCGTTGCGTGGGATGCGGCGAGTGCATCCGAATGTGCCCCAATGGCGCGGTGCGGCCGGTGTCGTCGTCGTCCGGCGATCTCACCGACGGCAGGATGCACGTGGCCGTGGTGTCGCCGGTGCTGTACGCCCAGTTCGCCCATGCCATGCCGGGCGACGTGGTGCTTGGCATGTCCCGCATGGGATTCGCCCACGTTCTGGACCAGTCGTGCATGCTGGAGATGTTTCAGGGCGCTGCTGAAAGCTTCGTGGCGCGGAACCGGATCACCAGGGAGGCGCCCTGGCCTCTGATTTCGCCGGTGTGCCCGGTGGTGGTGCGCCTCATCGCCCTGAAGTTTCCGGGCCTTTTGCCTCATCTGCTTCCCATAATGAGGCCCATGGCCCTCACGGCACGGAGCGCGCGCGGCCAGCTTTCCCGGGAAACCGGTTTGCCGCCGCGGAACATAGTCCTGCATCACGTCACTCCGTGCGCGGCAAAGATGGTGCCCGCACGATCCGCGTTTCCGCACGAACGGGAGCTTGTGGATGACGCCATGGGAATCAACGAGGTCTACGGGGAGTTGACCAGGCAGCTTGAAAGGATCGAGAAGGAAGGTCCCGCGCCCTTCGTGCCCAATCGCCAGACCATGGCCGCCAGCGGCCGCGGCCTGGCCTGGGGGCTTTCCGGGGGTGAGATCGAGGGTATGGACCTGGAGCGGTGTCTGGCCGTGTCGGGCTTGCGTGAGACCATCACATACCTGGAGAAGATTGACATGGGCCTGTTCCGGGACCTGGAGTACATGGAATTCCGGACCTGCCCCGAAGGGTGTGTGGGCGGGCCGCTCGCCGCCATCGACAAATACCTCGCCAAGTGCTACGCAAAAAGGCGTATCCGGACGCTGGGGCTGGGGAGGCGGGTTCGGCGGGAGCAGATACACCGCCTGTTCGACCAGGGATGGTTCGACAGCCCGCTGGACGAAAATGAGACGGGCAGCCTGTCCTCCGGCATGGACACATTGTCCATTGCGGACCTCCAGAAAATCGAGGACATCATGTCGATCCTCGGAGGCAAGGACTGCGGGATATGCGGAGCGCCGGACTGCAGGACTTTTGCCGAGGACGTTGTCCGTGGCCGCGCGGACATCGACTTGTGTCTGCTGCGCCGCCAAGGATGCCGCGACAAGGGCCCGGGAACGGCCGGGAGTTGAACGGAGCGTGACGTGACAGCAAAAGAGATGGCTGAAAAATATGGTTTGCAGGTGGCGGCCGGCGAAGCCGGCCTGGACCGCGAGGTCCGGGCGGGGTACTGCGGGGACCTGTTGAGCGACGTGATGGCCAACGCTCCGGAAGGCTGCGTGTGGCTCACCATCATGGGCCACCAGAATACGATAGCCGTGGCGCACCTGAGGGACATGGCGGCCATCGTGGTCACCGGGGGACACGAACCGGATGAGAACACCAGGGCCAGGGCCGAGCAGGAAAAGGTGCCCTTGCTCACCACGGAGAAATTCACCTATGAACTGGCCGGGATCCTCTATGCCGACGGAGTGGCCGGGGAAGCCTTGTAACCCTCCGTTGAAAGGCCTGGAACACGGCCCGTTCAGGAACCACGGGGGCTAAAGGCGCGCAAATCCCCGGGAGTCTGGTGCGATTATGGTGCGCAGGGCCGAGAAGGGACGTGGCGCAACGCCGGGTACCGCGTTTTGCAGCGGACCGGCAAAGGTCTCCCGGACGAACGGCGCGGCCCGGAGGAGCAGGCATTTGCGGCGTTTTGATTGCGACCTGCACATCCATACGCTGCTGTCCCCCTGTGGAGACTGGGACATGACTCCGCGACGTGTCGTGGAGGCGGCCCTGGACGCCGGGCTGGACATGATCGCGGTTTGCGACCATAATTCGGCGGAGAACGCTGGCGCCGTCATTCGCGCCGGAGCGGCCCGCGGGCTTGCAGTGCTTCCCGGAATGGAGATATGCTCCCGCGAGGAAGCCCATTTTCTGGGCCTGTTTCCGGACGGGGCCTCGGCCCGCCGCATGCAGGGGTTTGTGTGGCGCCACCTGCCGGGGGACAACAACCCCCAGGCCTTCGGCTACCAGGTGGTGGCCAATGAACACGACGAGGTGGAATACGAGTGCGAACGGTTGCTCGTGGGAGCCACCACGCTTTCCGCGGCCCGGGTGGTGCGAAGCATACACGCCAATGGCGGACTGGCGGCGGCCTCCCACGTGGACCGTCCGTCCTTTTCACTGGTGGGACAATTGGGCTTCATACCCCCGGACCTTCCCCTGGACGCCGTGGAGGTGAGTTTTCGCGCCACCTGCGAACAGGTGGCCAGGGTGGTACACGGCATGGCCGGGTTGCCCTGCCTGAGGAATTCGGACGCCCATTTTCCCGGCGAGGTCGGCAGAGCCAGGACGTTCCTGGTCGCCGAGGAACCCACCTTCGCCGAACTGGCCATGGCGCTCGCCGGCCGGAACGGAAGGCGGATTGAGGTTTGACTTGCGGGAGATCGCCCTGCATATAATGGACGTGGCGGAAAACGGCATCGCCGCGGGAGCGGACGTAGTGGAAATCGAGGTGGTGGAGGACCCGGCGAAGAACCGGCTCTCTCTGTTCATCGGCGACAACGGTCACGGAATGCCCGGCGAGACCGTCAAACAGGTCACCGATCCCTTCTACACCACGAGGACCACCCGCCGCGTCGGCCTGGGTTTGGCGTTCCTCAAGGAAGCCGCCGAGCGATGCGACGGAGGTTTCGACCTGGAAAGCAGTCCCGGCGCCGGCACCCGGGTTCGGGCGTGGTTCGCCCTGGACCATATCGACAGGATGCCCCTTGGCGACATGACAGCCACGATCACCGCCCTGATCGCGGCCAATCCCCACGTGGACCTCGTCTACGCCCACATCGTGGGAAACGAGAGTTTTGAACTGGATACGCGCGAGCTGAGGAACGACCTGGCTCCGCTTGAAATCAACGACCCGGCGGTGCTGAGCCGCCTAGGCGGCATCATCCGGGAGCGGCTGGCCGCCCTCGGTGGAACGGCCCGTTGAAACCCCCGGCAGGAGAGAAGGACATGGCCAAGATCAGTATCGAGGACCTCAAGAGAATCAAGGAGGAGTCCAGCCGGGAGACGAGTCTCCGGCAGGGGCATGCCACGGTCAAAATCACGGTGCACATGGGAACCTGCGGTATCGCCGCCGGCGCGCGCGAGGTGATGAATGCCCTCATGCAGGAAATGGCCGAAACCGATCGCGAGGACATCCGGGTGGTGGCCTCCGGGTGCATGGGCATGTGCTCCAGCGAACCCAACGTCACCGTGGAGGTCGAGGGCAGCGAGCCCATCGTTTACCAGCACATGGACGCCAACAGGATGCGGCAGGTATTCAAGAGGCACGTCCTCCAGGGAGAGGTGCAGACCGATTTCGCCCTGGGCAAGATATAGCGTCTTGTCGAAAAACCCGGATCATGGCGCCTGTCCCAAAATGATGGTGCGCGGGACGTGCGGGCCACGGACGCCGGGGGCCGTCGCAACCACCCGACCGCGAACGGGTTCCGCGCAAAACGGCGGACCGCGTTTTCCTACTGGTTGAAAGCGGGAGATTATCGATGCGAAACGTACGTACCGAGCTGATGCTCTGCGGAGGAACCGGCTGCCACTCCACCGGCTCCCTCAAGGTGAAGGAAGCCCTTGAACAGGAGCTGAAAAAGCATGGCCTGGACAAGGAGATCGACGTGATCGAAACCGGTTGCAACGGTTTCTGCGCCGTGGGGCCGGTCATGCTGGTAAAGCCCGAGGACATATTCTACCAGATGCTCACCCCCGAGGACATTCCCAAGCTGGTGGAGGAACACTTCCTCAAGGGCAGGCCCTATGAAAAGAAGTTCTACAGGGCGCCCGGCTCCAAGGAAAGCATCCCCCTGATGGACGAGATTCCCTTTTTCGCGCACCAGCAGTTCTGGGTCATGCGGAACAAGGGGTTGATCGACCCCGAAAAGATCGACGAGTACATTGCCCGCGACGGATACTTCGCCCTCAACAAGGCGCTTACGGAGATGACGCCCGAGGAGATCATCTCCGAGGTCAAGATTTCCGGGCTTCGGGGCCGCGGAGGCGCGGGATTCCCCACCGGTCTCAAGTGGGAATTCGCCAGAAGGGCCGCCGGCGATCGGAAGTACATCATCTGCAACGCGGACGAGGGCGACCCGGGCGCGTTCATGGACCGCAGCATCCTGGAGGCCGACCCCCACGCGGTGATCGAAGGCATGACCATCGCGGCCCGGGCCTTTGGCGCGAGCAGGGGTTTCATCTACTGCCGGACCGAGTATCCGCTGGCCATTCGCAGGCTGGAACTGGGCATCAGGCAGGCCCGGGAATACGGGCTTCTCGGGGAGAACATTTTCGGCAGCGGCTTTGATTTCGACCTCGAGATCTACGAGGGGGCCGGCGCGTTCGTGTGCGGGGAGGAAACCGCCCTCATGGCCTCCATCGAGGGCAGGCGCGGCATGCCCCGGCCCCGGCCTCCGTTTCCGGCCCAGAAAGGCCTGTGGGGCAAGCCCACCATCATCAACAACGTGGAGACGCTGGCCAACATCCCGCAGATCATCACCAATGGCGGCCAGTGGTACTCCAGCGTGGGCACGGGCAAGAGCAAGGGCACCAAGGTCTTTGCCATCTCCGGCAAGATCAACAACATCGGACTGGTCGAGGTGCCCATGGGCATCAGCCTGCGCACCATCATATACGACATCGGCGGCGGCATCCCGGGAAAGCGCAAGTTCAAGGCCGTGCAGCTTGGCGGCCCGTCCGGCGGGTGCGTGCCGGAGCAACACCTGGACACGCCCGTGGACTACGAGGCCATCACCAAGCTGGGCGCCATCATGGGATCGGGCGGCATGATCGTGATGGACGACACCACCTGCATGGTGGACATGGCGCGGTACTTCATGGACTTCATCCAGGACGAGTCCTGCGGCAAGTGTACCCCGTGCCGGGAGGGCACCCGGCGCATGCTGGAGATACTGGAGCGGATCTGCGACGGCAAGGGCGTCCCCGGAGACATCGAGACCCTGGAGGAGCTCTCCGCGACCATCAGCGACTCGGCGCTGTGCGGACTGGGCCAGACCGGGCCCAACCCGATCATGTCCACGCTGCGATACTTCCGCGACGAGTACGAGGCGCACATTTACGAGAAGAAGTGCCCTGCCAAGGCCTGCGTGGCGCTGTTGAAGTTCGAGGTGAATCCGGACCTGTGCACCAAGTGCGGCCAGTGTTACCGGGCGTGCCCGGTGGGCGCCATCGAGTGGAAGAAAAAGGAAGTGGCGAAAATCGACAAGGAAAAATGCATCCAGTGCCTGACCTGTTACGCCAAGTGCCGCTTCGGAGCCATCGAGTAGTCGTCGAGGCAGGGCCGGAAGCGTCCAAACAGGGCTTGCCAAGAAAAGCGACGGCGTGGTAACAGAACCGCTGTTTCACGCCGTATGGTCGCCCGTACATCGGGCATGCGACGGATATGGCCGCCGGATCGGCGGCAGACCATAACAGGAGAGAAAGACAAAGTGCAATATCTTGTACCCATTCTGGTCATGGGAGGCCTGGGCCTGGTGATCGGTGTCGCCCTGGCCGTGGCGTCCAAGGTTTTTTACGTGTACGTTGATCCCAAAATCGTGGCCGTGGACGACGTCCTGCCCGGTGCCAACTGCGGGGGCTGCGGCTTTCCGGGGTGTACGGCGAACGCCGAGGCCATCGTGGCGGGGACGGCGTCCCCCACGTCGTGCGTGGCGGGGGGGCCTGAACTGGGCGAGCAGATCGCGGCGCTGCTGGGCATCTCCGTTTCGGCCAGGGAGCCGGACTTCGCCATACCGGGCTGCTACTACGGCACGGACAAGGCGGACACCAAGTTCGAGTACGCGGGCGTTTCCGACTGCCGTGCCGCGGCGTTGCTGCACGGCGGAATGAAGGTGTGCCGCATCGGCTGCCTGGGCCTTGGCACCTGCGTTACCGCCTGCCCGTTCGACGCCCTGTCCATGGGCCCGGAGGGCCTGCCCGTGGTGGACTTTGAAAAATGTACGGGTTGCGGCACCTGCGAACGGGTTTGCCCCAAGCACATCATCAACCTGTCTTCGGTGACCCGCAGGATGCTCAAGGAGTACACGGACGAGGAGTGCACGACCCCGTGTCAGCGGGCCTGCCCGGCCGGTATCAACATCCGCGAGTACGTGCGCCTGGCCGCCGAGGGGGATTACGACGGATCGGTACGCGTGATCAAGGAACGCAATCCGTTTCCGGCGGTGATCGGCCGGATCTGTCCGCATCCCTGCGAGTTCGAGTGCCGCCGTAACCTGGTGGACGAATCCGTGGCCATCAATTACATCAAGCGTTTCTGCGGCGACCTGGAGTACAGCCGCGGGAAACGCGTCCAGCCCTACAAGGCGCCATCCACGGGCCGAACCATGGCCGTGGTCGGTGGCGGCATCGAGGGCCTTACCGCGGCGTTCTTCCTGGCCAGGCTGGGCCATTCGCCCACCCTGTTCGAGGCCACGGATCGCCTGGGCGGCCTGCTTCGCACCGCCATTCCAGAGGACAGACTGTCCCGGGACGTGCTGGACTGGGAAATCGAGGGCGTCCGGGAAATGGGCGTGGAAATGAAAACCGGCACGGCCCTTGGCCGGGACGTGACCGCCCCCGGCCTTCTGCGCGAGGGTTTCGAGGCCGTATTCATCGCTTCGGGAGGGTGGGACGCCCGCCTGGAGCGCAAGGTGGGGCCGGAGCCCCCGGAGCAGCAGCTACCGGGCTGCCACCTCCTGGTGGACTTTGTGAAGGCCGAGAAAACGGACAGCGAACTGCCCGGGGACAAGGTCCTTTTCGTGGGCGGCGGAAAGACGGCGCTGCAGGCGGCCATGGGCCACGCCAATTCCACGGTGCTGCTGCGCCAGCCCGAGGAAGATGCCCGGCTGGCCGGGGTCCCGGAGGACGCCGTCGAGGAGGCGAAAAAATCCGGGGTCGTCGTCCTTTTCGGCAAGGCCGCAACCCTTCTGGAGGGCGAGGACGAGGAACTGCGGCGGGTTGAATACATCGACACGGCCACCGGCGAGAGCGACGCCGTGGATACCAATACCGTCGTATTCGCCTCGGGACGCATCCCCGAACTGGTGGTGATCCGCAGGCCCGAACCGGTGCATGAAGGCGAAGAGCCGGCGGAGGCGACGCCTCCGCCCGTGGGCGGTCCGGTCAGGTGGATGGCGCGCCCTCCGTACAAGAAGCCGGCCGACGGCGCCAAACAGGGCCTGCTGGCCCCGGTGGATCCGGTTACGGACTGGTCAGCGGCCGTCGAGGCCATCGGCGCGGGACGCCGCGGAGCCGCCTCCGTGCATTTGATTGCCTACGGCGAACAGCCCGAGCTTCCGGCGAACGTGGTGACTCCCACGGTATACGTCCAGGACGTGGACGCCGTGGAAGAGGTAAAGCCCCTGCCCAGGGAGATCATGCCCCTCAAGGCGCCCGGGGAAGAGGACCGCCGGGCCCCGGAAATCGAACAGGGGTATACCGAGGAGATGTGCAAGAGGGAAGCGGCCCGCTGCCTCCAGTGCGGCCTGATCTGCTACCTGCACACCGAGGTTCCGAAGTCGAAATCCGAGGGTGATGAGGCCGCTTGACCGTCCTCCGGCGGGCTTGCAATGTAGTTTCGAGGGGGAAGCCCGGTCGCCGGGTTTCCCCCGACTTGTTTTCAGCAGCTCAAGGTATTACTTTGTGGAGGCGGCGCGCTGCCCTAAGGCGGTCGCGAAGGGCCAAAGGCCCTTCATCCACCAAATGGATCGCGAAGGATGTCATGACCGTTTGAACAACGGGTTTCATGCCCCTTATGACCAGGGTGTCAACATTTTCGCCACGGATTCAGGCCGGAGCCGGCGCTGTCGGCGGCCGGGACGGACTCCGTGGCCTGCAAGGTGGGAATCATGGCGTGTGAAGACGGAATCGTGGAAAGCCTGAATGGCAACATGGCCCTCGTCAAAACCCGGCGAAGCGAGGCCTGCGACCATTGCAGCGCCAAGGAGGGATGCCATACCATGGGCGGTGGCAAGGAGATGGAAATCGAGGTGGAGAACACGCTGGACGCACGGCCCGGGGACCTCGTGTGCGTCAGCGTGCTGGACAGTTCGTTCCTGTACGCGTCCTTTCTCGTCTACATGGTGCCCATACTGGGACTGATAGCCGGCGCGGTGATCGGTGAAAACCATGGAGCGGCCCTGGGCATGAGCAACAACGCGGCGTCCGCCATCCTCGGCCTGGTCGGGCTTGCCGTGACCTTTGCCCTGGTGCGGTTGGTGGCCAACAGGCTGGCGCTGAACGTCCGGTTCCAGCCACGTATGGACTCCATCAAACAGCGCGGGGCCGGGGGGCTGCCCCCGGAAAAATGCGGGCAGGGCGGGACAGGCCACGACGGAGATGACACCGCGGGGTTCAAGGTCACCAGGGACCGGCTCCATCCGCCAGGGGCCTGATCCGACCGGGAGACCGCCCCGGGGTGAAAAACCCTTTCATCCGCCAGGCGAAACAGAAATTTGTTTCAGAACATTCAAAAAGCCCGATTTACGGGGTTCTTGAAGAATCTTTCAATATTTTCGTCACGGATTCAGGCTCCGGTCATTCCCGTACTTCCACCACCCGTCCCCTGTAATCCCGGATCAGCCAGACGCTCCCTCGTCTGCCCACAATGCCCTGCGGCAACAGGTCCATCTTTCCTCCGCCTCCGGGCAGGTCCACCATGAACCTGGGCACGGCCATGCCGGAAATTCCGCCGCGAAGCTGTTCCATGATCCTCAGGCCCCGTGACAGGGGCACGGCAAAATGCGCCGCGCCGCGCACCCGGTCCAGACTGTGCAGATAATAAGGGCGGACCCTGTGGCGCAGCAGCGTGGTGAACAGCCGGGCCAGGATCCGGCTGTCGTCGTTAACCCCTCGCAGCAGCACCGTCTGCGACCCCAGGGGGATTCCGGAGTCCGCCAGCAGGGAGAGCGCGGCTCCGGCCTCGGGGGTCAGTTCCGTGAAATGGTTGGCCTGGATGTTCAAGAACAGTGGGGCGAAGCGTGAAAGGGCCGCGGCCAGGTCCGGGGTGATCCGTTCCGGGGCGGCGCACGGTACGCGGGTGTGGATGCGCAGGACCTCGACGTGGGCAATGCCGCGCAACCTTTCCAGCAGGCCCAAAAGCCTGTCCGGGGCCAGCATCAGAGGGTCGCCTCCGGACAGGACCACCTCGCGTAGGCCGGGGCTTGCCGCGATGTACCGGACGGCCCGGTCCCGGCTGCCTTCCGTTGCCACGAAGGGCCTGCCCACCTTGCGTTTTCGCATGCAGTGCCGGCAGTACACGGCGCATTCATTCGATACGCAGAACAGTACCCGGTCAGGATACCTGTGGATCAGCCCGGGCACGGGCGACCCTGCCTCCTCGCGAAGAGGGTCCTCCTCTCCGCTGTCCTCAAGCTCCACGGAATCGGGTACGAACTGCCTCCAGAGGGGCCCGCCGGGCTCGCCCAGCCCGGCCAGCACGTGGGAGCTGATTCGCGCCGGATAGCGGGCACAAATCCGTTCCAGCTCCGCCCGGTCCAATCCCAGGGCGCGGGCCAGGTCTTTCGGCCGCACCAGCGCTCCCGACGCCAGGGCCGGAGGCCGAATCGCCGCCGCCGGATTATTTTCCGGTGAGATTGACATGTCCCCACCAGTTCCAATCTTGTCAAGAGCGCATGGAAACCGCCCCCATTACAGAAAGGACAGCGCCATGGAAGATTTTGCAGGCTATTTCGAGACCACCGAGGGGTTCGGCGTGCTTTCCACGGCTGACAGCGAAGGCCGTCCCAACGCGGCCGTGTTCAGCCGGCCCCACGTGATGGAAGACGGCATCGTGGCATTCATCATGCCCGAACGCAAGACCTACGCGAACCTTGTCGAAAATTCCGGGGCCCACTACCTTTTCCGGGAGAAAGGCGGGGGCTACAAGGGCAAACGCCTGTGGCTCACGAAAATCCGGGAGGAAAAGGACACGGACCTTCTGTACGAGCTGCGCCGCCGCGAGTATCCGGAACGCAACGAGGAGAACAACCCCCGTCACCTGGTCTTTTTCACCGTGGACAAGTTGCTGCCCCTGGTGGGCGCGGGCGAAGAATAGCGCCGCGCCTCACGCCTTCAGGCAGGCCCGGAGGGCGTGTTCCAGGTCCGGGTACCCGAAGGTGAAGCCATGGTCCAGGAGCTTTTCGGGAAACGCCTTCTGGCCGTGCAGGACAGCCTCGCCCATTTCGCCCATGACCAGTTTCACGGCGAATTCGGGTACCGGGATGAACGCGGGACGGCCCAGGACAGACCCCAGGGTCTTCGCCAGCTCCCTGTTGCGAACGGGTTCCGGGGAGCAGCAGTTCACGGGGCCGGTGATTTTCCGGTTCTCGAGGCAGAAGACAAGGGCGCGGACCAGGTCGCCGCGGTGGATCCAGGGGAACCACTGGCTGCCGTCGCCTATGGGGCCCCCAAGCCCCATTTTGAAGGGAAGGTGCATCTGCGCCAATGCGCCCCCACCCTCGTCCAGGACGATGCCGAATCGGGTCGGAACCACGCGCGCGCCCTTGTCACCGGCCTTTTCCGCCTCGGATTCCCATTTGACGCACACCCGGGCCAGAAAATCGTCGCCCGGCCCGTCGCCCTCCACCACGTCGCGCTCCCCGGTCCAGCCGTAATAGCCAACGGCCGAGGCGCTCACCAGCACGGCGTTTTCGGGGAGGGCCTCCACGACCCGGCGGGTCGTGAGCACCCGGGAGGAAAGTATCAGGGTCTTGTACTTGTCGTTCCATCTCTTGAAAATGGAAACCCCCGCCAGGTTGACGACTCCGTCCGCACCGGCAACCTCATCCTGCCATTCTCCTTCGCGGGTGGTGTCCGCCTGGACGTAACCGTAGCCTTCCGGGGTGTTTTCGGAGGGTGCGCCGGCAAGGTCGACGGCGATCACCTCGTGGCCGGCGGAAACCAGTTCGATACAGAGCTTCCGGCCGACGAATCCGCGTGCTCCGGTGACGACAATCTTCATGGTTACCTCGCTTTCCTGTGGTGAGGGCAGGTCGAAGTCCGGCGGGTCCGGCGCCGAGGTTCTTCGGGGTGTGGATTCAGGATTCAATCCATACTATAGCCACGGTTCCGGATTTGCCAAGGCCGGGAGCGGCCCCGAATCCGGGAGCGCGGGAATGTCGTTTCGGGCCGGCCAAATGGGTTTCGCCCCGCACAATTTGCTTGTAATGGTCCCGCATATCTGTTAACGATTCGGCCTTGAACCACATGCATCGGGAGTGCGCGCGGGACAGACCGCGCCGCCGGCTGTGGGATGTCATCCGGGATCGACCGGGCAGAGGATCCGGACCGCTACCAGGCCGTTGAAAAACCCGGAATTGGCAGCCTGTTCAAAAACGATGAGATGCAAGGCGCGCAAATTTCGAGGAGTAAAGCGTACTTACGGTACGCTGCATCGACGAGAAATGAAGCGCAACGCGGCAGATCGCGTTTTTCAACAGGCTGCTGCAGGCGCTTTGCGCGTCAAACCCGTTCAAACCCTCGCCATGTGAGCGAAATACGTCATGATACAATTCATTCACGGACTCTTTTCAAACGATCTCGCCATCGATCTCGGGACCGCAAACACCCTGGTGTATGTGAAGGGCAAGGGCATTGTGCTGAGCGAGCCCTCGGTGGTGGCTGTCCGAACCGACGACAGATACAAGAACAAGGTGCTGGCCGTGGGTACCGAGGCCAAGCGGACGCTGGGCAGGACCCCCGGCAACATCGTGGCCATCCGTCCCATGAGAGACGGCGTGATCGCGGATTTCGAGGTGACCGAGGCCATGCTCAGCCACTTCATCCGCAAGGTCCACAATCGGGGCACCTTCGTCCGTCCCAGGATCGTTATCGCCGTACCCTCGGGCATCACCCAGGTGGAAAAGCGCGCGGTGAGGGAATCGGCGGAATCCGCGGGAGCCCGGGAGGTCTTTCTGATCGAGGAACCCATGGCCGCGGCCATCGGCGCGGGACTTCCCATCACCGAGCCCACCTGCAACATGGTGGTGGACATCGGTGGCGGGACCACCGAAGTGGCCGTGATCTCCCTGGCCGGCATCGTGTACAGCCGCTCCATCCGGGTGGCGGGCGACAAGATGGACAGGGCCATCATCCAGTACATCAAGCGCAAGTACAACCTGCTGATCGGCGAACGGACGGCCGAGGCCATCAAGACCATGATCGGCAACGCCTACCCGGACCCCGAGAACATCGAGACCATCGAGGTCAAGGGCCGCGACCTGGTTTCGGGTATACCCAAGATATTGGCCATCGACTCCGAGGAAATCCGGGTCGCCATCTCCGAGCAGATCGACGCCATCGTCGAAACCGTGAAGATCGCGCTGGAACAGACGCCGCCCGAGCTTGCCGCGGACATCGTGGACCGCGGCATCGTGCTTACCGGCGGCGGCGCCCTGCTCAAGAACCTGGACAAACTTCTCCGGGAGGAAACCAACCTGCCGATCACGGTGACCGAGGACCCCCTGTCCACGGTGGCCCTGGGATCCGGCAAGGCGCTGGACAGCATCGAACTCTTGCGCCAGGTTGTCACCACCTGACCTCGGCCCGTCCTTCGGGTTTTCCGCGTAAAAAGGCGCGACCGGGACACCGGTCCACCGGTGGGGTTCCATGTTTTCAAAAAAAATGGCGACCACCGTCATTCTCATTGTCATATCCATCATAGCCCTGATCTTTTTCTCCGTTCCGGCCAGGATCGATCCGGTGACCCGGCCCCTGTCCGGGACGGTACTCAACCTCACGGCTCCGCCCCAGGAGGGAACCAGCGGGGTCCTGGGTTTTTTCGTCTCCGTGTGGCGGTCCTACTTCGACCTCGTAAATGTGAGCAGGGAGAACGCGCGGCTGAGAATCGAGCTGGACGAGCTACGCGCGGACCGGTTGGCGTGCAGCGAGGCCCTGCGGGAGAACGCCCGACTCCGCGATCTTCTGGGATTCGCCAGGACCATGGCGGGCGAGGGCATAGCGGCCCGGGTGGTGGCGGACGACCCGTCTCACTGGTACGCGAGCCTCATCATGGACCGGGGCCTGTCCGACGGAGTCGGGCAGGGTAGTCCGGTGGTTACGCCCCGCGGGGTCGTGGGCAAGGTGGTCGCCTCGTCCTACGGACACAGCAAGGTTCTGCTCATCGTGGACCCGAACAGCGCGGTGGATGCCAGGGTGGTGAGAACGCGGGCCCGTGGCATAGTGGAAGGAGGCGCCGGAGATGACTGTCGCTTCAAGTACGTGCTTCGCAAGGAGGACGTCAAGGTGGGCGACTTGGTGATCACCTCGGGTCTGGACCGGGTTTATCCTCCGGGACTGCCCATAGGCCGGGTGTCCAGGGTGTCCAGGGGAAACCGGGGCATGTTCCAGGAAGTGGCCGTCACACCACACGTGAACTTCGACAAACTCGAGGAGGTCCTCGTTATCGTGGAGCTGCCCGAGATACCTCCACTGGACCAGCCGTGACCTACCTTCTGCACGCCGCGCTCCTGCTGGTCATCATGCTCCTCAGGACGACGGACCTGGGCCGCGTTCTACCGTTTCTGTCCGGCTATGACCTGTTTTTGCCGTACGTCATGGCCCTGGGGTTTTTCCGCCCGGTACGGGAGGGCGGGCTGGTGACGGCGATGCTGGCGCTGGTTCTGGACCTGGTTTCGGCCGCCCCGTTCGGACTGCACGCAATGGCCTACGGGGCCGTGTACGCGGGGGCCTGGTGGGTTCCCAGGTTTTTGGAGGCGCGCAACGTATTTTTCCTCATCCTCGCGTCCATCGTGTGCGTGGCGGCCAAGGACCTGCTGTTCTGGGGCGCGGGCGTGATCAACCTGGGCGCCGCCCCGGACGTTCCGCACCTCTTCGAGGTGCTGGCCCGAAGCGCGGGACTGGCCGCTCTGTCCGGCTGGCTGCTGATACTGGCGGTGGACGGGCTGTGCCGGAAGGTGGACCGCTGGGTTACGAGACAAATGAAACTGGAATGAACGGCGCCTTTTGCCGCGGGTGTTGAAACAACCCGGCGGAGGGTGCTGGCGAAGCGGGAAATGAGATATCAAAACGTACGCACCGCCTGGAGCGACTGGTACCGGTCGCGTGTGACGGGGCTCATGCTGGTCATGCTCGCGGCATTCGGGTTGCTGTTCGCCAGGCTTTATCATCTGCAGCTGTTGTCCGGCGCCGAGTACTACAGGCTGTCCGAGAACAACTGCATCCGGTTGCAGACGCTGAATCCGTCGCGTGGGCTGATACTGGATTCCAGGGGCGTGATTCTGGCCGACAATCGCCCTTCCTACGACGTGTACCTGGTTCCCAGGGACGCCCGGCCACTGGACCGCGTGCTGTCCGAACTGTGCGACATCATGGGCATACCGCCGGAGCGTCGGGGCGAGGTCGGGAAAAAGGTGCGGGCCAATCCGCCGTACAAGGCCGCCCTGGTCCGGGAGGACGTGGACCGGGACGTGCTGGCCGTGATCGAATCGCACAGGTTCGAATTGCCCGGGGTCCAGGTCCGGGTGAAGCCCCTGCGCCATTATCCCCGCGACAGGAGCGCCTCCCACGTGGTCGGGTACCTCTCGGAGATCAGCAGGCGGGAACTGTCTTCGGGCGGCTATCCGCATCGCCGGCCCGGCGACTACATCGGCAAGTACGGGATCGAGAAGACGTACGAGGACGAACTTGCCGGAAGACACGGAGGCCGCCAGGTGGAGGTGGACGCCAAGGGCCGCATCGTTTCCGTACTGCGGACGGTGCCTTCGGTGCCGGGAAACAACGTGGTGCTGACCCTGGACAGCAGGATGCAGGCCCGGGCCGAGGAGCTGCTAGGCGAGGAGGTGGGCGCGGTGGTGGCCGTGGAGGCGAACACGGGACGCATCCTGGCCATGGCCAGCAAACCCGCTTTCGATCCGAACCTGTTCGTGGGTGGCATGTCCTCGGCCCAATGGAGGGAGCTCATCGCCGACCCGGACAGGCCGTTGCGGAACAAGGCGGTCACGGCAAGGTATCCGCCCGGCTCCACCTACAAGATCATCACGGCCCTGGCGGGACTCGAGGAGGGAGTGGTCAACGCCGACACCGAGCATTTCTGTCCGGGACACTACCGATTCGCGAACAGGACCTACCGGTGCTGGCGCAGGGCCGGACACGGCAACATCAGCCTGGTCCAGGCGATCGCGCAGTCCTGCGACGTTTATTTCTACAAGGTCGGAGAGGCCCTCGGAGTGGACCGGCTCGCGTTTTACGCCCGCGCGGCCGGCCTGGGTTCGCGCACCGGAGTGGACCTGGGTGACGAGAATCCGGGCCTCATACCGGATTCGGACTGGAAACTGCGCGCCAGAAACGAGCCGTGGCAGGGTGGCGAGACCCTGTCCGTGGCCATCGGCCAGGGCTTCAACCTGACCACGCCCCTGCAGATGGCGATGGTGGCCGCCAGCGTGGGCAACGGAGGCACCCTCTACAAGCCCCTTATCGTGGACAGGGTGCTCGCCCCGGACGGCGAAACCGTCATCGAGAACCGTCCCGAACCCGTGGGCAGGCTCCCGGTGTCCCCACGAAATCTCGAACTGGTCCGGGAGGGATTGTGGGAGGTCGTCAACGGCGACCGCGGCACCGCCCGGGTGGCCAGGCTCAAGAACGTGGACATGGCGGGCAAGACCGGTACCGCACAGGTGGTGGGAAGGGGGGGGAGGGAACAGTTCCTCAACGAAACCTCCGACGAACGCCGTTTCCAGGATCATGCCTGGTTCGTGTCCTACGCGCCGGCCGACGAGGGCAGGATAGCCTGCGCCGTGATGGTGGAGCACGGAAAACACGGATCCAGCGCCGCGTCCCCCATAGCCCGGGACCTCACGGACCTGTACATCAACGGCGGCATAGTCGCCGAAACCCCATCGGAAAAACCACTGGGATGAGCCGCCTCGGGGGGGCAACACGGAACCATGTTTGACAGACGACTACTGCAAAGCTTCAACTGGCCCCTATTGCTGGTGACCCTCGTGCTCGCCTTCATTGGCGTCCTGACCCTGTTCAGCGCGGTGGAACCCGGTGGCGACGACCTCACCAGGGTGCTGTGCATAAAGCAGCTCATCTGGCTGGGCATTGCCGCGGTGGTCATGATCTGCACCTTCCTGATCCACTACAACCTGTTTGACCGCTACGGCTTCTTCATCTGGCTGGCCGCCGTTCTCCTTTTGGCCTGGGTCCTGCTGTTCGGCAGGGTCATCTCCGGATCCCAGCGCTGGCTCCACATCGGACCCCTTTCCTTTCAACCCTCGGAATTCGCCAAGATCGCCATCATGATCATGCTGGCCCGCCACTTTTCCAGGGCGGCCAGTGAAAAGGGGCTGGTCCTCCGGGACCTGGGCAAGCCACTGCTGTGGCTGGGCGTGCCCTGCGCGCTCATCCTGCGCCAGCCGGACCTCGGCACCACCATACTGATCTGCCTCATAGCCGGCACCATGACCATGTTCATGAAAATCCGCCGGCGTTCCCTGCTCTATTTGGTGACATTCGGACTTGCGGCCGTGCCCTCGGTGTGGTTTTCTCTCAAGGAGTATCAGAAGGAGCGTATCTTCACGTTCCTGAACCCGGACCGGGACCCCCTGGGCGCCGGGTACCACATCATTCAGTCCAAGATCGCCATAGGGTCGGGCATGCTCACCGGAAAGGGCTACATGCAGGGAACCCAGAAATCGCTCTCCTTCCTGCCGGAACAGCACACGGACTTCATCTTCAGTGTGCTTGCCGAGGAATGGGGCTTCGTGGGTTCCGGCGTACTCCTTCTCATGTTCATGCTGCTCATCGTGTGGGGGCTGGGCGTGGCCTACAGGTCCAAGGACCCTTTCGGGGCGGTTCTGGCCGTGGGCGTCGTCTCCATGATTTTCTGGCAGGTGTTCATCAACATAGGTATGGTCATGGGGCTCATGCCCGTGGTGGGCGTCCCGCTTCCGCTGGTCAGCTATGGAGGATCCTCGGTGCTCACCACCATGGTCGGCATAGGCATCCTTCTGAACATCAGCATGCGAAGATTCTTGTTCGAGTAACGGGAGCCGGGTGCGGCACCGAAACTGGCAACGCCGGCCCGGGGCTTTGTCCCGGACGGTTATAAAAGGAGCAGTGCGCATGAAAAAGAAAGGCGGCATCAACACGTTCCTTGGCCCGGACGTCACTTTCGAGGGCGAATTGCGCTTCGAGGGCTCCGTCCGCGTGGACGGTACGTTCAAGGGGACGATCGAGAGCCAGAGCGGGCTGTTGATCGTCGGGGAGAAGGCCCTGGTGGAAGGTGACATACACGTGGGAAAGGTAATGGTGGCGGGCAAGGTCCAGGGAGGCATCGTCGCCACCGACTCCGTGGAGATCCAGAAGTCGGGGCAGATGGTGGGCGACATCACCGCCCCGAAGGTGACCATCGACTCGGGGGCCCTGTTTCACGGCAACTGCGCCATGGAGGGAGGGTCCGGCGGGCTCAAGGCCCTGCCCGGTCCGGAGGAGGATGACGGGATCGAGATCGTTCGGCAGAAGTCCCCGTTCGAGGGCGGGGGGCGGGATTTGTGAAAAAAAGTTTTTGACATCCTGCTGTTTCGAGTGTTATTAAACCGCGTCCTGCGGTGGCGAAAGGACGAAAAATTCGGCGAATGGTGACAATCTGACGAGGATTTTCCGAACGCTCCACGCCAAAGGGGGGCGTTTGGCTTGTTGCCGGATCCACAAGGATCATACAGGGTTGCGGGAAAAAGGAGTCTGGCATGGTAAGTGTTGATCAGTCCGTGTTCATCCAGATCGTGAATTTCATCTTCATCATCTGGGCGCTGAACGTGCTGTTGTACCGGCCGATTCGGGGAATGCTCAAGAAGAGGGCGGAGACCGTCGAGGGGCTGAACCAGGAAATCGGAGGGTACAAGGCGGAGGCCCAATCCAAGGAGGAGGCCCTGGAAGCGGGTATGGCCAGGGCCAAGGCGGAAGGCATGAAGAAAAAGGATGCCTTGACCGAGGAAGCCGAGCAGGAGCAGAAACAGATCATCGGCGAGATCAACGAGAAGGCTCAAAAGGAGCTGGAGGAGCTTCGCAAGGGCATTGCCGGGAACATGGCCAAGGCCCGGGAGGAATTGAGCAAGGAAGTTGATGATTATGCGAGGATGATCGGAGAGAAAATACTGGGGAGGGCGGTAGCATGATTCTACAAAGGATTGGGAGGCGGAGCAGGGCAACGGGGCTCATGGTCCTCTTGGCCGTACTGCTCCTTTCCGGCGGCCTTGCATGGGCGGTCGAGCAAGGCGACGGTGAAGCTCATGGCGCGGGCTGGGCCGCCACCGACACCTATCGGGTCATCAACTTTACGGTGCTCGTCGTTGCGCTGTTTCTGCTGCTGCGCAAGCCGGCCAGCAACGCCATGAACGCCCGGATCGAGTCCATCCGCAAGCAGCTTGACGAGCTGGAGGCCAAGAAGCTGGCCGCCGAAAAGGAGATGGCCGCGTACTCGGAAAGGCTGAAGGGTCTGGAGGCCGAGGCCGAGAGCATCATCGGGGAGTATGTGAAGCAGGGCGAAAAGGCCAGGGAGATGATTCTGGCCGAGGCCCGCAAATCGGCGGACAAGCTCCAGGAGCAGGCCAAGCGCCACATGGAGTACGAACTGAAGGACGCCAGGGAAAAGCTTCGCGACGAGATACTCGAGAAGGCTGTGGCCATGGGTGAGGAGCTCATCCGGAAGAGCATTTCGGATGAAGACCAGAATCGGCTGGCTGACGAATACGTGGAGAAGGTGGTGTCAAAGTGAAGAAAAACTACAAGCTCGCGAGACGATACGCAAAAGCCCTTCTCCTGATAGGCCAGGAGGATGGGCAGACCGAAACCTATCGGGAGGAACTGAACAATTTTGTCGGTTTGCTTGAGCGGGAGAAGGGACTTGAGGCCGCCATCAGCAATCCGATCTACGACTCCTCCGCGCGCAGGAAGGTGCTGGATCAGGTGCTGACCAAACTGGAGCTTTCCAGGGTCATGCAGTCCTTTCTGCTTCTGCTCTTTGAAAAGGGCAGGATACTTTCCGCGGGGGCCATAAACGAGGTCTTCCAGAAACTGGCTGACGAAGCCAAGGGCATAGCGCGCGCCGAAGTTGTGGCGGCCACCGACCTGGACCAGGATACGGTGGACAAGATACGCTCCGGGCTTTCGAGGATGACAGGCAAGGAAGTCCTTGTGGAGGTGGAGAAGGATCCCTCGCTCATCGGAGGGGTGGTCACCAGGATCGGGGACTTGGTTTTGGACGGAAGCATCAAGACTCAGTTGCTCAACCTCAAAGAATCTTTAAAAAGGAGTGAGGCGGTCTGATGGAAATAAAAGCGGAAGAAATCAGCCAGATTATCAAGGAGCAGATCAAGGACTTCGACAAGAAGGTGGACCTCAGCGAGACCGGTACGGTCCTGTCGGTCGGTGACGGCATTGCCCGCGTCTACGGCCTCCAGGATGTCATGGCCCTCGAGTTGGTGGAGTTCGCCAGCGGAGTCCTGGGTCTCACGTTGAACCTCGAGGAGGACAATGTGGGTATCGCCGTCATGGGCGAGGTCACCAACATCAAGGAGGGCGACCTGGTGAAGCGCACCAAGCGCATCGCCGAGGTCCCCGTCGGCGAGGCCGTTCTGGGCCGCGTCGTCTCCGCCGTGGGCGAGCCCATCGACGGCAAGGGTCCCATCGAGACGGACACCTTTTCCCGCGTCGAGCGCGTGGCTCCGGGCGTCATCGCCCGTAAGTCGGTGCATGAGCCCATGTACACCGGCCTGAAGGCCGTTGACGCCATGACGCCGATCGGCCGCGGCCAGCGCGAGCTGATCATCGGTGACCGCCAGATCGGCAAGACGGCGGTGGCCGTCGACGCGATCCTCAACCAGAAGGATTCGGACATCTACTGCATCTACGTGGCCTGCGGACAGAAAAAGTCCACGGTCGCCCAGGTGGTCGCGGTACTGGAGAAGCACGGCGCCATGGAGTACACCACGGTGGTCGCCGCCTGCGCCTCCGACCCGGCTACCCAGCAGTACATCGCTCCGTACGCCGGTTGCGCCATGGGCGAGTATTTCCGTGACAAGGGCCAGCACGCCCTGATCATCTATGACGACTTGTCCAAGCAGGCCGCCGCCTACAGGCAGATTTCCCTCCTGCTTCGTCGCCCCCCCGGACGCGAGGCCTATCCCGGCGACATCTTCTACAACCACTCGAGGCTGCTCGAGCGCGCCGCCAAGCTGAATGATGATCTGGGCGCCGGCTCACTCACGGCCCTGCCCATCATCGAGACCCAGGCCGGCGACGTCTCCGCGTACATTCCGACCAACGTCATCTCGATCACGGACGGCCAGGTCTACCTCGAGCCCGATCTCT
>JBKHBM010000183.1:0-5575 GCA_046542385.1 Desulfatibacillaceae bacterium | reverse complement strand
ATTTCGAGGAATAAGGCGTACTTATGGTACGCCGCACTGACGGGAAATGAAGCGCAACGCCGCAGATCGCGTTTTTCAACAGGCTGCTGGCGGGTTGACCGCCGGGGGCTGCGATGCTTATCATTTCGGACAACAACCACATTTTCCCGATTCGGACGGTACCCGAATTCAAAGGGAGGCATACATGCGGGGAATATTGCTCACCGTTGTCCTGACCGTCGTGGTGACGTCGGCCCCGGCCCTCGCCCCCAATGTCGCGGCAAAGGAGCCCGACAACGCTTTCATCTCCATCAAGACGCTGGCCTTTGTCGTGGAAAACGCCAAAGACGGCGACCGGGGAAACGAAAACAGGAAACCGATGCCGGACAAGGTCACGCCCGGCACGGTCGTCGAGTACGAGATCACGGGGAAAAACGATTCCGAAAAGACGGTGATAGATCTGCCCACCGTGGGAGCGGTGCCCGAACACACCCATTACGTGGAGGATTCGGCGAGGTTGAGCGTCGACGGCGTGATCCAGTATTCATACGACGGGGGCGAAACCTTTTCCGCGCCGCCGGTCACCAGATCGGAAACCCAGAAGGGCGGGGGTAAAAGGCGGATCCTGGTGCTGCCCGAGGACTACACCCACGTGCGGTTCATGGTGGATCAACTGGGCCCCGGAGACGAATACGTTGGCACCTACAGGGTGCGGGTGGAGTAGGAAGGCGGATAAAACGTGAATCCGTGGCCGGCTCGGTGTGAGAAACGGCGATTCCTCCCGGAAGGATTGAGTCCGGACGAACGGATGCCAACAAGCGTGCGGCCGGAAAAGGGGCCTCTCACATTTTAAACATCAAATACTGATTATTCCTTGATTGAACGCCGGTCAACCGGTATGGTAAAGACATCCTTCCGATCCATGTGACCGGACAGAGACGCCTCTCGCCAGGCTCATTGAGCGGGGCCGTCCTCTGATCTGACCAAAAGGCGGCTCCCCGAACCATGCGTGGAGTCCAGGGGACCGGATGACCGCCGGCTCAGCCCTGGTTTCCTTGCCGCGCGAACAGCGGCACTGGCTGGGCTCCGTGAGAGGCCAGGTGCGTGCATGACCCCGGCCGTTACATGGAAATCAGCACGTTGTGACGTCTCGCGGCAGGTAGCGTGCCCGTTCCCCGAGGATTCCGGGTTGGGCGGGCATCCGCACTGGGGCCTTTTCTCAATACAAGAAAGTACCATGCATGGCCTTGCAAAATAACAGAACAAACAACACTTGCCTGTTCCAAACGGTTTTAGTATACAGGTTCTGTTCACCCGGCACGCCTTTCAGGTATCGGATTCCCGGAGCGCACCCCGGTGGGACCTTCGCGCAAGGTGTCTCCGCCCCGCCCCTCTGCGACCAGGCATGCCGACCCGGACAACACCCACCCCTCCTTTAAGGGAGTGAAATATCCCGATATGTCTCTGAACAAAAACACCGCCGGCCAGGACCTTGAAATCCCGGAGCTCCATCACTCCGGCAAAACCGTCCCCCACGGGACCGACAGCGTCCCCCGGGCCAACAACAGGCCCCGGCAGATCGTGGATGCGGCCCGGAAGGTATTCACCCGGCATCCGTACACCTCCGCCAGCATCCGTATGATCGAAAAGGAAGGGGACTTCGACCATTCTCTCATCCGCTACTATTTCAAGGGGAAGCAGGGATTGTTCGAGGCGGTCATGGAGGACCTCCTTTCCGGTTTTCTGGACGACCTTTTGCGCACGCTCATGGAAATGACCCATGTTCCGGCGGAACGAGCGCTGGAGCCCTTCATCGACCATTTCTTCGACCATGCCTTCCGCAATCCGGAACTCATGGAAGTGATGATTCTCAACACCGGGGAAAAGGACATTTACAAAAGCACCCTGTTCCGCCTCTGGGAACTTCAACAAGCCATACGCGAAAACTTCAAGGCGCTGGCCAGGAAGGTAGGCGTCAAGGCCGAGGACAGCGAAATCACCACGTGGCTCTTCGCCTTTTCCATGTGCGCCGGAAACTACATCGGCGCCAGGAACTTCCACGCACGTATTCTGGGAATGGACGCGGACAGCGAAGCCTACAGGAACTGGGCCGGCGCCACCATGAAATCCGTTTTCGGCCCGGCCTGGAAGGAGATGCTGGACAGCCGCAAGAAGCCGGCAAGGCGCATCGACCCGTTCAGGGAACGGAAACACAACGCCGGCCCGCGCAATCCTCTCGAGCTTGAGCGCGGGCGGGGGAGGTACATCCGGGAAAGAAAGGGCGAGATCACGCGCCGGAAGGTGCTGGCCGCGGCCAGCCGGGTTTTCTCCACCCGCCCCTACGACGCCGCCAGCCTTCGGGTCATAGGCAAAGAGGGCGGTTTCGACTTCACCACCATCCGCTACTATTATCCCAGCAAGGCTGAACTGTTCGACCAGGTATGCCAGTCCCTGCACAATGAATACCGCTACGCGGTGGAGTCGTTTTTCTCCGGCCTGGAGGACATGGGCATGTGGGAAGGCCTGTCCGCATACCTGGACCGGGTGCTCTCCTTCAGCTTCCGGAACCCGGGAGCCCCGGGGGTGCTCATGCAGATAGCGCCGCAGTTTCACAGGCTGCGGGACGAGGTGGACATCCGGCACATAGAGGAGTTTCACAAGGATACCTTGCGGGCCATGACGCGCAACATCCCGATACAGGCCCCGGACGAAAAGTCCCGGATGTGGGAATACAGCCTTGCCGTGATGATCTACAACTTCGTGGGCGCCTCGGCGTATCCGGCGGCGATGTTGGGCCTGGATCCGGGCAGCAGGAAGTACAAGCAGTGGATCAAGGACTGCCTCATGTTCATCTTCTACCCCGGATTGAAACAACTGGTGTATAATTCCTGAATCCGCGAGTGGTCCCAGGTGATGCGGATAAAAGGAAGAGACCTGCCGGCTGTACTAAACGGCCGGGCTCTGATGCCGCAGATCGCGTTTTTCAACGGGCTGACAAGGCCGCCTCGGAGGGCGAAACATCTTTTCACCCAACGGGTGAAACGAGGATTTGTTCAAGAACACGCGAAAAGCCCGATTTATCAGGTTCTTGAAAATTTTTTCAATATTTTCGTCACGGATTCAGGTAATTACCAGGAAATGGCCTGAAACCTCGAACCCGTCGCCATCCCGGGGAGAAAGACCGGCCCCGGCGAGACCCGGACGCCAAAACCACCCCTTGACTGCCGCCGCGCAAGGGAAAAGGAACCTTTGTCCGAAAAAAATTCCGGCGCCCTTTTCCCTGCCGCCATCCAGACGCTCGCATGAACCGCCTCTACACGATATACATACCAAATTCAAGGATTACCGGACCTTGCCCCCCGGAATCCACCAGAGCCGCCGCCCCTCGCCCAACTTCCTGAAAACACTCGCCGGATGACCGACGTTGGCAACTCGAACATTGTTCCTTGACACCGGACTCGGCACCGGTTTACCATTCCTGGACGCTGTTCAATTTGCCCTTAAATATCAACCATTTGTTGGCGCGAAAAGGAGACCGGATGCTTCTACTCAACCCCAAGAACTACAAGGACAGAAACTACCCCGACGAACGCTCCAAAGAGATCATGCTCAAGACCATCGAGTTCTTCGAGAACAAGGGCATGGCAAAGATGAAGGAAGACACCTACGGAGCGGAGTTCACCTGGGACTTCGCCGAGTTCGTCAAGAATGAAGGCATCTTCGAAACCCTGTTCCTGCCCAGGGGATACGGCAGCGACGACCAGTACTACAGCACCTACCGGATGTATGAATTCTCGGAGATCACGGGCTTTTACGGGACCGCCTACTGGTACATGTACCACGTGTCCACCCTCGGGCTGGACCCCGTCTTCCTCGGCGACAACGAGGAGCTCAAGCACCGCGCCGTCCAGACCCTGCGCGAGAACCCCCTGTGCGCCTTCGGCCTGTCCGAAAAGGAACACGGCGCGGACATCTACTCCTCGGAAATGAAGCTCTATCCCCAGCCGGACGGCACGTACCTGGCCCGGGGCACGAAATACTACATCGGCAACGGCAACGCCGCCTCCATCATCACCGTGTTCGGCAAGATCGCGGACACGGACGAATACGTGTTCTTCGTGGTGGATTCCAACCACGAAAAGTACGAGTGCGTGAAGAACGTTATCCACGCGCAGAACTACGTGTCCGAGTTCATCCTGCACGACTACCCCGTCACGGACGCCGACATCTGCTCCCGGGGCCAGAAGGCCTGGGACGACATGTTGAACACCATCAACATCTGCAAGTTCAACATTGGCTCCGGCGCCACGGGCATCGTGACCCACTCGTTCTACGAGTCGCTGAACCACGCCGCGCACCGCAACGTGTACGGCAAGTACGTGACCGAGTTCCCGCACGTAAAGCGGCTGTTCATGGACTCATACCTGCGCCTCATCGCCATGAAGCTGTTCGGCCTGCGCGCCACGGACTACATGCGGGCCGCGTCCGCCGACGACAAGCGGTACCTGCTGTACAACCCGATCATGAAGATGAAGGTCGCCATCCAGGGCGAGGAAGTCCACGAGATGCTGTGGGACATCATCGCGGCCAAGGGCTTCGAGAAGGACAACTACTTCTCCCAGGCCGTGATCGAGCTGCGCGGCTTCCCCAAGCTGGAGGGCACGCGCCACGTGAACATGGCGCTCATCGCCAAGCTTTTGCCCAACTACTTCTTCAACCCGAAGGAGTACCCCGAGGTGCCCAGGCTCAACGGCCCGGAGAACGACGACTACCTGTTCCAGCAGGGACGCACCCGGGGCTACGGCAAAATCCAGTTCCACGACTTCAACATCGCCTACAACAGCGTGGATCTGCCCAACGTGAACGTGTTCAAGGAGCAGATCAAGGCCTACCAGGACTTCCTCATGGCCTCGGGCATGGAACTGGGCGACCAGATGCTCAAGGATTTCGACTTCCTTTTGGCCGTGGGTGAAATCTTCACCCTGGTGGCCTACGGCCAGCTCATCATCGAAAGCGCGAAGATCGAAGGCGTGGACGACGACCGCCTGGACATGATGTTCAACGTGTTCGTGCGCGACTTCAATCGCTTCGCCCTGGACATCCACGGCATGATGTCCGCCACGGAGGCGCAGAAGAAGGCGTGCCTGGCCATGATCAAGGACCCTGTGCACGATCCCGACAAGTTCGAGCGCGTGCTCAAGGAAAACGTGTACTCCCTGGTGGATGCCTACCAGATGAATCCGTAACCGCCAGTTGAAAATGCCATCGATCCCGTCGCAACCCGGCTTCCGCCGGCGCGGCGCGCGAAAGATTCCGGGGGAAGTCGTGACCATGCGGCTTCCCCCGCGTTTTTCCCTGTTTCGGAATGTCCCGGATTCAGGTATTCTCCGCATGGAATCGACGGGAGTCGGCCGGGTTGGTCGCAGGTTGGAGAAGGCCGCGCCGGCGCGGCCGGACCCGACAATACAATCCGGGCGAAGCTATTCCACATTTCGTCACCCGGCGAAGGAGGCTGTGTCACAATCCAGGGAAGGATTTCCATTTAACAGCCTGTTGAAAAACGCGATCTGCGGCGTTGCGCTTCATTTCTCGTCAG
>JBKHBM010000182.1:0-5610 GCA_046542385.1 Desulfatibacillaceae bacterium | reverse complement strand
GGTAGGTATTTGAAGAATGGAAATCAAGGTATGAGTCCTGATCAAAAAGAGTATGAGAGGCAAGAAGAAGCCAACGAGTTTCTTGATGCCACTGCCCTTACTCTGGACACGGACTGGGCGCCTGATGCGGCCATAGACGAAATCGCGAAAATCCTTGTATCCCGGGAGGTTCGCGCTACCTGGTTCGTCACGCACGACAGTCCCGCAATCCGCCGTCTCCAAGAGCATCCAGAGCTTTTCGAGATCGGCATTCATCCGAACTTTTTACCCGGATCCACACATGGACACAATCCGGAACAGGTCCTGGACTTCTGTCAGGCGCTCGTTCCCTCTGCCACCAGCATGCGGACCCATGGCCTTTTTCAATACACCAACCTGCTCAATATGGTCATGAAGAAGACGCGGATTCGTGTGGATGTTTCCCTGTTCCTTCCTGCTTATCCTGTCCCCAGACCATTCGTCCACCCTACCGAGCACGGAGGATTGATTCGAGTCCCATACGTCTGGGAGGACGATTTCGAGATGTTGCACACAATACCTGATTTTGAACCGGGCAAGGCCTTTTTCCAGCGGTCGGGACTCCTGGTTCTGGATTATCACCCCATCCACGTGTATCTGAATTCCCGTAACATGGCGCCGTACAGGGAGATGTTGGCAAGTGGCGGATATCGACTGGATATGCCGGCCTCCGGGATGGATGAATATGTAAACAAGGAAGTCGCCGGCGTAATGGACCACTTCATGAGACTGGTTGAAAGCCTTGCCTTGTCAGGTGGCGGTGAACGGATCAGCGACATCGCTTTGAACTGGGCGGGGAAATGGCGAAATAACGGCGGGGGCGAGGTTTCGGGGAACGGTTTTTTGGGAGTGGAGCCATGAAATTCGCGGCCCTCGGAAGAACCTCGATGCTATACGACGCCGTGGAGGCCTGCACGAATCAGGGCCACGAGTGCGTCCTTGTCGGGACGTGCCCGGCGGCGCCCGAGTATACCCGTGATGAAAAGGATTTCGAGGAGTTGGCGCGGGAACTGAGTTGCCCGTTCTTTTGCGATCCGGCCATTGGGAAGCCGGAATACGTCGGGATGATGCGGGATTCGGGCGCGGAGGTGGCAGTCAGCATGAACTGGCTTACGGTGATGGGCTCCGAGGTTCTGCATCTCTTTCGCCACGGGGTCGTCAACGCCCATGCGGGAGATCTGCCCAGGTATCGCGGCAATGCCTGTCCGAACTGGGCCATAATTAACGGCGAGGACCGGGTTGTGCTGACCCTGCACCTTATGAGGGAGGAGCTGGATGCGGGGCCGATTCTCCTGCAGCGGTCTTTTCCCCTGTCGGAAAAGACGTACATCGGCGATTTCTATCGGTTCATGGAAACGGCGGTGCCCGGGATGTTCGCCGAAGTCCTGGACGGCCTGGAAAACCAAGGCATCACTCCAAGGCCCCAGCCCGCTGATCCCGCGTTGTCATTACGCTGCTTCCCGCGCCGTCCCGAGGACAGCCGCCTGGATTTCCGGCTGGATGCCGGGTACCTGTGCCGCCTCGTTCGCGCCGGGTCCGTACCCTTTTCCGGTGCGTATGCCGATTTTGAAGGGGAGAGGCTCATCGTCTGGCGGGCCCGTGCCGGGGAACTGGATTACCCCTGGCTGGGTGTTCCCGGACAGGTGGCGGAAATCCGCCGCGATACAGGGGAGGTCGCTGTGCTCACCGGCAAGGGCGTCCTCATCCTGGAAGAGGTGGAGCGCCAGGACAACGGGCGCGTCAGCCCGGCCCAAGTGATCCGCTCCACCAGGACACGTCTGGGATAGCAGCCTGTTGAAAAACGCGATCTGCGGCGTTGCGCTTCATTTCTCGTCAACGCGACGTACCGTAAGTACGCCTTGTTCCTCGAAATTTGCGCGCCTTGCATCTCATCGTTTTTGAACAGGCTGCAAATTCCGAGTTTTTCAACGGGCTGATAGCTCATAACGATCACCATGCCGCGCCGGAATGCAATGGCGCGTCGTCCCGGCCGGCGAGCCGGGAATACACGGAGATTCTCATGTCTGCCTGGAGATTCCGGGGACGTCAAGAAGGTGAAGCAGCCGATTCATTGTGGTACAAGGCCGAGCGGCTGCCGGATCTGGAGGGCCCCATACAGAAGCGTACTGTCTTTCGCCGCTGGCGGTTTTTCGAGCGCATCATAAACAACAAGCGGGCCGAGAACCCGGACGAACCGGTGCGCGTGCTGGACGCGGGATGCGGGGAAGGTTTCAATCTTCGCTACCTGTCAACGGCGCCCGGGGTCAGTGTGTTCGCCTGCGACATGGACCAGGAACGGGTGGACCGCACCCGCCAGTCCTTTCCCAGTGTGCAGGTGGCGCAACAGGACCTGGCTGCGCCGGACTACGAGAAGGGCTTTTTCGACATCGTCATCCTCAGCCATGTACTGGAGCAGGTGGGGGATGACCGGGCCGTACTCGCCGCCGTTCGGGATCTCCTTTCGGGAAACGGGGTCCTGATTCTGGTGGTTCCCAACGAAGGATGCCTGCTTGCGTGGATTCGGGACACCTTTGTCGACAAGGCTGCTTCCAGGGCCAAAAACAGGGTTCGCACATACAACCGACGGCGCCTGCGTCGCCTGTTCCGGAAAGCCGGATTCAGTCTCAAGCGGATCGAACGGGAGAACTTTCTTTTTCCGATGCCCTGGTTCCATGATTTCTTCGCGGCGCGAAAGTGGGGCTTTTACTACATGATGGCGCTCAACAGGGTTTTGCCCTCACAATCGGCCGGTTTCCTGGTCCTGTTGGAGCGTGCGGGCCGGGAATCCGAAATTGCCGCGCGGTTGCGTGGGATTTATGGAAGGGGATAGAAGTATTACGATGCTTACGATCGTTTATTTTCTGTTGGCAATGGGGTTGGGTCTCGTGCTTCGCCTGGTGTTCCTCACCAGCAAGGATGCGACGGACGAGTGGCTGTCCCTGTGGGACCTGCACCGGCTCAAGGGGCGGCGCTGGGTCACGCAAAAGCCCCTGGCGTCGGCCGTGGACGGAATGTACGGGTATCCCGTGCTGTCCATGTTCATCATTTCCCGCTTTCCCCGGCGCCGCTGGGGATTCGCCGGCAGGCTTCTCAACGCGGTGTACGACCTTGTCGCCGGCCTGTTCGTTTTCGTCCCGCTGGCCCTGTTGTTCCCGGACGCGCGGGTCGCGGGCCTGCCTCTTGCCGCCGCCGGCCTGCTGATTTTTCTGACCACGCCGCAATTGCTTACCGGTGGCAGCGGCATGGCGCGCATGGCCACCATGAAGGCCCGTTCCCTGGGCCTCTTGCTTGTGACCGCGTATTTCACCCTTGTGTTTCTCGCCATGCACGCGACCGGGGCCTGGCTGTGGGTGGCCGGCCTGTTCGCCGCCGCCACGGGCGTGCTCATCGTGCTGGCCTCCCAGTTCGGATGGCAGGTGATGGTGTTCTTCTCCATTGTCATCTCCGTTGCCCGGCTGACTCCGATTCCCATGGTGATCCTCGGCGTCGTTGTCCTGGCGGGCATCACGATGCCAGGCCTGGGGGCGCGCGACGTCCTGCGCTGGTGGCTCGGGCACAAGGTCTGGTACTGGCATATCAGGGACTTTCCCACCTCGGCCACGGTCCGGGATCGCTGGCGGGACTACGTCGCCTTTTTCAGCCACCTGCTGCATGACAGGAAGCAGGCCTTCGAGATGGTGCTCAAAAGGCTTTCCCTGGTCATCGTGGCGTTGAACGCCCCGGTTGTCGTGCTGGCCGGTGTACTGTGGGTGGCTGTGGACACGAATTTCACGGGCGGCTCGGCATACGTGGTGAGCGCCTGCCTGGCCATGCTGCTGGCCGCACTGCTTACCATGCTCGCCACCATGACCCGTTGGCTCATCATGCTGGGCCAGCCGGAGCGTTATTTCGAGTATGCCGGGCACGCGGCGGTGATCGTGTTCGCCGCCTGCCTCACGCGGATCGGACCGGACACGGCGGCCGCGCTGTTCTGGTTGCTCCTTTTGTTCAACCTTTGCGTGGCAATGGCGTACGTGGCCTATTTCCGCAGGGCGCACCTTGTGTCCTCCAGCACGGACGCCACGCCGCGCACCGACGACCTTCTCGCATGGTTTGGGACCAATGCGCCCGACGCAAGGGTGGCCATCTCCCCCATCAAGGAGTCCTATGTCCTGTCCACCCGGTCCATGGAAACCGGCGTGGCTCCCGGGGTGGAGTACTACCACCGTTTCATCGTGCGGCCCGGCGAGTGGGGCATGGACAACATGAAGGAGGTGGGTGACGGACTTGTACAAACCCCGAGGGGAGTCGAACAGTTTTTCGACGCGGTGGGCGCCACTCCGGAAATCCTGCGGGACAAATACGGATTGACCCATCTCGTGCTGGGCAATGCCTACGCGGAGCCGTACAGGGAACAGGTTGGAGCGGAAAGGTTTTCGGAGATTGCCCTGGTGTACGAGAACCCGGACTACGAGGTCTACTCCCTGGAAAGGCCTGAGTGATCGCCGATGGCAGACGACTTCGCGGACAAGTTCCGGAGGCTGATCCATCTCGCCGGGGTGTATTCCTTCGGCACCATCGTGGAGAAGTTCTTCGGCTTTGTCCTCATCCCTGTTTACACCTATTATCTGAGCCCGGACGACTTCGGCATCATCGGCCTGATGACCCTGGTCACCCTTCTGGCTTATCAGGTGCTCGGCTCTCCCATCAACACCGGCTTCATGCGGTTTTACTACAACCCGGATTTCAGGGAGATCCGAAAGGAATTTGCCTTTGTCACAATGATGTGCACTCTGGCCGCGTGCACTCTTGCCGCAATCGTGCTCTTCAGCCTTTCCAGTGTCGCGGCGGCGTTCTTCCTGGAAAGCGAAAACCTGGCTCCCATTGTAAGGGTCTACGCGGGCATTCTCCTTTTTCGCGCGGTCTTCGATCTGGGCGCCAACATGCTCAAGATGGAGGAGAGGGCTCGGCATTTTGTTCTTGCGAATTGGATCGTGTTCCTGGTCTCATCGACTGTTACTCTCGTAGGCCTGATCGTCATGCACATGGGAGTCATGGCGCTGATCCTGGGTCAGTTCGCGGGTCTTGCGGCGGGCAGCGCCATGGTCCTGCCCTTTTACATCAGCCAAAGCCGGCCCACCCGAGCCGTGGGCATGCTCAGGGAACCATTGAAGTTCGGGTATCCCTATCTGCTTTTGGGGGTGTCCAACCAGCTTCTGCAGATGGGGGACAGGTACCTGCTGAAGGTCTTCACTTCACTTACCGAGGTAGGCCTCTATTCCTTCGGCTACAGGATAGCGGATCTCATCATGATTCTGCTGGTTTCGCCACTGGCCAAGGCCCTGCAGCCGCTTTTCCTCAAGCTGGAGGACGATCCGGAGACGTTGCGGGAGTTTGTGAAGAAAACCTGCACCTATTACTACGTCTTCGGGTCTTTCATTTGCCTGGGCCTCGCCGTTTTCAGCAGGGAATTCGTGCAGTTGATCGCGCAGAAGGAGTCCTTCCATGCAAGTTGGCCGGTCATCCCTGTAATTGCCTATTCCCATCTTCATTACGGGCTCGGCTATTTCCTGGGGTGGGGGATTGTCATGTCCAAACAATCCGTGTACATGA
>JBKHBM010000181.1:0-5633 GCA_046542385.1 Desulfatibacillaceae bacterium | reverse complement strand
GGCGGGATTGTGCCTTGTCGGGTCCGGCCTTACGATATATCCGCGCCAGTTCCTGGGTGACGAAAGCCTTTTTCCAGGTCTTTGAAACATGGAGGCCGCCCATGCTCGAAATCGGCACGAAGATCGAAGGAGCCACCGAATACCTGGAGGACAGGCTCGCCGTGGTCGAGTTGGGCGAGGCCACCGTATTCGTGGTGGCCGACGGCTCCGGTGGCATGGCGGACGCGGACAAGGCCGCCGAGGCTGTTGTCCGGGCTGTCAGCTCCGGCATGGTCGGGGACCCTGCGGAACCCGGTGAGTGGTACGCCCTGTTGCAGCATGTGGACAAGCGGGTGTTTCGCAACCCGGACATGGGTGAGACCACCGCGGTCATCGTCAGCCTCGTGAACAACCAACTCGTGGGCGCCAGCGTGGGGGATTCCGAAGCGTGGCTCATCACCGCCGGCGAGTGGTTCGAACTTACGGAAAACCAGTTGCGCAAACCCCTGGTGGGTTCCGGGGAATGCATCCCCTCGTCGTTCGGCCCCCATTCCTTCATCGGTACGCTGTTGGTGGCGTCGGACGGCCTTTTTCATTACACACGGTACGAGACCGTCAGGGAAACCGCTGTGACCAGCCCGCCGGAACAGGCCGTGGAGGCGCTGGTGGACCTGGTGCGGCTGCCCGGCGGTGGCCTGCAGGGCGACGTGGCCGTGATCGTGGCAAGACACGGCTGATGACCGTTACCGCGCTCCACACCTCTGTACCAGCATCTGTCCAATGAACCATTCCAACAAACCAGGCTCGAACGTTCCGCCTTTTCGGCACGATACCATTGCCGAAGCGGTGCGCGCGGCCGCCGACCGTGTCGGCGTGCCGCACGCCGTTTCAACGGCATTGTATCCCTGCGCCGGAATCGATCTGCTGGCCGTGGCGCGCACGCGGCCGGAACACTACGCCGCCTTGGATGTGAAAGGCGCGCCGTCGCCGGACGTCTTCCTGTACGTGGACACCGCCGATCCGATCGAGGGCGGCAACCGGTTTGGTTTCGAGGATGATTTCTGCCGCATTGGGCATGCAGGCCTTCTTTCCGGCGCCCTGGGGGGACATCCCTGCCACGAGGTTCATCTGAATGTTGAATCAGGGGCTCGGGGCGGAGAGGAAAAGGCCGGTTTTACCGTGGTATTGCTCTGCGTTACGGCGTCGCACCAGGAGTTCGCCGATGTGGTGGACTCGGAGGGATTCTTGCCGGACATGTTCATCGGGGTGACGGACGGGTGCATCCTGGGAGGCAACAAAAGCTGCGTGAACCAGCTGGTGCTGCGCCAGGAGCATCAGAAAACCTACAAGGACCGGTGCATGCCCGGATGGTATGTGACGGACCACTTCCGCAACTGCCTGCCGATGAAGAACCCGGTGCCGGGAACCGTGGTGCGATCCACGGAACCGGCTTTCCCGCATGCGTTTGAACTTGTCGCGCGCCTGGACTCCGGATGGGGCGAGTACTCCCGCCACAGCCCGCTGAAAGGGGCCACGCTGTTCCGTTGTGTTCCGGCCGGGGCTACTGCTCCGGGTTCGGGAATCCGTTGAGGATCTTCTCCAGAATGGCCCGTGTGATCATGTACGTGGGGCGAATACCTTCCTTGCCCATGCTGCCCGAGGACAGCGTTTGTCCGCTCACCAACGGGTTGTCCGAGGCGTAGTAGGCGTAGCACAGGTTCACGTCACGGCTTATCCAGCCGCGCACCATGGCCGCGGAAAGCGCCATCTGGTAATGCCCGCCTTCCATCTCCAAACCGACGGCCTTCCAGCTCGTCCTCTGGAATTTTTCCAGCACGTCCGTGTTCTGCAGGGAGGTGCCCAGCACCGTCAGGATGGGGCCTTCCCAAACGGTTACGTCGTCGTCGAAATCCGTGCGGGACAGCTGGTTCGTGAAGGTGTAGTTGTGGGGCTCGCCCTCGAACACGTGGGAGGTGGCCAGCATGATGTCGCCCTTGTTGCCGCACAGCGTTCCCGCCTTGCCCATGACGGACACGCTGGCAACCGGCATGCGTTGCCCGCCGTTTTCATCCCCGATGGGTTCCAGCAGTTCGTCCATGACCTCGAACGCCTGTGCGCCGAAGGCATAGTCCATGACCAGGATCACGGGCCGTTCCGCCCGGCAAAGGTCGGCGTCCACCCGAAGGCCGGGATGCAACGTCATGTCGCACAACCGGGCGCCGTCTATGATCTGGCAGTCGATGTACATGCCTGAATCGTCATGAAACTCGACGAGCCCGTTCGTGCGGGCGTAAGCGACCACCCTTTCCTGGTTGTCCCGGATCTGGTGGAATATCTCGTAGAAGTCGTCGGGCGGTTTGGCGCCGTCGTCTCCATAAATGGCCCCGTAGCCGTAGAGCAGGTTCATGACGCTGTGCATGTTGGCGCTTACCACGTGGAGGGGCCTGCCCAGGTACCCTAGCTCCGCCAGTCGGGCCTTGAGGCTCCTCGCCCACTTTTCCCCGTACTTGTGGTGGCCGATCATGTCGCGCAGGGCAGGGGAAAAGTGGACGCAGATGCCGTTTTCCCGGTTGGTGTCCGCCAGGAGGCCCAGCTGGTGGATGATTTCGAACAGGCCTGTATTGGCGTTTTTCTCTCTGCGGCTTTTCTCCATGTACTCCCATGTGGCCTTGGTGTCCTGGTACGTGCCGCCGACCACGCGGGACAGGTTCCAGATGGCCTGGTCCAGTTCCCTGCCGGAGAGCTCGTCCTTCCTGGCGACGTCCTGCTCCAGCTTGCGCCATTCCGCGGGCGGCTGGCCGTCCACGTCCCTTATCTGATTCCGTATCTTCTTGGCCTCGTTGTACATGAAGGTGAGGTGAGTGAGGATGTCGTACACTTCGGAAAGGCCGCGGGTGAGGATGAAGCACATCTCTTTTTCATTGACCCGGTAGGAAGTGCGACGGCGCTTTGGCGGAACGATCATCTCAAAGGACGTGCCCGCCAGTTCCTCCTGAGCCGTGAGGACGATGCGGGAGCAGGCCTCGATTCCGCGCGGAAGGCGATCCATGACGTATTCGAGCCCCTTGAGCTCGATGATCCGCGGGTCGTTCATGGTGCCGTATATCTCCGGGGACAGTACGCGCAGGGCCTCTTCGAGCTGCTGCCCGGAACGGCCCGTGAGCCGGAAGAAGCCGCGAAGGGCCACGGCGTCGGCGGTCGTCTTGAACACGCGGATGGCGATACGGGCCTTTTGGGCCTTGGTCAGATCCTGCACTGGTACACTCCGTTTGATGTGGTCCAAACCCCATGGCGCACGAATCCATGCGCCGGCAGGTTAAGGCAAACGGTTTGTCAATGCAAGGAAATCCGTCTGGCCGCGAAGGCGCACAGCCTGAACGTATTCAGGATGTGGCGGTTGTGAAACCGGGGATAAGGATATAGGCAATCACACGGTTCGCAATGACACCCGCGGTGGGGACGCGGGCGTACTCGCGTAAGCGGAAGGCCGGGGCCCTGTAACGGGTTGTGGGATCCCGTTACGCGGACACGCGGATGCTCTTCATCAGTTTTTCCTGGCGCTCATGGGCTTCCTGGGCCTTCACGCACAGGGTGGCGATGGGGCGGGCTTCCAGGCGGCGCAGACCGATGGGGTCGCCCGTCTCCTCGCAGAAGCCGTAAGAGCCCTCCTCGATACGGTCCAGTGCCTTGTCGATTTTCCTGATGAGTTTGCGGTAGCGGTCACGTGTGCGCAATTCAAAGGCGCGGTCCGCTTCGGCAACTCCCCTGTCAACCACGTCCGCATGCTGGAATGCTTCCTCCTTGAGACGACTCAGTGTCTGTTCCGACTCCTGGAGGAGCTGCTGCTTCCAGGACAAAAGACTACGCTGAAAGTACGCGAGCTGCAAGTCGCTCATGTACTCCTCGTCCTCTTTCGGACGATACCCTTCCGGAATTACCAGATCATCGAAATCAATCATGTAACCCAACTCCTCTTTTGTGCGTTGAATCGACCCTTCGTACATTTCGCCTGTCTCCAATTCCGTAAACTTCCAGTGTCGGTTGCCTGTTCGTGTGTCAGGTTGCGTCGATCAACCCGGGACTTTTCGCTCGCATTCTTGCATGATGCTGGAACAAAGCCTCCAAGCCAATACCTTGAAACCCGCATTTCATTTTACAGTACACAGTATCATCCACCGGTCAGGTGCCATCGCTTGTGGAACCGGCTTTACTGCGGGGTCCTGAAGCGTGTTACCGGAAAGGAGTGCAAAAACGATTCCAATTACGTTAAATGTGTATTCAACCTGCGATTTTTTTTGACATTCAGGACAAAAATGCCGCATTTTGAATATTTTTTCGATTAAATCAAGTACTTATTGAAGCTATTCGGAAAAAGGGGCCCGTGTGATGGAGCGTACGCTCGCCTCATTTTTTACCAGTGTGGGATATTTCACAGGTAGTTTTTTCTCTGGCCAGGAACATTTTGCAACATATCGGGTGATTATCCGGCCACCGAGCCATCAGCTTCCCATGGGTCGTGAGCCAGCGGCACGTGCCATTCGGGCGCCGGCACCGCCCGGCGCTGACCTGGCAGAGGTCCATGCGTTTCCCGTGTCCCTCGCACATGGTCGCCGACTTCGGCCCGATTCCCACGCGGCATGGTCCTGATCCGCATTCGATTCGGGGACTCCGGTTTCCGTTTTGGAACCACGTGCGGAACCGGGCATTCCGGTGCAGCCGGGGTACCGGGATGGGAAAAAGCGCCCCATGGGTATCTTCGCCTCGCGACTGGATAGAGACACGTGCATGCCGAAAAAGGGGTGTCTTCGGTCCGCCGACTGTTTTGTGGACCAGGGCGTGGATTTCTGCTATTGGCTTGCCAGGCCATCCTGAAGAGGCCGCGCGGGCGGGGGCGGCGTAATGAACCACCATGGAGCGCGCCATGCGGAAAAAGAATGTCGGTAGGCCCGGGATAGCAACGTGTATCGGCGATGACTGCGCAAAATGCGACGTTACGGACATGCTTTCGTGTAACGTGCCCTGGCAGGTGAAGGTGTTGCATGGCTTTATGGTGTTGCCGCCGATCCTCCTGGCGGCCATGGGGACCCTCGCCATGCACTGGTCCCTGTTCGCACTGTGGATCGTGCTGGTCCTGCTGTATTTCGCCGTGCTGCAGCCGTTTTTTTTGTGCACCCACTGTCCTCAGTACGGCAAGCCCGGGGTCTTTGTCACCTGTCTTCCCTTTCTTCCCTCGCCCAAGCTGTTCGCCTACGAGCCCGGTCCCATGCCCCTGTGGAAGAGGGGGCTCATGATCCTGTGCTTCGTGGGGATGTGGGTCTATGGCGGGGTGTTTCTTTTCCTGAGCGAGCACTTCGTGACCCTGGCCGCCTACCTGCTCAACCTGGGCGCCCTGCTGTTGGCGGCCCGTCTGTTCGTGTGCAGCGGGTGCGTGCATTTTTCCTGCCCCATGAATGCCGTGGACTCCGACACCCGGGAGCGGTTCATGGAAAAGAACCCGGAACTGCAAAAGGCCCGGGGCGGAAGGGACGTACAGCGGATCTGAAGCGTCGTGAATCACAAAGGAGGGACCGCGGCGGCGCGCGCGTCCCTCCCTGCATGTTTAGCAGCCCGTTGAAAAACTAGGGATTTACAGCCTGTTCAAAAACGATGAGATG
>JBKHBM010000180.1:0-5954 GCA_046542385.1 Desulfatibacillaceae bacterium | reverse complement strand
TACCGTAAGTACGCCTTGTTCCTCGAAATTCGCGCGCCTTGCATCTCATCGTTTGAACAGGCTGCAAATTCCGAGTTTTTCAACGGGCTGTTATGCGGTCCTTTTCCCCCGATCGTTCCGTTTGCGTTCCATGGCCAGCCTGATCAGGCCGTGACGGTAGTAGCTGTACGCGATGAGCGACAGGCCGTCGTCCGGGTGGTTGGGGTTTTCAGGCTTTCTTTTGTGCACGTGCAGGTCGATGTTTCTCATTGTCATTCCCCTTTCGGCTGCCGGGGGCCTATGCGGCCCTGGGCGCCTTGTTTTCGCGGTTTTTTGCGAGAGCCAGCCTGATCAGTCCGAAGCGGTAGTAGGAGTAGGCGATCAGAGGCAGGCCTTCGGCCGGGATGGCGGCCTTTTCGGGATTGCGATTTCGTATGTCCAGGACTATGTTTCTCATCGTTGTTCTCCTTTGCGGGATTCCGGGTTACGGGTTGTTCGGGTCCTTTTCGGCGCGGTTTCTTTCGAGGGCCATGCGAATGAGCCCGAATCTGGAATAGGCGTAGGCGATGGATGGCATGGTTTGGGGTTTGTCGGCGTTTTGGAGGTGTTGGATGATGGTTTTCATTGCCTGCTCCTTTTTGTGAACGGTTGCGTTATCAGATGTGCAATCAAGTGTGCGTACACTTGTACATACATATATTCATAACCCCACCCTCGTGTCAAGAACTTTTTTTGACACGTGTGCAACTTGCCGTTTTTGCTCAGCTTGTTAACCGAAGAAAAATACCGGCTCTGGCAAACCACTCAAATCCGCCGCCGAAAACCCTGGACGGGCTCCGTGCGCACCGGGACGCGGCGCAGATCGCCGCTGTTGGAAGGAGATGAGCCTGGGGCGGCTTCCCGCCCCACGCCTCAGTAATTCTCGTCTCCCCCGTCGCGCGCGTCGTCCACGCTGTCCAGAAACTCCTGGGCGAACTCGCCCACCTTTCGATTGACCATCCGAATCGTCTCGTACACGCCGCCCACCGTCTTGTCGTGGGCTTCGTGCACCGACTTTGCCGAGTCCGAAATCGGCGTCACGTCCTCCAGCGCGGAAAACGGCATGTCCGCGATGCGCTTGTGGATGTCCTCCACCGAGGTCACTCCCTTGTCCACCATGTCCTGCACCATGCTCCGCAGTTTGTGCCAGTTTGCCATGTCGCAACTCCTTCGCGCCGGGTTGCCGGCTGCTGAGTCCAGCGTGTTTATGCCATAATTCCGAAATCCTGCATTGGTTTTGCCAAGGGCTTTAACCAATGCGTCCGCCGTGTCCGGCCCGCTGGACACGCCGCCTTCCCGTCCTACAATACCATAAGGTCCTTCTGAATGCTCCGCGCCGATGCGGGATCCGGCGGAAAACCGGCTTCATCCTCCATCCATGCCCGCAGGCGGTGGTAGACGTCCCGGCTTCGCGCCAGCTTGAAATGGCCCATGCCGTAGAATACATGCTCGCACTCGGGCTTGAGGTAAAAGTCCCCACCCTTCGCGAACAGCGCGCTTTTCGGCGGCACCAGGCCGTCGCCGATCACCAGGTTCACCACGGAATCGGGATGCCGGGACAGACCGGCTCCCACCGTGTAGAACCGCACGCCCTCGGGAGGCGGCGCGGCGGCCTCGCGCTCGTTTTTTCTCCGGCGGCGGAAAAAACCGTGACGCAGGTCCTTGATGCCGGTGCTGCGGAGATTCAAAAACTCGGCTATGGCCTTGGTCCAGGGCGTCTTCACCGCATCCAGGGCAGAGCAGGCCACGTGCACGAACTTTTCGAGCGGCGCGCCAAGCTGGGGCGATCCCAGCATGACCACCTTTTTGGTGTTCTTCAGCCACCGGCTGCCCCGCAGCGCCGCGGAATTGCACGCGCTCTTGGCCACCAGGCCGCCCATGCTGTGGCCCACCATCATGATTTCCTCCACCGGCACCGGCCAGTTCCGGCATACCTCGTTGAGCATCCCGGCCAGCTTCACCCCGTTTTCCTCTATGGCCAGGCCCGAGTTGTACCTCACATACACCGGCGTGTAACCGAAGTCCCGCCCCATCAGCGTGCCAAAGGTCTCGCCCGTGGCCCCGTCCAGGAACACGCGCTCGGTGCAGCACAAACCATGCACCAGCACGCAAATCCTGGGCGAGGCCCCGGGGTAGGCGGCGGCAAGGCCCGCGCGGCTCGTGCGAACCCTGCGGCCTCCTTTGACAACCTGCATGGGGATGGCGGCGTGGCTTTCCATCTCGTCCACGGCGTCTCCGGCCAGCCCGTTCAATATGGCCAGGCCGCTTTCCACCGAACAGCGGATGAACTCGAAGAGCCTTTTCGCCGCGGTGCGCTTTTCCTTTTGGGCGTCCGTCCGGATACCGACGGGCACCGGCAGCATGTTCGCATGGGATTCCATTTTCGTACCTCGCCGCCCCGGAAGCCGGGGCATTCGTGAGTTGATCGTTTCGGGACTGCCACGCCACTGTCAATTTTTACCATCGTGCTTGAACCATACGGTTGGCAAATCGCTTTGTCAAGAAAAATGCAAAAATAATGAGCAAAAAAAGTTGCGCATTTGGTTTTGCTATTGCAGGTGTTTGTTCTGTGTGCTATGGTCAGGAACAAATAACGAAGGGAGACGACCCATGGCGGTGAAAAAAATCGGAGAGAAGCAAAAGGAAAAGACGGCGATACTCCGGATCACGGTGCCCAAGCGCCTGCTGGAGGAAATCCGGGAAACCAAAAAGGTGTGCAAGGAAAACGGCTACTCCTTTGACATCAAGCCGGACGTCCAGGCCGCCATCGAGAAGGCCATCGCCGAAGCCCGGCGCGTGATCGAGGAAAACGGGCCGGCGAACTGATGCGGGATCTGCGGTCTCCATGGGGCCATGGTGTCCCACTTTTTCCAATACTGGGTCATTAGTGACCCAGTATTTTGTTTATTCATCAATTTCAGTATGTTGTGACTTGAAGGCCTACCCGGGCCCGGCCGCTGTTGTCCCAGACCGGCCATGTCCCGTTTTCTCATTTCCCAAGACGATCCAATTGTATATTGAATAAAATCAATAGATTATCCTTTATTTCCCTAGTTATGCACCACTTGGCACCATCCTTGCTCAATCCTTTCCCAAACCAGGAAAGACGCATGCCCCCGTGCGCACACAAGCGAGGAATGTATGCCAGACACACGCGAACTCGAAGTGCCCGAACATGAACCGCACTTCTTTCTCAAGCAGGACGTCATCGACAATCTCGAACGTATCAAGCGCCTGGCGGAACGCCATCCCGTGAACGTGCTGATCGCGGGCAAGCAGGGATGCGGCAAATCCACGCTTGTCCGCCAGTTCGCGGCGAAGAACGACCGTCCCCTGGCCACGTTCCAGGTGGGCATACTGTCCGAGCCGGGCCAGCTCTTCGGCGAGCACCGGTTGAAGGATGGAGAAACCTACTACCAGGAGTTTTTGTTTCCCAAGGCGATCCAGACGCCGGGCGCCGTGATTCACCTGGAGGAGATCAACCGGCCGGAGCACCCCAAGGCGTTGAACATGCTGTTTTCCGTGCTGTCCCAGGACCGGCAGGTGTGGACGGACGAGTTGGGGATGATCAAGGTGGCGCCGGATGTCGTGTTTTTCGCCACGCTCAACGAGGGCGAGGAGTTCGTGGGCACGGAGATGCTGGACGCGGCGCTGCGGGACCGGTTTTACGTGACCCTGCTGGATTACCTGCCCACGGACGTGGAAATCGACGTGCTGCACCTGAAGTCCGGGGTGGGCAGGGAGGACGCCACCACCATCGTGAACGTGGCGCGGCAGTTGCGCACCAACACCCAGGAGCCCATGGTGGTTTCCACCCGGCACACGCTGATGATCGCGGAGATGGTGGCAGTGGGGGCGGGCATTCGCGAGGCGTTCCAGTTCAGCCTCCAGGTCAACAAGGACGTGCTCGAATCCGTGCTTCTCTCCCTGCATCTGGAGTTGGGGGCCACGGAGAAAGGCAGGCGAAATGGTTACGAACTATTCTGATTCGACGGATCCGGGCCTGCTTGCCGGCCTGAAAAAGGCCGGGGACCTGCTGGACCTGCTTACCGGTGGGAAACCCACCCGGGAGGAGGTGGAGGCGGAGTTGTCCTCGTACTGGAGGGAGAACAGGTCGTCCGCGGAGGCCACGGAGCTTGCCAACCTGCTGCGCGCCCTGCAGAAGGTGGCGGGGCATCTGGGTCCCAACGTGGGCAGGGTGGAGTACCTGGGCATGTCCGACGGCACGGAAGCGGGCATCGTCCTGGACCCGTCCATGGTCATGGGCGACTATCCGGTGTCGCCGGAAAAGGTGGACCATCTCGTCGGCATAGTGGTTCACGACGGACTGCACCGCATCGAGTGGAGCGAGCGCGTGTGGAAGTCGCTGGAGCCCGAGTTCAAGGCCATGACCGGCATAAGACGCGTTATTTTTCAGAAGCTCATTCACACGGCCGAGGACATCTACATAGACGGCATAGCGGACAAGAGCGTTCTGGGCAGGTACACCCACAAGGCCAGGGAACAGGCGCTGGCCGAGGCATGGTCGCGGCTGCGGTTGGGCGTGGTGAGCGTGGACGCGCTGCTCACCTACTGGTGGGCGGCCACGTGGCGGCACGACACCGATGGCATCCTCCTGCCCGCGTACATGGGACCGCTTCTGACCCTTACCGACCTTACGGCGGAACTGGAATCCATCCGGGAGAATGAGCGCGGCGTGACCAGGCGGTGCGAGAAGCGTGCTGACGCCTACCTCGCCGCGTACCGGGCCGTGGAGGACACCATCGGCTCCTGGAACGTACAGGACAAGCGGCTGCACTGGTACATCACCCCCGAGGGTCTGGGCCGCCGCAAGAAGGCCGCGGGGCGCGGGGTGAAGTCACCGGACATGGCGCCGGCCCTGGTGCACGGCATCGAGTCCGAGCTCGCCGCCACCAGCACGGACATAACCCCCATCATCAAAAACGTGGCCGGCGTGGACAACCCGGACGTGGCCCGGATGAGCAGGTGGGACTTCCACATGCAGGCCCATCCCGTTATCGACCGCAGGCTGGTGGGGCGGATCAGGGCGATATTCGCCAACTACGCCCAGCGGGAAAAGGTGGTTAACCGGGGCCTCCTGGGAGGGCGGGTGGACGGCCGGCGGCTGTATCGCGCCCCGGTGTCGGGCCGCTGCTTCCACAGCGTGGACCGGCTGCCGAAAAACGACTGGTGCGTGTGCCTTCTCATGGACGCGTCCGGTTCCATGCGGGGCCCCAAGTGGCGGATGGTGGAGAACACGGTGGGCAACATCCACCGGGCGCTGCAGGGCGACGGGAACATGCTGCAGGCCTATGCCTACTTTGAAATGGACGGGGTGTGCATGTTCTCCCGGCTCATCGAGGGCCGAAAACTCATGAGCGTGCCGCCCAGCGGCCAGACGGCCAGCGGCCAGGCCATAATCGCGGCGGCGCATTTCATGCCCAGGGATCGGACCCGCAAGCTCCTGATCCACGTCACCGACGGGGAGTCCAACTTCGGCGTGGACGTGGAGCACGGCATGAGATACTGCCGGTCGCTCGGCGTCAACCTGGTCACGCTGGGATGCGGGTGCAGGGAGAAGGAGGCCATGGAGGCCCAGTACGGCCGGTGCGTGCAATTTCTCGGCAATTACGGCCAGCTGCCCCAGGCCGTGGAGCGGCTGCTCAAGTGGAGCTTCCTCTACGGGCACAGGAAGAACCTGTCCGGCGAGGGATACCTCAAAAAGGCCATGGCCGAAGTGGCGAAGGACTGTGCATAGCGGTCATGTCGGGTCCGCCCCGCTTGCGCGGGCTCTTGACCCAACGCCCCAACCGGTCGTCATCCCCGCGAAAGCGGGGACCCAGGTGTACGGGGCATGTCGGGTCCGCCCCGCCTCGCGGGGTCTTGACCCAACGCCCCAACCGGTCGTCATCCCCGCGAAAGCGGGGACCCAGGTG
>JBKHBM010000179.1:0-6011 GCA_046542385.1 Desulfatibacillaceae bacterium | reverse complement strand
CCTCGAAATTCGTGCGCCTTGCATCTCATCGTTTTGAACAGGCTGTAAATCCCTATTTTTTCAACGGGCTGGTAACAGTACTGGAACCAGGAAACGGACCATAGCACTTGCGGGCGGGTCCTTCAATACTACCCCGGCATTTCCCTTGTATCGGGCGGGGTTTGGATCAGACGCAAAAGGGGGGCCGCCGGTAACAGGCCCCCCTCTATTCATGCCGGATTCCTCGGGAAGGGGTCAGTTCCTGGCCTCCCGGATGGCGTCAAGGCGCTGCTTGACCCGCGGGAACTGTTTCAGGTCCGTATGTGGCAGAAACAGCGCGGCCACGTAATTGTCCATGTAGGAACCGGTTTCCGACAGCTCGAAGTTGGTCATCCTCTCGGTGACCTGCACCACGTCCTGGCGCAGCTTGTTGGTGAGAATGGCCATCTTGCTGCCCATGAGCGAGCCGTTGCCCACGAAGGTGACCTTGTCCGGGTCGGTCTCGGGCAGAAGCCCGATGGTCATGGCCGCGGTCAGGTCCACGTAGCTGCCGAAGCCGCCGGCCAGGTAGATCCGGTCAATCATGTCGATGGTCAGGCCCACCTCGCCCAAAAGAGTCATGTACCCCGCGTACATGGCGCCCTTGGCCCGGATCAGGTTCTCTATGTCGATCTCGGTAAGCGTGATGTCCCGGTCGATGGCCGTCTGCTCCGCGTAGGACAAAACGTACTCCACCACGCCTTCGCGCTCCCGGATGCGTTCGGTGGACAGGTCTCGATTGAATTTGCCCTGGTTGTTGATGATGCCCGCCTCGAACAGGGTCGCCACCATGGTGATGAGGCCGGACCCGCAGATGCCCCTTGGCCGGACATTGCCTATGGTGACCAGCATCGGTTCGTAGGTTACCGGGTCCACGGAGAAGTCCTCCACGGCGCCCTTGGCCGCGCGCATGCCGTGCTCGACGCCTCCTCCCTCGAAGGCGGGTCCGGCCGACGCTGCGGCGCAGGCCATCCAGTCCTTGTTGCCTACCACGATTTCGGCGTTGGTGCCGATGTCGATGAACAGGCACAATTCCTCGGCCAGGTACATGCCCGAGCCCATCACGCCGGCCACGATGTCCCCGCCCACGTAACTGGACACGCACGGGTAGACCAGGGCCGTGACGTGGGCAGGCAGGTCAAGGCCGATGGACTCGGCCTGGAACGGCGGGTACATGTTGGCCGCCGGCACAAAGGGCGAACGGCGGATGTACTTGGGGTTGATCCGCAACAGAAGCTGGGTCATGGTGGTGTTGCCGGCCATTCCCACGGAGGAGATGCAGTCCGGATCGATGTTGCTCATTTTGATGAGTTTGTGGATGATGTTGTTGGCGGTTTCGATCACCACCTCGTTGAGCTTGTCCATGCCGCCGGGTTTTTCCGCGTACACGATGCGGTTGATCACGTCCTCGCCGTAGCTGATCTGCTTGTTGAACTCGCCGTACTGGGCCAGGATCTCACCGGTCATGAGGTCCACCAGCTGGCCGAATACGGTGGTGGTGCCGATGTCGATGGCAAGGCCGTAGTTGCACCAGGTGAAGTCGCCGGACTGGATGTTGATGATCCGGTTGCGGCCGTCGTTTCTTACGGGACGGGAGATGGTGGCCGTGACCCCGAAATCCTCCTCCCGCAGGACGTCGGGCGCCTTGCGGATTACGGAAAGGTCCAGCACCAGCCGGTGCTCGCCCTGCTGTATCTTGAGGTAGTTCACCAGCCTAGAGATGTCCGACACATTGTCGCCCCCGGACGGCGGAGGCAGCTGCACGTACTTTTTTTCCACCGCGGGGATGAAAAGGCCTTCCTCCTTGAGCTTTTCGAGGTTGGTCTCCTGAACGGCGGCCGTCTTCCTGCGCCCCGCCATGGCGTTGAGCACGCTCTGGTCCACGCTGGACTCGACGGGCACCCGGATCACGCAGTCGGATTTGACCCGCGCCTGGCAGGCGAGCCGATATCCCTTTTCCATGTCCTCGGCGCGCAGCCTCTTTGACTCGCCGCCCTCGACCTCTCCCTCCTCGACCTGGACACGGCACTTGCCGCACACGCCTTCTCCGCCGCAGGAGGCGTTTATGTGGACGCCCACCTCCAGCGCGGCGCGCAGCAGGAACGTACCCTCGGGCACGGTAACCTCCATACCATGGGGCTCGAACCGCACCTTGCACATATCCATGACAATCTCCTTATCTCACGGCCGGCGCCGGGGCCTTGCGGCCTCGCGCCCTGCCTGGTTCACGAAAGCCCGAATCCGTGTCCGTCGCTGAAAGCGCCTGTTGGAGGCGATGTCGGAACCCGGCGTCAAACAGGGCTCAGCCTGGAGTAACACGTGCCACGCATTCAGGAAAATCGTCTGACGTCGACCTTGGAAGGGGGAGCAACGGGTGTGCCGCGCACATCCATGACCGGAAAGAAGTGGGGTGTTGCTTTCCGAATGCGCGCCCCGCCTGGATGTTCCCCGTCATGAACAGGACGTCCCCGGACCGGTGTCAAGACGGCCCACGGGCAATACCGCCCCGGTTGCGCACGGGTAACGGTTCCGTTGCGCAACCAGGGGGCGCCGGGCTGTCCCAACCGACCTGTTCCTTCTCCCCCGCCAAAACGGCGGCCGATCAATTCTTGCGGCGGTCCAGCTCCTTGAGCACCTCGTCTGTGATGTCCACCTCAGGATCCAGGTAGCCGATGGTCGCCGGGTCCTTCAGTATTATGGTGTACTTTCGTTTTTTTGCCACCTCCTTCAGCACGTCGTCCGCCTTTTTCAGGATGATGGAGACGAGTTCCCGGTCTTCCCTGGCGATGTCCTCCTTGGCGTCCTCTATGAGCCGCTGGTAATCCTTGTAGGTCTTCTGGAGCGCTTCCAGCTTCTCCCGCTTTTCCTCGGGGGACATGGTGTCGCCCTGTTCCTCGATGACCTGCTTCAGGTGGTTGACCTGTCTTTGTTTCTCCGTGGCGTCCGCTGTCCTGTCTTTGCGCAGCTTTGCGATGTCCTTTTTGGCCGTCTTGCCCAGATCGGATTCATTGACAAGGCGTTTCAGGTTTATGAACCCCACCTTGCCGGCGCCGTGTGCCGCGCCGGTAAGGGCCAGAAACAGGATCAACAGGACCGGAAGGGTGATGCGGGTGATTCGGTGCATGAAATGACTCCTTTGACGTTTCCGCCCGGGGGCGGTCAATCTCATGGACAGATGCGCGGCCCGCCGCCGGCGGGCCCGAATGCTTCGCGTGGCGTTCTTGTACCTTTTTGCCCAAGGGTTTGTAAAGTGCGGCGAATGCCCCGGGAGTGGGAAATCGGCGGTAATCCCGGGGGCGTTGAAAAAGGGATGGACAGAGGGATCATTGACTGGTATGTATGCTAGCCGTTTCAAAACATATAGGTTTCAGTGGTTTTATCCCATACTCGCCATGAATAGTAAGTGTATTGATGCCCGGCGCCGCCCTGTACGGGCGTTTTCTCCGGCTGACCTGAGTCCGGCTTTCAGTCTTGGGGGCGTCCCAACCGGAAGGTGCGCGTCGCCGAAAGGGATGTCACCAATCCCGCTTGGCCGGTGATTTGTTTATATAACCTGAATTCGTGACGAAAATATTGAAAAAACTTTCAAGAACCCCATAAATCGGGCTTTCCGCGGGTTCTTGAACAACTCTTCGTTTCACCCGGCGGGTGAAAGGATTTTTCGCCCTCCGGGGCGGCCTCATGCGGCGCGTCTGCGGCGTCAGAGCCCGCTCACGGATTCAGGTATAACAGCCCGTTGAAAAACTCGGTATTTGCAGCCTGTTAAAATACGATGAGATGCAAGGCGCGCGAATTTCGAGGAGTAAGGCGTACTTACGGTACGCTGCATCGACGAGAAATGAAGCGCAACACCGCAGATCGCGTTTTTCAACAGGCTGATAAGGAAGACCAGCCGAGTTGATTCAACAACGGAGCCGCTCGCGGGGCAGGTAGCCCGAGGTTCGGCGGTTACGCGAAACACCGGTTGACGGTTGCGCGGCTGTTCGCCGAGTCGCACGAAAAGCGAAAAGGGGGAAACATGGCAATGATTCACGCAACAGGGCGTATCCGCCGGGGGGTGCTCGCCGCCCTGGTCCTGCTGGTGCTGGCCGCGCCCGCGTCGTCGCCGGCCGAATCCTATGTGTTCAAGGTGGCCACCCTGGCGCCCCAGGGTATCGGCTGGTCCAAGAAATTCGAGCAGATCACCCGGCCCGCCATGACCAGGGCGACGGACGGGGAGCTCAGGATCAAGATGTACTGGGGCGGGATTATGGGCGACGACGGCGACTATGTAAGGAAGATGCGGATCGGCCAGTTGCATGGCGCCGCCATCACCGGCCTCGGCGCGACGCTGGTGTGTCCGGAGATGACGGTGGTGGGGTTGCCGTTCATGTTCAACGGCTATGACGAGGTGCAACACATCAAGGACACCATGTACGAGGAGTTCGACGCGTATTTCCAGAAGAGCGGGCACAAGCTGGTGTACTGGGTGGACCAGGATTTCGACCAGGTGTATTCCACGAAGTACAGGATGGACGAGCTGGAGCATTTCAGCAACGCGAGACTGCTGACCTGGTACGGTCCCATGGAGTCCAGAACCCTGGAAATGCTGGGGGCCAACCCCGTACCGGTCGCACCGCCGGAAGTGGCTTCCGCCCTGCGCCAGGGAATCATCGATTCCCTGGTCTGCCCCTCCATCTGGGTGGTGGGCAGCCAGTCCTACATGGTGTTGAAGTACGTGACACCGTTGCGCATGCGCTATGCGCCGGGCATGCAGGTCTTCTCCCTGGACGCCTGGAACTCCCTGCCCAAAAGGCATCGTGACGGCATCATGGCGAGCAGGCGGGACGTGGAGCGCAGGTTCTGCCAGGAGTCCCACGTGGAGAACGATCGCGCGTACAAGGCGCTGGTGGATTTCGGAGTGCAGGAGGTCATACCGGAGCCCGGATTCCGGGACAAGGTGCGCGAGATGACCAGACCCGTGTGGAAGGAACTGGCCGGCCGGGAATTCGACCCCGCCCTGCTGGACCAGGTCATGGCCCGTCTCGAGGAGTATCGTTCCCGGAATCTGGCGCGAAACCCGTAGCAGCCCGTTGAAAAACTCGGAATTGGCAGCCTGTTCAAAACGATGAGATGCAAGGCGCGCGAATTTCGAGGAGTAAGGCGTACTTACGGTACGCCGCATCGACGGGAAACGCGCCGCAACGCCGCAGATCGCGTTTTTCAACAGGCTGGTAGCAGGCGTACATGTTCAGGATACCCGGAAGCGGGGTCCTTTGCGTGGTGGGGGCGCGGGATCGGGTCCGGGGCTTCCGGGCGATCAATCGGGCGCGTATACGGTTTCGCACTCGGTGCATACCAGCCACATGCTTTCGCCCTGGTTGAAGATCAGCCTGCCCACTCCGTTTTGCCGGATTTCCCAGCGAAGCCTTTTCTTCTCGTCCTCCAGGTTCACGACCCCCCAGGCGTAGCACGGCGACCAGTCGCACGTTTTCCGGATTTCGTCCCAGGTAACCTCGCGGGCCTGCTCCAGAAATTTTTCGGCCTGCTTTTTGGAGAGTTTGAAGCCCGTGCAGTCGACACCCTCCATGTCGGCGCCATAACCGCGGAAATCCACCTCGAAGTCCTCGTCCAGAACGGGACGCCGGGTCTGTTCTCCGCCGCACGAGGGAAGCAGGAGAGCCAGAACGAGCAACAGGGGCAGCCATCGTGTCATGTCAAAACCTCCAGGATGATGCTGTGGAGCAAGGAGCCGCCCGTCGGGGAGCGGCGTTCGATTTCCTTGACGTAAGAGCCTGTTGAAAAACGCGATCTGCGGCTTTGCGGCGCGTTTCGCGTCGATGCGACGTACCGTGGGTGCGCCAACCTTGTCGAAATTCGCGCGCCCTGCACCTCATTGTTTATGAACGGGCCGCCAGTTCCGAGTTTTTCAACTATCTGCTACCGGTCGCGCAGGTCGGTTATCAGCCTGTTGAAAAACGCGATCTGCGGCGTTGCGCTTCATTTCTCGTCAG
>JBKHBM010000008.1:0-75240 GCA_046542385.1 Desulfatibacillaceae bacterium | reverse complement strand
CGTACGTGGAGATCTCGGTGGGCCTGTCCGAATTGCCGGACGACGTGATGACCCGGTCCGCGCAGGGCCGGCACAGCTTCCCGGAACTGCCCCAGGTTCTGCGTTCGCGATTGTTCTACGATCCCATGGCGGACAAGCTCATCTTCAAGGGCGTGTCCTGGGACGCGGGCACGGGCGAGCCCCTGTTGCTGCCCAATGTGATGACTCTGTTGGAGAAGGAGCGCATCGAGGATTACAACAGCGAATGGTCGGCCGCCATCGGCGAGTTGTTCGACAAGACCCGCAACCCCGAGGGTGTGAATCTGAACAGCTATACGACCATCACCAACCCGTTCAACAGCACCCTCACGCACACCCCGTCCGAGTGGAACAACCTGTGGGGCATTGCCCTGGGCCTGATGGACTCGGACGGCGAGTTGCGACCGAACAGGTTCGTGGGCCGGGACATGGCCCTGACCGCCGGCGGCGCCCAGGGAGAAGGTTATCTGGTCCTGGCGGAGAACGACGACGAGAGCCTGGGTTCCGCTCCGGTGGCCCTCCACGTGATCCGCGTGGCCGAGGGCCCGTACCGGGGCGAAATCAAGGTGATCAAGTCGGACAACGTGTTCGATGAAAAGCTCACCCTGCGCCACTCGGGCGACTTCGGCGGCGAGCCGGACCAGCTCTTCTTCCAGTGGTACTACAAGCCGGACACCACGGGCCTGCCTCCTCTGCTTCCCGGCTCGGTGCAGGACGCATCCTCCGAATGGGTCCTGTTCGACGAGGGCTTCGGCATGGTGGACGCCACCATCGAGGGGCCTGGCAAGCTGACCCTGTCCGACAACTGGTTCATGGTCCGGTACTACTACGGCAACTACAACAACCCGGGCAACAGCCCCGCGGGCGTCGTGTATCCATCCCTGGCCGACCAGCCCGACACCGTGGACCGGGACAATTTCTGGAGCATGTGGGCCGGCGCACCGGGCGGCGAGACGGCGCAGCTGGCCGAGGGCTGGATCAAGCGGGTGGTGGCGGATTTGAACCCCCTGGACGCCAGGGTGGACGACTTTATGAACTACGCCACCAGCACGGACGTTTCCGTGATCCACCAGCTGGGCGAGCGATACGAGGGCGACGTGGCGTTGAACGCCACGGCGGACAACCTGAACTCCATGGGCCTTATAGAGGCCTACCAGACCGTGCTCAACCGGGCGAGGGACTTCAGTATCGACGCCAGCCCGCCCGTGGATTACGGTCCCGCCAACAACGCGCTGCTCAACGCGGCCACCAGGATCGCGGACTTCCACACCATCCTGGGCAACGAGGCATACGCGGACAGTATGGACCCGACAACGGGTTTCGACTCTTCCGCCGGCGTGGGCCACATGGCCTCGTCCCTGTTCGCGTTCCAGAACCAGCTGGACAGCCTGCTACAGGAGGAACTCGTGTTGCTGCGCGGGCGCGACAACGCGTTCGGCACCACCAGGGCCCGTCCCGTCTACAACCGGCTGATCTGGAACTTCACGGACGGCGACGGAGAGCTCGCCTACGTCCAGACGTACAACGTGTTCGACTGGAACGACGACGGTTTCATCGACGAGCTGGATTCCAGGTACATGTATCCCCAGGGCCACGGCGACGCCTGGGGCCACTACCTGTCCGCCATGAAGGTCTGGTACGGCCTCTTGCGCCATGACTTCTACACCTGGGAACCCAGGGTGGAATCCGTGCTGGTGGGCGGCTCCCCCGTGCCCGTGGACTACCTGGACGAGCGGAAATTCGCACAAACCGCGGCGGCCAAGGCCAAGGCCGGAGCCGAGATAGTGGACATGACCTATCGCGGCAGCTACGTGGAGGATCCTTCCGGCCAGTGGCAGGGATACAAGGACACGGATTCGGCGCGGTCCTGGGGCGTGGACGGCTGGGGCCGCCGCGCGGGCCAGGGCGCCTACTTCGACTGGGCCGTGGCCAACGCGCTATTGCCCGCCGAGGACCCGGTGGACACCCATACCGGCATCACCAGGATCGACCGCACCACGGTGGCGGAACTGAACGCCATCGCCTCGGAGTACCGGACCATCCAGAGCCAGATCGACGAGTCGGACCAGGGCCTGAACCCGCTGGGCCTGGCCAAGGGCGTGGTCCCCTTTGACGTGAACCCGGAGTTTCCCACCGCCGGCAGGCTGGCCAAGACCCACTTCGAGCAGGTATACGACCGCGCGGTGGAGTCTTTGGGAAACGCAAAAACCCTGTTCGACCACGCGACCCGGTACACGGCCATGCTGCGGCAGAACGAGGATTCGCTGGCCAGTTTCAAGCGCGGCATCGAGGAGCAGGAACAGGCCTACTGGAACCAGCTCATCAACATATTCGGCTATCCCTACGAGGGTGACATCGGCCCCGGCGGCACCTATGCCTCGGGATACGACGGACCGGACTGGATCCACTTCAACTACGTGGACGTGCCGGATCTCACCGGCGAGACCCTGTACGAGACCACGTACGACCAGGAGACCGTGGTCTGGTCAGCCGAGTTCGATTACGAGCAGATGGACGGAAGCAGCTACCAGTTCGACGACCTGCTCTCGTTCAACGAAAAACTGGTCTACAGGAAATGGGGCACCGACCCGGGAACCGGAGAAGAGGGATGGGTCGTGGACATCCCGTTCAGGACGGACGTGAACAGCCCATGGGTGTCCGCTCCCGAGGAATGGGGAAGCCGTCGGGCTCCGGGCAGGATTCAGAATTCGCTGGCCGACCTCATCAAGGCCCACGCCAGTTATCAGCGGGGCCTCACGGAACTGGAGGGCCTGCTGGGAGTCATCGACGCCCAGGTCCAGATACTGGAGGCCAGGCACGGCGTGATCGCCCACCAGGTCGAGGTGAAGAGCGACGCTCACGACGCAATCATCGGGTATGATTCGGCCATGGCCACCGCGCGGGCCGCGCAGATCGTGTTCGCCAGGATCGGGGAGTCCATCACTTCGGCGACCGACGCGATAATCGCCGGATTGCCGGACAATCTCGGCTTTTCCAACGACGTCATGGCGCCGGTGGAAGCAGCCACCAAGACGGCGACCAAGGTGGCGAGGTGGGCCATGAAGATCGGCGAGGACGCCATGATCATGACCCAGTACTCCCTGGGTGTTGCCAGGGATCACGAGATCATGTCCCGGGACAGCAAGCTGTACATCGACGACGTGAGGATCGAGGTACAGCAGATGGTCAAGGAACTGGAGACCATGGAGTCCGACGTACGGGCCAAGATCCAGGAACTCTACGTGCTCCAGGAAGTCGTCATCCAGAGCCTGGGCGCCTATCAGGCGGTCCTGGCCGAGGGCGAACGGCTCCTGGCCGAGCGGGAGATGTTCCGCAAGCGCACCGCGGCCATCATCACGGACGACCGCTACAAGGACCTCACCTTCCGGGTGTTCCGGAACGACGCGGTGCAGAAGTACCGCAGCACGTTCGACCTGGCTTCCAGGTACGTGTACCTGGCGGCGACCGCCTACGACTACGAGACGAATCTGCTCGCGACGGATGTCGGCTCGGGCCGGGAGTATCTGACGAGCATCGTGTCCGAGAGGGCGCCGGGCGTGATGATCGGCGGCGAGCCGGTGGTGGGCGAGCACGGGCTGGCCGACCCGCTGGCCAGGCTCAGGCAGAACTTCAACGTGTACAGCGGGCAACTGGGCTTCAACAACCCGCAGATCGAGACGAACCGGTTCTCCATGCGGCACGAGCTGTTCCGCCTCAAGGAGGAGTCGGACAACGTATGGCGCACCGAGCTTGACGGCCACATCGTGTCCGACCTGTTCGAGTTCCCGCCGTTCATCCGGTACTGCAGGCCGTTCGCGCCCAAAACCACGGCACCGCAGCCCGGCATCGTCATCCCCTTCTCCACGGAGATCAACTTCGGCTACAACTTCTTCGGCTGGCCGCTGGGAGGGGGGGACAGTTCCTACGCCCCGAGCAACTTCACCACCAAGATCCGCTCCGTGGGCGTCTGGTTCAAGGGGTACGACAACCTGGCCCTGTCCGCCACGCCCAGGGTGTACCTGGTCCCCGTCGGCGCGGACGTCCTGAGGCCTCCTTCGGCGGACAGCTTCACCCTGCGGGAGTGGAACGTGGTGGACCAGAAGCTGCCGGTACCCTTTCCCGTGTCGGATCAGGACCTGATCGAGCCGATATGGAACCCGGTAAGCGGGACCATGACGGACGAGATGTACAGCATCCGGCGCTTTTCCAGCTTCCGGGCCTATCCGGACAATCCGGCCGTGAGCGAGGCGGCCATCATCGAGGCCGATTCCACCATGGACACCCGGCTGGTGTGCCGGTCGGTATGGAACACGCAGTGGCTGCTCATCATTCCGGGCGGAACGCTGCTCTATGACCCGTACGCGGGTCTGGACACCTTCATACAGGATGTCTCGGACATCAAGCTGTTCTTCCAGACCTATGCGTACTCGGGCAACTAGCACGGCGTTTTGCAACGACAGATACAGGAGCCCCGTCCGCGCGAGGCGGGCGGGGGTTCCCTCAGGCTGATGGCAGCAAAGGAGAAACCAATGAAAGGACTTCGAGTCATCGGATGGGTTCTGACAGTCCTGGTGGCCGTTGCGTTGGGCGTCCATGGGGCGTGGGCGAAAATCCCCGAGCCGGACGTCATATTCACCGGCAATGCAACGTTGCGCGGCGGGGTGTCCCAGGCAACGGAGGAGATCACCCTGGTTCTCGAAAACCCCGAGGAGCAGGTGGACTCCTACGTCCCGGGAAGCAATGCCGCGTACGGAGGCAGGTATGTGCTGCGCGCTCCCATGTGGGCGGACGCAAGCAACCAGGGACGAGTGGCGAGCTTCTACATAGGGTCCACCCTGGCCGGCCGGATGGCGGTGCCGGCCAAGGGCAAGGTGGTCAACCTGGACCTGGACACCCTGTACGGCAGGGACAACGACGGCGACGGCATGGACGATTCCTGGGAGATGCGGCATTTCGGCACCCTGGACCGTGACGGCACCGGCGACGCCAATGGCGACGGCGTCACGGATCTGGACGAGTTCCGCGCCGGCACCAATCCCGTGGCCCCCCAGTGGAACCAGGTGGACGAGGATGTCCTCCAGGCATGCGTGTCCAATGTCCTGGTGCTCAGGCAGGCCCTTGCCGACGCCGGATCGGACGGCATGCACAACGAAATCCATGTCCAGGAGGGGACGTACGCGGGCAGCTATGCCTACACCGCCGCCCTGGATGAAAATCATGACCTGACCCTGGTGGGCGGATACGGCGCGGACTGCGAAACCCGGACCTATGATCCCGGACTGACCGTCCTCTCCGGCGACACCACCGGCGACGGCCGTGGCGACGTGTCCATCCTGGAAATCAACACGGCGGACGCCGAGGTCATGGGCACGGTCCGCATCGAGGGCTTCCTTTTCCACCGGGGCGGCACCGACACCCTTGTGGGCGGCGGCATCCGGGTGCGAAACGCGGTGGCGGACATCGGGATCGTGGGCAACCGTTTCGAGTACTGCTACGGCGCGGACGGCGGAGGGGTGGCGATTACCACGCGAAGCGGCAACCTGCTGGTGGCCAACAACACCTTCCGCAACAACGTGGCGACAAACAAGGGCGCCGGTTTGTATCTGTGGGTGGAAGGATCGAGCGCCCACACAAGGATCGGCAACAACACGTTCTACTGGAATAACGCTCCCTATGGCGCGGGTATCTACCTGTACGCGCCCGCATCCACCCCGGAAGTCAGGAACAACATCTTCTCCACCAACAAGGGCGGCTGGGCTCTGTACTACCCGGCAACGAACCTGCCCGACTTCGACTACAACCTGCTGTGGAACAATCAACAGGGCTGGTCAAACAAAACCCTTTCGCCGGAGAACAACATCCAGGCCAACCCCATGTTCCTGGATGCTTCCGCCGGGGACTTTTCCTACACGCAAACCGCGCCGGCAGTGGATGCCGGCGCCAACGTGGACTGGTTGCCCGGGGTGGACCAGGTGGGCAGCACCCGCATCATGGACGGTGACGGTGACAACGTGTACCGCGTCGACGCGGGTTCCTGGGAGTATGCGGGCGGCATACCGGACTGCGACGCCACGACGGACATGGACTGCGACGGCGTTCCCGACACCATGGACCAGGCACAGGGGTTGGACGACACCGTGGATTCGGACAAGGACGGGTTCTCCGACGGCCAGGAGCTTAGCTGCGGTTCGGACCCCGACGACCCGGCGTCCATGCCCCTGCCTCCGGTGGCCGTGGCCTGGGCTTCGTCCACCGTAACCCCCGGAGCCGAGGCCACGCTGAACGGGGCCAACTCCTTCGCGTACGACCCGGATTCCATCGCCATGTCCTGGACGCAGGTGTCAGGCCCCGCGGTGAGCCTCGAGTACACGAACACCATGAACACGCATTTCACGGCGCCCATGGTAGCCAACCCCACGGCACTCATGTTCGAGCTGGCCGTGGCCGACAACTGCCAGCAGTCACTGGATTACTGCGTGGTGAACGTTTGCAACGGCGGCACTCCGCCGACGGCCGAGGCCGGCGACGACCAGGCCGTGATGCAGGGTGCGTTCGTGACCCTGGACGCCTCGGGTTCCACGGGGACCGCCCCGTTGTCCTACGACTGGACGCAGCTCTCCGGCCCGTCGGCGGTTTTAAATGAAGCCGGTTCCCAGTGCACGTTCACGGCGCCGGCCGAGGACGGAGCCATGGTGTTGTTGGTCACGGTGACCGACGCTGACGGTCTGGTCGCCCTGGACCGCGTCGTGGTGAACGTGTCCGACACGGGCCAGCCTCCGGTGGCGAACGCGGGCGCGGATTTCAATGCCTGGGAATACAGCACCGCCACCCTGGACGGCACGGCCAGCGCGGATTCGGACAGCCCGACCCTGGTCCGCTATTCCTGGCGGCAGGTCGCCGGCGCGCCGCTGGGCCTGGGCAACCCCTGGTCCGCCACCACCACGTTCGTGGCCCCGGGCGTGGGCCCGGCCGGCTCCACCCTGGGATTCGAGTTGTGGGTCTGGGATGGCGAGAAGCTGGTCCATTCCGACGCCGTGAACGTAATGGTCCAGGACACGGGTATCGAGGCCGGCGGATCGGACGCCGTAAGCTTCACGGCCACCACGGGACACATCATGGTGGCGCGGCCCACCAACGGCGGCTGCGTGATAACCCAGGTGGGGGCGGTGGACCCCAACACGGTGATCACCCTGCTCAACAGGCCGGAAGGTTTCGTGTACGGCCTGGTGCAGATACAGGCCCGGGTCGCCAGACCCGGGGACACCGCCGAGATACGGATAGTGATGCCCTCCCCTGCTCCGGCGGGCGCCACGTGGTGGAAATACGGCCAGAAGGCGGGATGGGTGGATTTCGACCGCGACCTGATCTCCGGCGGCACCGGAGACGGCGCCGTGTTTTCCGCGGACCGCAAGACCGTGACCCTGTACATAACGGACAACGGACCCTATGACGACGATCCCATCGATTCCATCGTGCTCGATCCCTCCGGCCTTGCCGGACCTCCGGCCGGTGGCGGCGGGGCCGGAGGTGGTTCGGGGACGGCCGGCGGGCCGGTGTCTTCGGGCGGAGGCTCCTGCTTCGTCCGCAGTGTTTCCGGGAACGGAATCGCATGGCCGGTGGCCGTGGTGCTGGCGTTGGCGGCATTGGCGGCGCTTTACGGCCGCCGTGTCCGAATGGAGGCAGCGAATCGGTAAAAGACTGTCGCCCCCCTTCGCGGGAGAACGGGACAACCTCCTGAATCCGTGAGCGGTTCCGGGTGGTACGGATGCAAGGAAGAGACCTGCCGGCTGTACTGAAGTACGCCGGCCGGGCTCTGACGCAGCAGACGTGCCGCACGGGGCCGCCCCGAAGGGCGAAAAATCCTTTCACTCAGTGAGTGAAACAATATTTGCGAACAAAACCATGGAAAAGTCCGTGAGGCGGGTCTCCATATGGATTCTTCCATATTTTCGTCACGGATTCAGGAACCTGTAAAACAAGACGGGGGCCGCCTGTGCGGCCCCCGCATTATTTGACGGAAAACACCCCGGGTATTACGAAAACACCGGAAAACGCCTTTTTGCCGCCAGTTCGTCCATTCCACCCTGAATTCGGCGTTCCACCTCGTGATAGGCCTCTCTCCGATATTCCAGGTCGTCCCGCCGGTCCGGGTCAAGGACGATCGGCTCTAAAAAACGGGTGCGAATCTTTGCCGGTAGCGGCAGGTGCATGGGGACGGCTTCGAAGGTCAGGCCAAAGGGAAAACCCAGCACCAGCGGGGCTATGTCGCTACGGATGAGTTTCTTCAACCGCAGTGCCTTGGCAAGGCCTCGGGTTTCGGACAGCACGAACACGGTGTCATGGCCTCCGACCGTGGCAACGGGTACGATGGGCACTCCGCTGCTCATGGCCTGGCGCAGAAATCCCTGCCTCCCGCCCAGAACCGCTTTGTCCCGCTTGGACCAGCTTCGCATGGAATCGACCTCGCCACCGGGCCACACAACCACGTCGTGACCGGCCCCCAGAGCCTGGGTCACGGCTTCGCGGCTGGCGGGCAGGACTCCCACGTTGCGAAAGTAGTCGCCGATGACGGGCATGGCCATAAGGGCGTCGTGGGCCGTTCCGTGCAGGATTCGCCTGTCGCCGAACCGCCGCCACCATTCCGAGCACAGGCACCATGCGTCCATGGTCAGCCAGGTTCCACTGTGTACGCCCACGAACAGGCACGGACCGTCGGGCACGTTTTCCCATCCGTCGGTTTCCACCCGGAAATACCGATCCAGGAGAAAATCCCACACCCTGGCCTGCTTTTTCATGAATTGCTGGTTCGGCCCATCCACGTTCCAGTTCCGCCGGGCACGTCCCTGCACGGCTTTCCGGACGCGATCGGCGCCATTATTCCCGGACTCCGGCGCATTTTCCACGTCTTGGCGCTCCCTGATCGCGGAGGGACTCCAGCCCCTGGCGGATGCGGGAGCCATTTGCAGTGATTCGGGTATATCGGCTATTCTTGCGTTTTCCATTGGTTTGTCTCCCGTTGGCCGGGCCGGTCAAACGGCCCGGGTTGTTGCCGGCCGCCTACACCGCCCGCAGGGCGCGGGGGTTCTTTCTGGCCGCCATGGCGGTTTTCAGTTTGTCGGTCATGAGGTTCATCTCGGCCCGCATTCTTTCCACTTCGACATTGAGGCGGAGACGTGCCTCGCGCTTGCTCATGCGCGTCATCTCCTCCCCGGATATCGAAGGGGTGAACACCCGGCAGCTCACCAGGTAATGGGGCAGTTTGCTGTACGGGGGCAGGGCTATGTTGAAGCCCCGGAGGCCGCTGGTCCCCGGCACCTTCCAGCCAAAGGGCAGCTTCACGGGAACGGTCCACTCTTCCGCGCCCAGGTGGGCCAGCATACATATGTGGGCGTCCGCCCTGATCGCGGCGGCGATCATGCCTTTTGACCGAAACGGGGTCACGTATTCATCATAGGACAACAGGCAGTTGGCTCCCTCGGGCGCGGTTCCCGTCAGGTGGATTTCCCCGGATTCGAGGGAGTGGACCACGTCGGCCACCGTATTCACGGCCGTGGGGGTGCCCAGAACCCGCTCGTAATATTTTTTCAGTCCGGGAATGCGCAACATGGCCGGGTGGGGATACATGCCGGCGACGAGGTCCCCCAGGCCGCTTTCAATGTAGTACCGGCTCACCAGGGCCAGCATGGGAATCCAGGCCGCGCCGGGACCGTGGGAGGTGATGGCCACCACGGCGCGACCGTCCGGCGAGAGCAGTGCTTCGGGGTTGAAGACCTCGGCGTTGTCGACGAGGTGTTCCAGCACCCAGTCGTTGTAGGGCGCCATGTTCTTGAGGGGGACTCCCCCGCCTTGTCCGTGGACGGGAGCCGGAGCGGCGTCCAGGGGGTGGACGGGATGAGGCAGGTGCTGTTTTTTGAGAGCCATGAGTTTGTCTCCTGGGTTGAGTGTGAGCCCGCTTGATGGGCGCAATGTTTTTGCCGGGCGTCAAAACAAATGTCTTTATATATGTGCGTACACTTGTACATACAAGTATAAACCCTTCCCGGGCAATTGCAAGAACATTTTTCACGGAATTATAAGACGCCAGTATTATTGTTAATACACAAAGCTGACGCCGCACGGCATCCGAAAAACACCTTTTCGCCATCCCCGACGAAAACCTGCGAAAATCCGAAAACCTCCCAAACAGTCCATCCCGCTTGTCCCCGTGCCAACCCTTCCACAGACAACCAGTACAAGCCTTCTCATGGACCAGCGGCGCAGGACCAGCGGCGCGGTTTGACACGGCACGGCAAAAGGACTAATACCATTGACCATGAGCCCCGTTTGTCGCATTTCGCCCATTTAAACGAATCAGAGGTTGCGTGCCGAAAACCAGAGACATCCCCCTTGTGAACCCCTCCGCGGATTACGATGTTTCCCTGGGACGCATGTCCCGGCTCATGGCGCCGGTGCCTCCACTGGGACTCGCCATGCTGGGTGCCTGGCTGCAAAAGGACGGATTCGCCCCCAGGATCATCGACCAGACTGCGGAGAGGAACACGCCCGAAGAGGTCGCGGCGCGCATACTGGAGCAGGACCCCCTGCTTGTGGGGTTCAGTTGCCTGACCCCGGCGATGCCCGCGGTGGAGAAGGTCGCGGGGCTGCTGCGCTGCGCCGGGGTCACCGCCCCGGTGGTGCTGGGCAACACCCATGCAGTGGTCTTTGCCGCCGACCTTCTCGCCAGGGGAGTGGCGGACTACGTCGTCTTCGGCGAAGGAGAAGCCACCCTGGCCGACCTGGCCCGAACCCTGTACGAAGGCAAAAGGCCCGTCGGGATGCCCGGCGTCATCTGTCTGGACGAATCGGGCAACGTGGTCCGCGGACCGGAACGGGAACTCATCGCCCCGGACGACCTGCCCTTCCCCGCCTGGGACCTCATAGACATCCGGTTGTACCCGGAATCCCCCATGATCTCCCTCAAGGATTACGCCGTGCCCCTGCAGATGAGCCGGGGCTGCGACCATCGTTGCGTGTTCTGCGCGCAGGACCGGATTCACCGTCGCTTCAGGCATCGCTCGGTCGAGACGGTGGTGGACGAGATCGAGCATAACGTGTCCCGGTACGGGCTTCACCATTTCGGTTTCGTGGACAGCTATTTCCCCTATACCGTGGAAAAGGGCCACGAGTTCTGCGACGAGCTGGAAAGACGCGGTCTTGCCGGAAAAATCGTCTGGATCACGGAAACCCGGGTGGACAAGGTGAACGAAAAACTGCTGCGTCGAATGAAGCGGTGCGGATGCCGGCTGGTGATGTACGGATTCGAGTCCGGAAGCCGGGACGTGCTGGCCCGCCTGGGCAAGGGCCAGGCACTGGAGCAGGCGAGGCAGGCCGCATCGGCGACGAAAGCTGCGGGGGTGTACATGGTGGGTCTTTTCATGATCGGCAATCCCGGGGAGACGAAAGAGCAGTGCCTTGAAACGTTCCGGTTCGCCCGGGAGCTGGACTGCGAGTTTGTCAAGTTCAACGTGGTGGTGCCCCTGCCCGGCAGCCGGCTGTACGAGAAATTCGTGGAGGACCACGGGCGCGTGGAAGATCCCCACCAGTTCACCAGTTGGTACGACTGGTCCGACCCGGCCGCCGGCGGGATGCCGGATTTCGCCATCAGCGAGATGTCCAACCGGGAATTGTCCAGGCTTCAGAAAAGGGGGATGATCGGCTACTATCTGCGGCCCTGCATGATATGGAAGCATCTTCGGGGCGACGTGGTGTCCCTGCCCAATCTGGTGCTGGGCGGAGAGGTGCTGCTGTCACTCGCCGCCGGCATGGCCCTGGCCGGAGCCTCCGGAATGCTCTCCCGGGCCGCGGCCCTGGGCCGGGGAATGAAGGGATTCGCGCGTCGACGCAATGGAAGCGCCGCATGACCGGGGCGGCGTCCGTCGCGTCGTCCTCCGGCGCCCCGGACGGGCGGAAACGAATGGAACAGAGCTGGGCACAATGTGGAAAGCGGGTGGCTGACGGCGGGAAGGGGGCCGCTCCCGCCCACGGAATCGCCGAGCCCGCCGAGGCCCTGCGCGTGCTGGCGTGGGTTCTGTTCGGCGTGATACTCCTTCGGGTCCTGGTTCATTCGTGCACCCACCCTCATGCCTTTTCCGAGGACCTCACCTTTTACTTTTCCCTGTTCAGGTACGTTGACGGAAGGTTCGTTGACACCCCGGGGGGCTTACTGTTCACGGACAAGAACATGGTGGTGGGCATTTCCCGGGTACTGGGATCGCTGACCTGGCTGTGCGCGCGCCTGGGGGCCGAATTTCCCCTGGTGGCCGCCTCCCGCGTTTTGGGCCTGGGCATGGTTCCGGCCACGTTCGCCGTATGGATCGCATGGACCGGCAGGGTTTTCGGCAGGACCACCGCCACCTGGACAGCCCTGGCCGTACTGGCCTACGCCATGGCGGACGGCGGCCTGCTTTCCGGCCTTGCCAGGAGCTTTGCTCCGCTGCTCACGGGGTTTTGGCTGCTGGCCCTGTCCAGCCGCAAGGCATGGCATGTCGTACCGGCGCTTCTGGCCTGCTCGCTGTTTTATCCGGTCCTGGTTCCACTGTTCGGATTGTCCCTGTTTTTCGCGACCGTGTGGCTGTGGCGCGGGCAAATGGGTTTGGGCAGGCGTACGGCGATTCTGGCTTCCGGATTCGCGGCGTCCGTGGCCTATCCGCTGGCCAGGTTCGCAACCGCGCCCCTGCCCGAGGGAGCGCGGGCCATGACCATCGGGGAGATCCGGGCCACACTGGCATCCGGCCCCTTTCCGGAGCATCTCCACATGGAGCGGCTGATGGGCCGGCTGGCCGGGCAAACCCCGCTGGAATGGTTTGGATTCAATGTGCTGGCAAGACCGGGAGGGCTTGATCCGGGCCAGGAGGCCATGCTGTGGGCTGCGCTTGCCCTTGTAGCGGTCTCGGGGGGCCTTGCGGCACTGCTGTCCCGGAAGGGGGCGGACGGCGCTTTGCCCGGATACACCGGCCTGGTTGTTCTTGCCGCCGGTGTGGCGATGCTGTGGTGGAAGGGGGCGGCGGAAGGGTACGCCTGGTGGCTGGTGCTCATGGCGACGGGAGCTGCAGGCGCCGCAGGCCGGAGTGTGTTTTGCCGAATTCCCGGCCATGCGGCCCTGCTCGCGCCGGCCGCGCTGGTGGCCTTTGTTTTACTCATGGCGCTCAACGCCTCTTTCATATACCAACTGGTGGACCCCGGTCGGCAGCTGCAGAAGGCGTTTGCCGTGCTGGGTCCCCTGGCGGCCGTGGCCTGGATCGCATGGATGCTGCGCCACCGGGGGATGGGATGCCGGCTCGCGGGCTTTGCCAACGGGGTGCTGCTGGCGGTGTTTCTCGTGGCCGCCCCGGCCATGCCCCAAAAGGAATATCCCGGCCCCGACGCCATGCGGGCCATCGCCGGGCTTCCGGACGACGCCGTGATCCTGGCGCACCCGGAGACAGCGGACCTCATTCTCGCCATGACCGGTAAAAACACGTCCACGGCGTCCGAGCTGGTGAGGGTGGGGGTGATGCCCTACACGCCTCGCATGCTTCGCAGCTATGCACGGGACGTGCGCACCGTGTACGCGACCCGCCCCGGACCCGTGCGGGAGTGGTGCGCAACGGCTGCCGGTCCGGGCTACATCCTGGTGGAGGAAACCACCTATTCGAAACAGGGCGTGGACGCCGTGTTCACGGCGGTTCACGAAGAACTGCAAGGCCGGGGGCCGGACGATTCCTTCCTGCTCCGGAGCGCCAGGGAATCGGGCGCCAGGGTCGACGAGGGGGCATGGCTGGTGCCGTGCACCGTGTTTACCGGCCGGTGATGCCCGTGCGCCGGGGCCGGTCCCTGAATCCGTGACGAAAATATTGAAACAACTTTCAAGAACCCCATAAATCGGGCTTTTTTGCGGGTTTTTGAACAAATCTTCGTTTCACCCGGTGGGTGAAAGGATTTTTCGCCCTCCGGGGCGGCCTCATGCGGCGTGTCTGCGGCGTCAGAGCCCGGTCGGCGTACTTCAGTACAGCCGGCAGGTCTCTTCCTGGCATCCGCACCACCTGAGACCGCTCACGGATTCAGGCGCTCGGGAATGGGCCCCTGCATTACCCGCCCGAACGCAATTTGCTATACTGAGGCATAAGGTACGTGGACAATCATCACGCATGGGACCGCTTTGCCGGCAAAGGAAAGACCATGGAGCAATCGATAACGGAAAACAAGTCGAAACAAGGGTTTAAAATTCTGTTCCTCTTCCCGAACATCCACATCCTGACTCCCAAGATATTTCCCATGGAATGCGGGCTGTTGAGCACCATTGCCAAACAGCACGGCCACGAGACACGGATCTTCGTGGCGGATTCCCTGCCCAGGCTGAAAAAGGTGCCCCGGGTGCTCCGCGAGTTCCAGCCGGACGTGGTCGGCGTCACCGCCATCGGTTCACAGGCGCAGTATGCCCTTGAGATGGCGAAAATGGCGAAACAGTGGAGGGACGTGCCGGTCATCATGGGAGGGAAACACGCGTCCCTGGCGCCGGAGGACCTGGTGCACCGTCCTGAACTGGACGCCGTGGTGGTGGGCGAGGGCGAGCATGCCCTGGTGGAGTACCTGGAGGCCCTTCGGTCCGGGTCGGGTCTAGCCGGCATACGCAACCTCTGGTATCGCGACGGCGGGGAAGTACGAAAGAACCCGCCCAGGCCGTTCATCGACCTGGACACCCTGCCCCTGCCCGACTACGAGGCCCTGGACTACCAGGCCATATTGAATCGCAACTACAAGACGGTGGTGGGAATGGTAACCCGGGGATGCCCGGCGAAATGCACCTTCTGCGGCGTGCCCTGGCTGGCCCGCACCGGAACGGGCCAGTTCTGCAGGGTCCGGAGCATTCCCCACATCGTGGATGAATTCCGGTACCTGGACGAAAATTACGACTTCAACTACGTGTACTTCCGCGACGACACCTTCACCATGGACCGCGACTGGACGCTCGAATTCTGCGAAGCCTGGCCAAAACACTTCAGCCAGGGCTTCGAGATACTGACCCGGGCCGACACCCTGGACGAGGAACTGCTGGATGCCCTGAAAAACGCGGGCTGCCAGTGCATCTGGATCGGAGCGGATTCCGGGAACGACACCATCCGGGAGAAGATTCTCCACAAGAACGTGTCAAACCGCCAGCTGGTCGAGGTCTGCGACTACATGCAGAAAATCGGCATCCGGCCGTGTCTCACCAACATGATAGGTCTGCCCTATGAAACCCCGGAGAGATTCGAGGACACCATCGAGCTGAACCGGCGGGTCTATGGAAAAAAGGACCTGAACATTTCCGCGGGCAACGGCCCCCTGCCCAAGTTGTTCACGTTCAGTCCGTTTCCGGGTACGCCCCTGTGGAGCCTGTGCGAGAAGGAGGGATGGCTCAACCACATCCCCCGCGGCTTCAAGACGTACGAGGAATCCTACATCGACATGCCCCAGTTTCCCAAAAAGGAGGTGTACCGGGCCAAGCGAAGGTTCCGTTACCTCGTGTACAAGGACTCCCATCCCTGGTACGCGCGATTCCTGTGGCTGGTGGACAGTCCGTTCGGCCGGTTCCTGGCGGAAAAGGTCAACGTCGCCCATTACCCGTTCAACTGGCTGATGAAGTCCCTTAGCCGGGTGACCGACAGGGAACGGGGAAAGTCCGCCGATATCCCGCCGGAAAAGACAAAGGCCGCCGCCTGAGCCGCGGCCGGGGAGGGCACATGGAGTTCACCGTCGGCTGCAACTGGGACGAGCGGCTTATGGACGTGGCGGCCGCGCACGGCGTGGAGGAATTGTTCGGGAAGCTGCCCAACGACCCTTTCGGAGGGGGCAGGGCGGCGTTCATGACCTCCCACGTGAACGAGGCGTATGTCCGGAAATACATTTCCCGGCTGCACGAAAGGGGAATCCGGTTCAACTACCTGTTGAACGGAAGCTGCTTTGACAACATCGAGTACACCCGCAAGGGGCAGAAGCGGTTTCGCCGCTTTTTCGACTGGCTCGCCGAGATCGAAACCGACTGGGTCACCCTGGCCAACCCCTTTCTGGCCGGCATGTTGAAACGCCACTACCCCGACATCAAGGTGGCGGTGTCCGTTCTGGCCCGGGTCCAGTCCGTAACCGAAGCCAGGTATTGGGAGGACCTGGGCGCGGATTGCGTCATCCTGCTCAAGGGCCGGAACTTCCCGCTCATCCGGGCCATACGGGAGCACTGCGAGATCGATCTCGAGGTCATCGCCAACCTCGTGTGCCTGCATGACTGCCCCCTGGCCACCTACCACGGCGTGGTCTCCACCCACGCCTCCCAGTCCTGGCATCCCAGCGGCGGCTTCGTCCTGCCATGGTGCGAAATGGTCTGCACCCTGAAAAAGCTCGCCGAGCCCCGGGAAATCATCGCCTCCCCCTGGATTCGGCCGGAAGACCAGCACCATTATGAAAACGCCGGGGTAAGGCGGCTCAAGATCGTGGACCGATGCGCCTCCACGGAGTACATGGAGGAAATCCTGGCAGCTTACAGGGTCCGTAAGTCCCCCGAGAACCTGGCCGACATCCTGCCCGGCCTTCGCCCCGCCAAACCCGGCCAGGTCAGCAACACGAAAAAGTTCGCCTACTTCTTCAGACCCCTGTCCTACAACCTCTTCATGGCGAAAAAGCTGAAAGACGCGCCCATGCGGCCTGCCGTGCGCATCGACAGCGCGGCCCTGGAGGGCTTCATCGACCACTTCCTGGACCATGACTGCACCCTCGCGTCCTGCGAGCGGTGCGGATATTGCCAACGGGTCGCGGAGAGGGTCCTGCACATGAACGGGCAGGAGCGGGAGGCCATGGCGGCCCATTACCGGGAGATTCTGGACGACCTCGAGGATGGGGGGTTTTTCAGCTATCTCGGCCCCATGGGTTGAGCCCCCCTGAAGGCCGGGTTGGCGCCTGGAATTGTCCGGCCGGCGACAGGGGCTTCGATCCGATTGATCAGCGCCGGCAGGGACATGGGCATTATCAGCCTGTTGAAAAACGCGATCTGCGGCGTTGCGCGTCATTTCTCCTCAACGCGACGTACCGTAAGTACGCCTTGTTCCTCGAAATTCGCGCGCCTTGCATCTCATCGTTTTTGAACAGGCTGTAAATCCCTGGTTTTTCAACGGGCTGGTAATGGGTCTCGGGGTGTATGAAGAGGACCTCTGCGTTGCCCATGAATCAGGAAACTGCGTTGTAAAATGAATGGGGTTGACACTCGCGTCAGGTTATCACGGGGCGGTGTAAAGAGTAAAGAACGCGGGTGGGACTTGATTCCGAGACGGTTTGTCCGCGTCTCACCACCCCCCGGGTTTCGGGATGTGTTGGAAGCCGTCGGTCAAAATCGCCGCGTAGGTGACCGCCACCAGGGAGTACAGCAGCAGGGTGGCGCCTGCGGAGCGGGACCAGAGCTTTAAGGCGGTGCCGCTGGACTTTTTGGCCACCGGGATGAGGCCCATTTTGAACTCGAAGGCGTCCACCTCGTCCAGGATGAGATGGCCCATGGAGGTCAGGCCCACGGCGATACCGGCGAGCAGGGCCACCTGAGGGGCCGAGGGCAGGAACAGCAGGTAGGCCAGACCGGCGCACAGCAGGGCGAAGGGGATGCTGTGCATGGCGCCGCGGTGCACGGTGGCGCGCTTGATCAGGACGAACAGGCCGTAGCGAAGGGCCAGCCAGAAGCCCGCGAAGTAGCAGATCACAGCCTCCGGGGACGCCCCCACCCAGGGCGCCACCCGTACATACACCAGGCTGGGAACCATCACGGAAACCACTTGCATCAAAAAGGCCAGGGGCTTTCCCGAGTCCGCGTCCAGGTCCGGCAAAAATCCCCCGACGGCGCCCACGGCGAACACGGCCCCCGCCTGAATCAGGCTCAGCGTCTCCATGGCAAAGGACAGGGTGGCCAACCCGGCGGCCGGCAACACGCTTGCGGACAGATGCGCCTGGAATCCCGCCATCTACCGCTGCTCCGCGCCGACCACATTCAGAACGATGAACAGGTCGCCCCGGCGGTCCGGCCTGCCACGGCCCTTGCCCCGAACACGGAGGCGGGTCCCTGTGCGCACGCCGGGGGGCACGCGTACCCGCAACACTTCCCGCTTCTCGCTGGAATCCACGGCCACCTCGATGTCCCGGCCCGTCTCCGCCTCGTCCTCGCTGATGTCCACGGTGTAGGTCAGGTCGCCGTACTGGTCCGGAGGACCCTCGGGCATTGGCGGCATGATCCGGTTCGCGATCCGTTTTCCCACGAACTTGCCCAGCCGCGCCAGCACGACGCCGGCCCTTGCCGCGCCATAGGCCGGAGTGCCCTGTCTGTAAGCCTGGCGGGCCGCCGTCACCACGGTCCTTGCGGAGAGCAGGGCGGCCAGGGGGCCCAGAAGGATCAGGCCTCCCAGGAGGACGCCCCTGCCCCCGAAGAACACGTTGTCGAAGAACCTGGTGTCCGTCCGGTATCCCGCGCGTTCCAGGTCGGCGAACAGGTCCTGGAACACCTTGTTCAGGCGGGGGTCGGTGAACAGGTTCTTGAATATTTCGTCCTGGTTGAACGTGAAGTCCTCGGGCCGGGCCTGGGCGTTGTTGCCGAAGCCGAACATGCGGGCCCTGTCATAGGCCTTCCTGCGGGAGGGATCGCCCAGCACGCCATAGGCCTCGGACACCTCCTTGAACCGGTCCTCGGCGGTCGGGTCCCCGGGGTTGCGGTCCGGGTGGCACGCAAACGCCATTTTCCGGTAGGATACCTTTATCTCTTCCTCGGCGGCCTTTTTGTCCACACCGAGGATCTTGTAATAGTCCTTCATGGTTCGTACCTGGTTGGTGGCTCGGTCCGTGACGAAAATATGGAAGCAATCCTGCAGGCCCCCATGAATCGGGCTTTTTGCATGTTCCCCAAAAAATTCCGTTTCACCTGGTGGATGAGAGGATTATCAGCCCTCCGGATCGGCCACGAACGCGCCGCATGAGGCCGCGCACGGATTCGGGAGATGGTCACGCGGACGGGGGCTGTGCCGAATCCTCTACCCCACACGGAACCTCGTGTCAAAGCCTATCGTTGCTTTCGGGCCCTTCCCGGAACAACCTCTCTCTACTCCAGAATAGCGCTTTCCCTGGACTTTGCAAACCGCCTGTGCCAAAAATTCCCGTGGCTGCCGCGGCTTCGGCAAACGCGTCGCCGGTATCGGCCGCGGCATTTCGCGCACCCCCTTGAAACCAGCGAGGTATTCCATGATTCGAGTGACGTGCCTGGGAGCCGCCGGCGGAGTAACGGGCTCCAATTATCTTGTGGAAACCACTTCCGGTGTTCGCCTTCTGGTGGACTGCGGCCTGTTCCAGGGCGGCAAGGACATGGAGCGGCGCAACTGGGAACCCTGGGCGTTCGACCCGTCCGCCATCGGGTACATGTTCCTGACCCATGCCCACATCGACCACAGCGGTCGCATCCCCAAACTGGTCAGGGACGGTTTTTCAGGCAGGATCATCACCTCCCGCCCCACGGCGGAGCTGTGCCGCATACTGCTGCTGGACTCCGCCCACATCCAGGAGATGGACGCGGAATGGCGCACCCGCAAGAACAAGCGCAAGGGCGCAAAGGAGATCCCGCCACTGTACACCACGCCGGACGCGGAGCGCAGTCTGCAGTTCTTTTCCCCGGTGGACCGGGACAACATCATGGAGGTGGGCCCCGGGGTCCGGGCCAGGCTTCGTAATGCAGGGCACATCCTGGGTTCCTGCATCCTGGAACTGTGGGTGACCGACGGCGGTGACGAGATCAAGATCGTGTTTTCCGGAGACCTGGGCAGAAAAGAGCAGTTGATCGTGCGCGATCCCCACGAGATTTTCGACGCGGACTACCTGTTCGTCGAGTCCACGTACGGAAACCGGCTGCACAAGGGTTTCGAGGAGAGCACCCGGGAGCTGCTGGAAGCGATAAATTACTCCTACCAGCGTGGGGAAAAGGTTCTCATCCCGGCCTTTGCCGTTGAAAGGACCCAGGAAATACTGTACATGTTGAGTCAGTTCCATCGCGACGGCCTGCTCCCCGACATGCCCGTCTACCTTGACAGCCCCCTGGCCATCAAGGCCACGGAGATATTCCGGAAAAACAAGAAGTACTTCGACGAGGAGGCGCAGGAGATCATCGTGCAGGGGCACGACCCCCTGGACATGCCCAACCTGCACTTCACCCCCACCACGGCGGAGTCCATAGCCATCAACGAGCGCAAGGGCCCGGCCATCGTGCTCGCCGGTAACGGCATGTGCACGGCCGGCCGTATCAAGCACCACCTGAAGCACAACCTGTGGCGCGAGGGGGCGAGCCTCGTGATCGTGGGATTCCAGGCTTACGGGACCACGGGCCGGCAGATCGTGGACGGAGCCAAAGCGGTGCGAATATTCGGAGAGATGGTGGCGGTGGGCGCAAAGGTATTCACCATCGGTGGCTTTTCCGCCCACGCGGACCAGAACGACCTTTTAACCTGGGTGGGGCATTTCGCGGAGAGCAAGCCCAGGGTGTTCGCGGTGCACGGGGAATCCACGGCGTCCCTGGCCCTGGCCGAAAAGATCGAGGAGCGGTGGGGACTCACCACCTATGTGCCGCGGTACAAGGAGGCGCTGCTGCTCAAGCCGCGGGAGATCGAGGTGGAAAAGCCCGTGGAGGAGGAGCCGGACTGGTCCACCATGGTCCGGAACGAGGTGGTGGACCTGGAACGGGACATCCGGGAACTGAAACGCCGGGTGGAACAGGCCGCGTCCTCGGACAAACTGGGCGAACTGGACATGGAGCGTTTGCGCATAATCCGGGAGGAGCTGCAGAACCTGGCGAACTGATGCGGCTCCACATGAATTCGGGAACCACGCATGCAACGGGAAGCCGCGCAAAAAGCAGAGGTTCACGCAAGGGAAGCGGACGACGGCGGGCTGGTGATGGCCTTTTCCGGCCGCCTGGTGGAATCCCGGTACCGGGACTTGAAGCGGCGCGCCGAGGGCATCCTGGATGACAGGGACCCGGACGCCCTCGGGATCGACCTTTCGGACGTGGAACACCTGGACGACCATGGCACCCTGTTGCTTCTGGGCCTGCACAGAAGGATGCTGGCCAAGGGCGGCGAGTGCCAGGCCATCAACGCGAGCGGCGCCGTCAGCGAGATCCTGGAACTGTTGCGGTTCCGGGAAATGTGCGAGGCCGGGCCCATCAAGAAGCAGCATCGCCCCAACGTGGTTGTGAGCCTGGGCGAAGCCGCCATAAACCAGGTTTCCCAACTGGGGGAAATGGCGGTGTTCACGGGCTCCCTGGTGCTGAGCCTGCTCAAGGTCGTGGCCAACCCCGGAAACCTCCGCCTCGACGACACCGTCTACTGCATGCGGCGGGTGGGCGTGGACGCCGTGCCCATCGTCGCTCTCATCAGTTTTCTCATGGGCTTCATCATAGCCTTCATGTCTTCGGTGCAGTTGCAGCCCTTCGGCGCCCAGATATTCGTGGCCTCCCTGGTCAGTCTGGCCATGGTGCGCGAGCTGGGGCCCATCATGACCTGCATCCTGGTGGCTGGACGCTCGGGTTCCGCGTTCGCCTCGGAGATCGGCACCATGGTCATCCGGGAGGAGGTGGACGCCCTGCGCACCATGGGATTCGATCCCGTGCTCTTCCTGGTGGTGCCCAAGACCATCGCCTCGCTGATCGTGGTGCCGCTTCTCACCATGTTCGCCTGCCTGTTCGGCATCTTCGGTGGCCTCGTGGTGGGTGTGTTCATACTGGACCTCACCTATGACATCTACATCAAGCAGACCATCGAGGTGCTGGACATGTCCGTGCTGGTCTGGAGCTTCACCAAGACGTGCGTGTTCGCCGTGCTGGTGGCATGGGTGAGTTGCCTGAGGGGGTTCCAGGTGTCGGGGGGGGCCACCGAGGTGGGGGAAAAGACCACGTCGGCGGTGGTGAGCGGCATATTTCTGGTGATCCTGGTGGATTCCATGTTCGCCATGCTGCAGCTGTACTGGGGGTAGCCGGATGGACGGAGGGAAACCGCTCATACGTGTCCGTGACCTGGAAGCGCGTTATGGCGACACCACGGTGCTCAAGGATGTGACCCTGGACGTGGGCCGGGGAGAGGTCCTGACCATAGTGGGCGGCAGCGGTTGCGGCAAGAGCACGCTCATGAAGCACATGATCGGCCTGTACCGCCCCCATGCCGGAACCGTGGAGGTGGACGGCCGGGACGTGTCGCGGCTGGATGAGAACGAATACAAGGACCTGGTGCGCACCTTCGGCATTCTTTATCAGGGCGGGGCCCTGCTGGGATCCATGACGGTGGGACAGAACATCCTGTTGCCCATACGGGAGTACACGGACCTGGACAGGGAGTCCGCGGACTCGCTGGTGCGGATAAAGCTGGGCATGGTGCACCTTTCCGGGTACGCGGATCACCTGCCGTCCGAGCTCTCCGGTGGAATGCAGAAACGGGCGGCCCTGGCCCGGGCCATGGCGCTCAATCCCAAGATATTGTTTTTCGACGAGCCCTCGGCGGGTCTGGACCCGATCACCGCCGCGGACCTGGACAACCTGATTCTGCGGCTCAACCGGATATTCAAAACCACCATGGTGGTGGTTACCCATGAACTGCGCAGCATCATGGCCATTTCCGACCGCTGCGTGGTCCTGGACAAGGAGCGCCGGGGCGTGGCCGCCGTCGGCGACCCGCGTGAGCTTGCGAAAAAAAGCGGGGACTCTCTTGTGCGGCGCTTTTTCAATCCTGAGCGGACACAAGGGGAAACAGGCGGGGATGCACCGGCGGGGGAAAGGACATCGGGGGGCGAATAACACATGGCAACAACGCGGACAAAGTTCACGGTAGGACTCTTTCTCATCGTGGGAGCCGTCATCGGCGTCGCCGTAATCATCTGGGTGGGAATGACCGGCTACTTCGAGAAAGGCCTCCAGTACGCGCTGTACTTCGACGAGTCCGTACAGGGGCTGGGCCAGGATTCCATGGTCAAGTACAGGGGGGTCCCCGTGGGGCGGGTGGAACAAATCCGCGTCGCGCCGGACGGCGAACTGGTGGAGGTGATCGTCAAGATCGAAAAGGAACTCGAGGACATCGGGAGCCTCACCGGCAAGATGAAGGCGGTGGGCATCACCGGCGTCATGTTCATCGAACTCGACCAGCGCTCCCTGGGCTCACCCGCCAAAAAGCTGAACCTCTCCTTTGAACCGCACCACCCGGTGATTCCCACCGAGCCGTCGGACCTCCGCCAGATCATCGACGAAGTATATAACATCCTGGAAAGACTGCGCTCGGTCAACTGGGAGGGAATGATGGGGGGCATCCAGGATACCGTGGACTCCATCCGGAAAATGGTGTCCGATACCGATACCAGGGGCATTTCGCAACGAGTCACCAAAACCTTCGACTCGGTGAACCGGATACTGGCCGACCTGGAAAGGGTCATGCCGGAGGTGAACCAGGCCGTAAGCGAGGGGCGGGATGCCATGGTGAGGATGGACGACACGATGAGGGGTGTCCAGGAGATCGTCTCCGGGAACCGGGATGGGCTCGAGCAGGCCATTGCTTCCCTGGACGATTCCATGGCGCACCTGAACAAGGCCATGGACGAAGCGGGCCATGTGGCTGAACAAAGCGGGGTCCTCGTTTCCAATGCCGACGCCAGGCTGGCCGAGTTGTACAGCCACCTGCTGGTGACCTCGCGGAACCTGGAAAAGGCTTCCGACAATCTGAACCAGCTGTTCGAAAACGTCCTGGACGATCCCGGCCAGCTCATCATGGGCAAGCCGCCCGAGCCCCGGCTCGCGGACAGGCCGCCGGAGTGACCCGGCGGACGGGAGGATGGAGCACATGAATCATGCATGGATGACACGGCCGGCGCTGCTGCTGACGGCGTTGCTGCTGGCGCTGGGGTTTACGGCGGCGGGCTGCGAAAGTCTCACCAGGACGCCGCCGAGGCAGGTCACCTTCTATACCCTGGAGTACGATTCGCCGGAAGTGGGCGGCGGCCCCCTCCTGCCGGTCGCCGTCAGGGTGGCCGGCATGGGTACGGCTCCGGCATACGACACCCGGAGCATGATCTATCGGGACGAACCGTATACCCGCAACGTCTACCACTACCACAAATGGCGGGCCCGCCCGGGAGACCTCGTCACCTGGCATCTGGCCAGGGACATGCGGCATGCCGGGCTGTTCAAGGCGGTGACCACTCTTGACGGAGGCGTTTCTTCCACCCATCTTCTGGAAGGCATCGTCACGGAATTTTACGAGTTGGACCAGGCCGGGGGGTGGAAGGCGGTGTTCGGCCTGTCCGTGACCCTCGTGGACAGGGGCGAGGCGGACCTCGCGAAAAGGGTTTTGCTGACCCGGGAATACATGGTGGAAGAACCGGCGGACGAAAAGAGGCCCCGGGCCGTGGCCGGGGCCATGAGCCGCGCCGTACGCCGGGTGAGCGGGCAGCTGATAATGGACATGTATGAGGCCCTGGCCCCGGCGGGGCCTTCCGGAAAGTGAGGGTTATTCCGATTTCGAGGGGGCCCTCGCTGGTTCCGTCCGCGCCCGGCTGGTCGTCCAGCCAGCCTGGCGGGCGGCGGGCTGAAGCGGCTTCTCCAATGTTTTGGTGATGGCCCCGGGCCCATTGCACATGGCCGCGGGCACCCGCGCGCCACATGGAGGTAACATGAAACGGATTCCCTGCATCGTCCTTGCCGTGTGTTTTTCGGCGTTCCTGCTGGCTGGTTGCGGCGGCACCCACAAACCCAAGCCCGTGCCCATCAAGCCGCCGTCGGCAAGTCCCAACAAGGTGACCGTGGCCGGGGCCGACGTGGCGGCCGTCGCCTACCAGGAACCGGGGCAGGCCAGGGACGTGTTCGGCTATGACATTCGCGGCGCCGGCATCCTGCCGGTTCGCGTGGTGTTCGACAACCAGGGCGAAAGCACCCTGCGTATCGTGCCGGACCAGACCTTTCTGGAGGACGCCGAGGGCAACCTGTGGCCGGTACTGTCCAGCCGGATGGCCTATGACAGGGCCAGCAGGTACGCAAAGACGGAAAAGATGTTCAAGGAAGGCGCGTACGGCGGCTTTCTGGGCGCCACCGCCGGCGCGCTGGTCGGCGCGGCCGTCGGCGTGGTCACCGGCGACTTCGGCGAGGCCGTGGGCAAGGGCGCCGCCGTGGGCGGCGCCGCGGGCGCCGTGATCGGCGGGGGCAAGGAAGTGGGCGGAAACGAGGCAGGGTACGAAATCGAGCGGGACTTAGACGCCAAAACCCTGGACAACAAGGACATCCCGCCACAAAACATAAGCTACGGGATCATCTTCTTCCCGGGCGAGGCTCCGGGCGCCAACCGTCTGCGCCTCCAGGTCAGGGAGGTGGATTCGGAACAGGTGCATACCGTGTATCTGCCGTTCTCCTGAATCCGTGACGAAAATATTGAAAAAACTTTCAAAAGCCCCATAAATCGGGCTTTCCGCATCACCTTAGACCGCTCACGGATTCAGGGTTCTGAGAAACCCGGCCCCGCACCGGGGAAAGAAGCGGACAGGGCATTGAAACGGGGAACGAAAATCGCGCTGTCCATCGTCGTGACCCTGGCCGTGCTGGCCGGTGGCGCCGCGCTGCTGGTGAGCATGGTGGCCGTGCCCGGCGTGGGGGACGTGCTCCGGGGCCTCGGCCTGGCCCCTTCAGGGCCGGCCCCGGAAAAGCAGACCATATCCTCGGCCTCGGTGGTGCGCACCGTGAGCCGGGTGACCCGGCTGGCCACCGTGGAGTACCTGCTCTCCGAAGTGGTCACCCTGTCCGAGGACAACCTCGTTTTCGACAAGGAAGTCATCCTCATAGCCAGAGGACGGGTGGGCGCGGGAATCGACATGGATCAGGGGGCGGCGGCCCGGGTGGTGCACACGGAAACCGGGCCCGCCATCACCGTGACCCTGCCCCGGCCCCGTATCCTGTACGTGGACACCAGCTACGACTTCTTCTCCATGAAGGGGGATCTGCCAAGGGAGGACCACAACTACCTGCTGGCCCTGGCCAAGGGCCGGATCCGCGCCACGGCCGAAAGAAACGGCATCCGCGAACAGGCCGCCGGAAATGCCCGGGAACTGGTCGTGGAAGTGCTCTCCACGGTATTTCCCGAAGCCCGCGTGGACGTGGAGTTTGAGGAGCTTTCGCCTCGGCCGGTTGAATGACGTTCGCCGCGGCTCCTGACAGCCCGTTGAAAATCGCGATCCCCGCCGTATCCATCCTCCACGAAAAAACCCGCGGGGCAAACGCCGCCGCGGGTCTTCCTTCAATCGATCCGTTCCCGCTACTGCTCCGGTTTTTCAGGCTCCTCCTTTGCCGGAGCCATGTCGAACGGCTGTGGCTTGTCGTCCGTGCCCGCCTCCCGGCAGGCAGGCCGCATTCAGGTGGATACCCCCAGCCGGGGCAGGATCACGGCCTGGAGCAGGTACCAGACCACGATGAATATGACCAGCAACAACAACTCAATCATTGGAGCACTCCTTGTCCGCGGCGGGGGCTCCGCCCGCCGCGCGGGGCTCCGCCGCTGTTATTCCTTTGTGTCACCCTCACCCTTGTCCGCGCCGGCCTTCTTCGCGGCAGCGCCGGATTTTTTCGCCGTGGACTTGTCCGTGGTTTTCTTCTTCGCCGTGGACGACTTCTTCGCCGTATCCGACTTGCCTGAAGGGGACGACTTTTTCGCCTTGGACGTTTTTGCCGTGGACGTCTTCGTCGCCGCCTTCTTCGTGTCCTCCGCCGTTGCGCCCTTTTCCCCCGCCGGCTTTTTCGCGGCGGCCTTCTTCGCCGCCGGCTTCTTCGCCGTGGTCTTCCCCGCCTCCCTGGCCTCCTTCTTTACCGGGGCCTTTTTGGCCGGAGCCTTCTTCCCGGGCGCGGCTGCCTTCCCTGCCGGGGTCCTGGCCGGTTTTTTCGGCGGCTTCTCAAGATCGTCCAGCACGTCGGCCATGCCCAGCTTCTCCATGTGGGCGCGGGACGGCAGGCCCGTTTCCGTGTCCCAGTGCAGGGCCTCGTAAAAGGTACGGACCATGGTGTCCGTGTCAAGCGTCACGCCCTTGAGCGGGCCGGACTTCTGGGGCGGCCTGCCCGTCATGCGGGGGTGCATCTCCACGTCCCTTCTGGCGTCTATGCCCTCGCGCAGGTTGAAGCAGTGGCGCAGGTGCTCGATGCGCTCTCCGGCCTCCAGGTATTCGTCCGGAGTGAGATACCAGCCCGTGGCCAGGTTGGCCCACTCGCAGACGGGCATGTCGCCTCCCACCTGGGTGCCGAACAGGCACAGGCCAAAGGAGTCGATGATCATCTTGTAGAAGGTGTCCACCGCGATGGCGTTGCCCTTGTCGTCATAACGATACTTGTGCTTGTCCGTGAAAAAGGGCTTGGGCTTTTCCGCGCGGGAGAACTTCCTTTCCAGGAACTGAAGGTCAATGTAGGTGCAGGAGGCAACCGTGTGCCTGCCCGGGGCGGCCTCCACCTGGTAGATCATGCCGTAGCCCGGGTCGAACTTGGGATCATGCATGGGAGGCTCCACACCGCCCACGTGCACCGCGTACGGTCGGCACCGCTCTCCGAGCTTTTCCGAGGCAACCTTCACCCCGTCGGCCAGGAGGTCGCCGATGCCCTCGCGCCTGATGATCTTTTCCGTCAGGGCGACGATGGCCTCGGAGTTGCCCCAGCGCAGCATGAGGCCGTCCGTGTCCTCGGGGGTGAGGATCCCGTTCTCGAAGCATTCCACCGCAAAGGCCACCGTGGCCCCGCAGGAAATCGTGTCGATGCCCGCGCGGTTGCACATGTCGTTGACCTTGAATATGGAGTACAGATCGTCGTTCAGGATCATGGTGCCGAACGCGCAAATGCTTTCGTACTCGGGTTTGTGGGTTTCCTCGATCGGATACGGGCCCTCCTTGATGCTAACGATGCCGCCGCAGCGCACCGGGCAGGCGTGGCATCCATACTTTTTCGTCTCGTACCCGCACACGGCCTCCGCGCCGATGCGCTGGGAGCGCTTCAAAGGAAAATCGTCCTTGCCCACGCCGCCCCAGTTCTTCACCGGACTGTCGCCCATCTCCGCGCTCATGGCGGTGAGTGCCGGAGTGCCGAACTTGCGCAGCATGGCGCGCCACAGGTCCGCTGGCTGGCGCGGATACACCGGGAACATGCGGGTGATGAGCCCGGTCATGCCCAGAAGCATGTCACCCAGGGGCTTTTCCATGAACCGCATTCCGTCGATGCGCTTTTTGTACTGCCTGGTCAGCTCGCGCATGCCGTCCTTGTCCACCACTCCGACCTTCTTTTTGCCCGCAGCCACCACTGCCTTGAGGTTCTTGGAACCCATGACCCCGCCCAGACCGCTGCGCGCCGCTATACGGCCGCCGTCGTTGCAGATGCCGGCCATCCGGGACAGCTTCTCGCCGGCCTCGCCGATTACCGCCACCTGGGCCCTCTTGCCGTGCAGGGCCTTGAGCTTTGCCTCGGTCTCGACAATGTCCGAGCCCCAGAGGTCTCCGGCGCCTTCCAGCCGGTCGTTCTCGCCGTCCAGGTAGAGATACACCGGCTCGTCGGACCTTCCGGTGAAGAATACGGCGTCCACGCCGCATTTTTTCAGGGCGGGCGCGAAGTAGCCGCCGCAGTTGGAGTCGCCCCAGCCGCCGGAGAGCGGGGACTTGCCCACCACGGTGAACCGGCCGGTGAACAGGGTGGGGGTGTCGGTGAGAAGGCCGGTGGTGAAGCCCAGTATGTTCTCCGGGCCGAGCGGGTCGACGCCGGGTTTCAGCCGTTCCCAGAGGACCCTGGCCCCCAGGCCCACTCCGGAAAGGTACTGTCTGTACAGGTCGTCGGGCACGTCCTCGTAGTCCAGTTTGCCGGTGGACAGGTTCACGAACAGAATTCTGCCCCAAAACCCCTTGCCCGCATCCGGGCCGGTTTCCTTGGCCATGGTAATAGCTCCTGCTTATGGTGATAGATATGGATGTCGCGATTTTCTGGAATCTTAGGATGTGTACCACAAGGCGTGTGGCGGGTCAAACACACTTTTGACCACCCGGAGAAATCTGGGGCGGAAAACAGGCTGAAATGGCCGCGAAAACCGCAGGGGACAGCGATTCCCGGTCCGGCGCGCCTTGACGCCGGTGCGTATTCGGGGTAAGTGGTTAATTGACACTCGTAAAAACCCTTGCCTGAATTCCGGCGCGGCATTTTGCCCGCGAATCGTCGAAACCCGGGAGGACCTTCCATGTCGTCCGTCAAGAAGTGGAAACCCAGAAGAAAAATGCTGAAAAAGGCCGTCATAAGGACTTCCTTCTTTGCCCTGGGGCGGGCGTTCGAAGCCGCGGCATACCTGGACGCGGACGTCAAGGACGAGATTCGCGACTGGAAGGAGCCCACCACCATCCTGTTCCAGGTGTTGCCCCACGGTCCGTCCATGGTTCTGGAAAAGGTCGGAGGCCGTGTCCGGTATGGTGGCCAGGAGCCGGTTCCGGCGGACCTCACGATATTCTTCAAGAACGTGGAATCCGCCTTTCTGGTGATGTCCGGGCAAATGGGTACGCCCCAGGGGTACGCGGAGCATCGCATGGCGTTGAAGGGCGACACCAGCCAGGCCATGCCCCTGATCCGCTGCCTCAACCAGGTCCAGGCCTACCTGTTCCCCAGGGTCATGGCCAAACGGGTCATGAAGCGGGTGCCCCGGATGAACATCAGGAAAACCGCCATCCGGGTGGTCGTCCTGGCGGTCGGCGTGCCCGTGGGGTTGTCCAACGTGGCGTCCTGAATCCGGCCCGCGCCATGCACGGTTTCTTGCGCATGCCGGCCGGCACGCGGCAAGGCGACACCATATCATTTCGAGGAGAGTACAGCATGCTTCCCTACTACGAGTTCTACTGCCCGGTGAAAATCGTCGCCGGCAACAAGGCCGTGGACAACCTGACCTACGAGCTTGAACATCTGGGGGCGAAAAAGCCGCTCATCATCACGGACCAGGGCGTGGTGGGGGCCGGCCTCCTGCAGATGGTCGTGGACAGCTTCGCGGACGCCGAGGCACGGATCGGCTCCGTGTACGAGGACACCCCCCCGGACTCCTCCAACCAGGTGGTGAACGCGGTGGCCCAGATTTATCGCCAGAACGGATGCGATTCCATCGTGGCGGTGGGAGGCGGTTCGGTGATGGACACGGCCAAGGCGGTGAACATCCTGGTGACCGAGGAGGTGGACGACCTGCTCACCCTGATGGGCGCGGAAGTGCTGAAAAAGCCCCTCAAGCCCATGGTGGCCATTCCCACCACCGCCGGTACGGGGTCGGAGGTCACTTACGTGGCGGTCATCGCGAATCCCGAGCGACAGACCAAGATGCCCTTCACCTCCTACCACCTGTTTCCGGATGTCGCGGTAATCGATCCGCGCATGACCCTGACCATGCCGCCCCGCATCACGGCGGCCACGGGCATGGACGCGCTGACCCATGCGGTGGAGGCCTTCACCTGCCTGCAGAAGAACCCGATGAGCGACGCGTATGCGTGGAGCGCCATCGAGCTGATGCGCGACAACCTGGTCACGGCGGTCAAAAGGGGAAAGAATGAGAAGGCCCGGTTCGGCATGGCGCTTGGCTCGCTTCTGGCCGGTATCGCCTTTTCCAATTCCATGGTGGGCTGTGTGCATGCCCTGGCCCACGCGGTGGGCGGTATCTGCCACGTGCCCCACGGAGTGGCCAACGCCATCTTCCTGCCCTTCGGCATGGAGTACAACATGGCCAGGGTCGGTCCCCTGTATGGCCAGCTGCTCTTGCCGCTGGCCGGGTTCGACGTGTTCTCCTCCACGCCCGAGGACCGGAGGCCCGTGCGCGCGGTCCAGGCGGCGCGGGATCTTGTCCGGGAGATGAACACGCTGTGCGGGCTTCCCACGAACCTGAGGGAGGCGGGGGTGCCCAAGGGCAAGCTGGAGGACATTGCGGAGGCCGTCATCAACGACGGCGCCCTTACCTTCAATCCCGAGGAGATGGATTACACGGACGCCCTGAAGGTGCTGCAGGCGGCATACGAATAGAATGGCGGCGGGAAGCCGGTCGGCGGGCGGGTCATGTCGCAAGGACGGGAAAACCCGCGTGAAAAGCGGTTTTCGCGGCCCCGGGGGGGCGTTCGTGTCCCGCGGGGCCGTCGTGCGTTTTTCGGGGCGATCGTGTTCCGTGGCGGACAATTTTGTCTTTGTATTTCAGACAATTCGTGGTATTTTACGTTAAGACAGCCATTTCGGTCGGTTGGCAGACCGTTCAAAAAGCGCCGCAGGCAACTGCTCCGGATGTCCCGTTTGCGAGGGGCCGGACAGGGCGGGCCGTGCTTCACCGGTCCCTGCGCGTCCTGACGGGCCGATGGAGTGACCGGCGCCTGAATCCGTGAGCGGTCTCAGGTGGTGCGGGTGCAAGGAAGAGGCCTGCCGGCTGTACCAAAGTACGCCGGCCGGGCTCTGACGCGGCAGACGCGCCGCATGAGGCCGCCCCGCAAGGGCGAAAAATCCTTTCACCCACCGGGTGAAACGAAGATTTGTTCAAGAAGACGCAAAAAGTCCGATTTACAGGGGTCTTGAGAGTTTTTGCAATATTTTCGTCACGGATTCAGGCGGCAAACAGGGAGCGCTTCGGCGCCGTCCGAAGCGGGTTTTCCGGGTCGCCCCGGCTGTCCATGACTTCTTACCGAAAACCACAGGCATGACGAATACATGAGCAAGGACGCGCAACAGCTCGTGCGGGACCTGGGGGGCATCGAGACCCTTTCCGGACCGGCCGCGGGCGGCACACCGGGGTTGTCCGAAGCGCTTCACCAGGAGGAGAAGCGCCTGGACAAATGGCGCATCCTTCTGGGACAGGCCCTGTCCCACTTCGCCAACGCGATTGCCGCCATCCAGTCCGGGGCCACGGACACCGTGGAGCAGGAAACCGCCGCCCTTCTGGAAACCTGTGCACGGCTGGTCAAGAAGCCCAGCCACGACGGCAGGATCCTCTTGAGGTACAGGGGCCGCCGTCCCGAGGGCTTGCCCGGCGACATCGCGGACAGGGAGTACGCGGCGTTTTTCGGCAACATCGGCGTGGACCTGTACACGGCAAAGGCGGTCATGACCCGCAAGGGCGCCCTGGCCGTGGACATGTACGAGGACCTCGGAAAGGCCTTTTCCGTTTTCAGTCGCAACAACATAAGCACCCTGTACATCTCGCTTGAAAACAGCGACCCGGAACAGACCGGAGACCTGGCCAAAAGCGTGCGCGTTGCCCTGGACTATTTCGCGGCCATGGCAGCCCGGTCCGCCAGGAGGTCCGGCGACCAGGACGCCTCCCCGGCCCGGCTGGCCCTGATCCGGGATGAGCGGGGCGAGTTCGACGCCTGTTTTTCCATCCTCTGCGCCCTGAACTCCCTGAAGGCGGACACGGCCAGGGCGCTTATGCGCAAGATCAGCGGGGTCATGCAGAAGGCGGGGGTCGGAGACCCGCTGGAGCAGTTCGTTGGGGCCTATGACGCGGTGTTCGCCTTTCGCAACCTCCGGGAAAAGCTCAAGCAGCCCCGGGTGGAGGTGAACAACCCCCGCTGGCTGATCAATGCCCACCAGACCGAACGCGCCAGCCGCCAGAAGGTGAAGCTGGTCAGGGCCGCGTCCCAGGCGTTTCAGGGGTCGCCCAAAACGGTGGCCCGGCTGCTGGACGGCATGTACGCCTCGGATTACGGCCGGATCGAGGCGGGGCAGCTCGTGGAGCGCCTCGGCCTGTGCACCGAATTCCTGCGCAAGGTGTCCACACCGGCGGACGAGCCCCCGGACGATGAATTCGCCCACCTGAACGTGGTGGCCGAATCCACCATCATGGAGATTCTGGGCAACGTGGAGACCAACCTCGACCGCATTCGGGACAGCGTGTACGAGGATGTGGACCTGACCGAGGAGTCCCTGGTCGCGTACCCGAAAACCGGGCTCGAGTTCTCGGCGCCACTGGACGGCCGGCTCTACGACCTGGTTTCCTTTTTCCGCCAGAGGGCCGTGACCAAGCGGAAGATGAAGGCCATGGTCCGGGAGGACCAGAATTTTGAACCGGCGGATTATCAGACCATAGCCCGGGATTTTTCCATAACCGTGAAAAACGCCCAGGAACTGGTCCGGCTTTTCGGTTCCTGTTTCGACGACAGCGGCAGGTTTCTCCGGCGCGACTTCGAGCGAAACATCCCCGCGTTTTCCCGCCACGAGAAGAAGGTTTTCGAGTTTCTGTGGTATTATCTCAAGGAGATCATGGACCGGCACGACCGGATCGCCTTCCTGAACGCGCTGCAACTGCTGATCGACCAGATGCAGTTGCCCAAGACGGCGCTCACCGTGCTTTTCGATGATTTCTGCGGCGACCCGGAGACGGTGTCCTATTCAGACCGCAATGCCCTCATGCTGTCCAATCTGTTGTTGCGCAAGTACAACAAGGAGCTGCACAACGACATCGAGATAACCCCGGAGGAGGTGCTCCTGGTCAGGGAGGGTCTGAATCCGGACGCCGTGGATTTCTGCGCGGGCCTGATCGCCGAGGAGCAGGAGAACTTTTTCCGGAAGATTCGTTCCGTGCATGGGGAGTCCCGTCGCGCATTGAGCGGCGATTCCAAAATGCCGGTCCGGTACCTGCTGACCCTGGAGCGGGAGGTGTACATCCTGCTTTCCCTCATCGGAGGCCCCACGGCGCGGGCCGTGGTGCGCAGCGCGGCCAAGGAGTATGGCAATCCCGGCGCCGAGATATACCGGATGGCCAACAGCGAGGAGTATTTTTCAACGCTGGTCCAGATTCTCCAGGTGGCCGTCCGGGGACTGGGAAGGGTCGGTGAAACCAGTGACCTGGTGTTCCTTGACGACCTGGGCGCCCAGGAGCAGGAGTTCATCTCGCGGCACAAGGACGGCAGGTCCAGGGACCTGATAAAACGGGCGCTGCGCTACGTGGAAACCTCCAAACAGGACATCACGCGGAAACGCTGGTCGCGTTGAACCGGATCAGTTGTTCAAAACCGCGTATTCGGAGTACTGCCAGAATGATTGAGGGAGCCGGCGAAACACCGGCCAGGGACGCGGCCAGCGTGATCGTGGCCAGGGACCGGGATGGAAACCTGGAGGTCTACCTGATGAGGCGCGCCGCGGGCGGATTCCTGGGCGGCTTTTACGTGTTTCCCGGCGGACTGGTGGAGGACGCGGACCTTTCCGAGGACCTGGTGCCCCGCATCAGGCTTTTTGAAACCGCCTTGCAGGCTTTCTCGGGGGCCCGGGGTCGGGGCGCGGTGGTCGCGGCCATACGCGAGGCCTTCGAGGAGGCCGGGCTGCTTTACGCGGAAAACGGAAGCCGCGGAATGGAGGGCCTGTCCGGCGGACAGGCCGCGGCGCATCGGGAGCGCTCCCGGGCAATGAATACCCCGATGGCGGAATTTTGCGCCCGCCACGGTCTGGTGCTGCGAGGCGACCGCCTGCTGCCGTGGGCGCGGTGGATCACTCCCGGGACCGAGCGGCGCAGGTATGACACAAGGTTTTTTCTGGCGCCGCCGCCCGAGGGGCAGGTGCCGGAACCGGACGGGGTGGAGATGGATCGGGGGGTGTGGCTGGCGCCTTTCCGGGCCCTGGAACTCCACGCCCGGGGCGACATGCCCATGCTGCCGCCCACGGTGATGCTTTTGCACGAACTGGCCGGTGAGCGGAGCCTGGCTTCGCTTCTGGACCGGGCCGCCGGACGCGTCGTCCACACGACGATGCCCGAGCCGTTTGCCCTCCAGGGCAAAGGCGGGGTGCTTCTGCCAAACGACCCGAAATACGGGAACGCGGACCTGGCTCGGCCGGGCTCTCCGGGAGCGGCCAGCAGGCTGGTGTGGACCGACGGGTTCTGGACGGTGTGCGACGGGCGGTTTTCGCGGATTCCGGCGGGAGCGGGACATGGGAACGGGTAATTTCTCCGTGAGCCAGGACGTGGACGGCACCTTTCTGCTCAAGGGTGAGCTGACCATCCACGACCTCGAGTACTTCAAGGACTTCGTGGACAATTCGTTCGCCAGGAGCAAGACGGTGTCCCTGTCCCTGGCGCAGATGTCATTTCTGGACGCGGCGTCGCTGCAGTTTCTCATCTGCTACAGGAAGAACCTTGGCAAGAGCAAGGCCTGGAAAATCCGGGACCTGTCCCCGGAGGTGGAGCAAATCCTCGAGGTAACCGGGACAAGGCAGTACCTGATTCCCGAATAAGGCATCAAGCGGCCTGCCGAGCCATGGCAAGGGTTCCGGTCGACGTGTTGGGGAGGAATATGGAAAAGCACATCGTGGTTGTCGACGATTCGCCGACCATACGTTCCTCGGTGTCCTTCTGCCTGAAGAACGCGGGATACGCCGTGTCGGTGGCCAAGGACGGCGAAGAGGCGCTGGAGGTACTCGAGGGAATGCGGGAGGAGGGCAACAAGCCCTCGCTGATACTTACGGACATCAACATGCCCCGCATGGACGGTATCACGCTCATTCAGAAGATCAAGACCACGGATTTCAGGTTCTTGCCGATCCTGGTGCTGACCACGGAATCGGAAAAGGGAATGATCGAAAAAGGCCGCCAGGCGGGGGCGTCGGGATGGGTGATGAAGCCGTTCCAGCCCGAGCAGCTGCTGATGGCCATCAAGAAGCTCGTGTATACCCGATGAATGACCAGGACGAGACCCTACAGATTTTTTTCCAGGAGACCGAGGACCTGCTCAAGGCGGCGGAGGAGGCACTGCTGAGTCTGGAGCAGGAACCCCGGCCCGGACCGGACGTGGAGGAGCTGTTTCGCTCGGTGCACACGCTCAAGAGCGGAGCGGCCATGGTGGGGTTCGCCAGAACCTCCGAGTATGCCCACCTCCTGGAAAACCTGCTGGAGCGGGTGCGCAACGGTACGCTGACCATCACCAAGCCGCTGATCTCCTTTCTCCTTGACGACATGGATTTCCTCAAGGGGATGCTGGAAAACGCGGCCGCAGGCGAGCAGGAGGCGGACCCCGGGGTCCTGAAGACCAAAAAGGCCCAGATCAACCGCTACCTGGGCATGGACGCCATTCCGGGTGTCGAGGAGCCGGAGCCTCCGCCCCGGGCCAAACCCGCTCCCGAACCGGAGCCGGAGCACGCGGCGGTGGAAAAGGCGCCGGCACAGGCTCCGTCGGAAGAGCCCTCCAGGCAGCCGGCGAAGGCCGGGAAGGAGGAGGCTCCGGAGGCCGAGGACCTTCATTACTACGAGATCCTGCTCCGTTTCCGGGACGACCTGTTCCTCTCCGGCCAGGATCCCATACTGCTGCTTCTGGCCCTGTCCGAGATGGCCGAACTGGAGGACGTCGTCCCGGAGTTGGGCAATCTGCCCAGGTATGAAGACCTCGATCCTTACAAGATGTACATGGGATGGCGCATCATCGCCGCCACCAGGGCATCCATGGAGGAAATCGAGGACATCTTCATGTTCGTCAAGGATGACAATGACATCCACGTGACGGACGTGACCCAGCGGTACAAGGAGGGTGTTGACGTAGAGGTGGGCGAGCTTCCCCTGGGCGAGGTCCTGGTGGAACGGGGCGCCATATCCAAAATGGACCTGGACGAGGCCCTGGGCCGGCAGAAGCGGCTGGGCGAAATCCTGGTGGAAACCGGCAAGATCGACGAGGCCACCCTGACCCAGGTGGTGAGCCAGCAGACGGAGAGCCGCACCACGTACAGGAAGACCAGCCTCAGGGTGGACGTGGAGAAGATCGACCACCTGGTCAACCTTGCCGAGGAGATCGGCATCAGCCTGTCCCGCATGCAGAACATGGTCGGCGGCGCGGAGCATCCGCTGGGCACCGAGATCGAGGTGGAGCTGGAACAGATGGCCAAGGTGAACCGCGAGTTCCAGGAGCGTGTCGCCCAGGTGCGGATGTTCCCCCTTGAAGGCACATTCCGCCGGTTTCAGCGCATCGCCAGGGACACCGCGTTCGAGCAGGGCAAGAAAATCCGGGTGTACCTCCAGGGCGTGGACACGGAGCTGGACAAGGAGGTCATCGAGCATATCACGGACCCTCTCAAGCACCTTGTCCGCAACTCCATCGACCACGGCATCGAAACCCCGGAGGAACGCGAGGCCGCCGGCAAGGACCCCGAGGGATACATCGAGTTCCGCGCCTTCCAGAAGGGCGGCATGATCCTGGTTCAGATCAGCGACGACGGCCGGGGCATCGACTGCGAACGGGTCATGCGGGAAGGCGTTGACAAGGGAGTGGTCAGGCCCGGCGAGCTGGTGGACCAGACCAATGTGCTGGACATCATCTGCAGGCCGGGATTTTCCACGGCCGCCGAGATCACCTCCATATCGGGCCGGGGCGTGGGCATGGACGTGGTGAAGACGGAGGTCGAGCGGCTGGGCGGTTCCATGGTGGTGGAAACGAAAAAGGGCGAGGGCACCACGTTCACCCTGGCCCTTCCCCTGACCTTCGCCCTGACCGAGGCGTTGCACATCCTGGACCACGGAAGGTCCTACCTGATTCCCCTGTGGGGGGTGGCCGGGACCGAGGAGTTCCTCCCCGAGAAGGCCAGGTCCTTCGGCGCCAACCAGAGGGTGTACATGTTCCGGGACGAATACATACCCGTGGTGGACCTGGCCAGGGTCTACGGAGTCGGCGACGACCCGGTGACCGAGCCGGGCAAGGTCCTGGTGTTCATCGACACGGCGCGCCAGCGATTCGGCATGTTGGTGGACGAGGTGCGGGATCCCCACCAGGTGGTCGTGAAGAGCCTGGAAACCAATTACAAGGGAGTGGCCGGCATATCCGGCGCCACCATCATGGGTGACGGGTCCGTGGCCCTGGTCGTGGACCTGTTCTCCCTGGAGGAAATCTTCTTCGCCGCGGGCAGAATCAGCGCGTAACCCGGTGGACGGAAAACAAACCGGAAACCGTCCGCCAGGACGACTCCGGCGGGACGTAACGGACTGAGGATCAAGGGGCGGAGCGCTTCGCCCGAATGTTCCATGCACGGGACGCATAACGGGAGGTGGGCATGATGACGGGCAATCTGTACAGAATCAAGTGGCTGAAACAAGGCGGCGGAGGTTCCGGGGCGCGCGGCGCCGGGCCGGGCCGGGCACGCGGGGCAGCCAGGCCCGCAATGGCCGTTCTGGCTGTTCTGGCAGCCCTTGTGTTCGCCCTTCCGGTGCTGTTCGGGGACACCGCGGGTTCCCAGGACGAGCAACCCCTGATCGGCGGCGGATACGCCGGGTCCCGGGTGTGCAAGGACTGCCATGAGAAGCAGTTCGAGAGATACCGGCAGTTCTCCTTGAAAAGCGATTCCTACAAGGCCATAGAGAAGATGCAGGACGGTCTCACCGAGGAGGACCTGCAGCAGTGCTACGGCTGTCACACCACGGGCTACGGGAAGCGGACCGGTTTCGAGAGCCTGGAAAAGACCCCTCACCTGAAGAACGTGGGTTGCGAGGCCTGCCACGGACCGGGGCAACTGCACACGGAAACCATGGACATGGCCCACATAGTGAAGACCGTCACCATTGACGTCTGCGAAAAATGCCACGTGAACCCCAACGTCAAGTCCTTCAGGTACAAGTCGGTAATCTACGCGGGAGCGCACTAAGCGAAAGAGAGGGGGACATGCGGATTATTCAGAAATTCATGCTGTACACCAGGCTGCGGACGAAGATACTGATCGTTACCACCATGGTGGTGGTGGCGGTGATGCTCGTGAACCTGGTTTACAACATCGAAACGCAGAAGCGAATCGCCATCGAGCAGGTGACCGAGTTTTCCTACAGCCTGTTGAAGAAGACCTATTCCGGCTTCATCTACCCCATGGAGCGCGGGGACACGGAAAGCGTGGAGCGGGAGCTGCAGCAGACCAAAAGCCTGGGCAATGTCCGCATATTCATATGCGGCCCGGACCGGAAGGTCACCTTCGGCACCAGCGAGGAGTATATAGACAAGAACATCGACGAGTACCTCCGGAACGGGGATACCGAAGCGGCCGTGACCCGGGCTCTCGCGGTGAAGACGGCCAAGGAAGCCCAGGACATCCCTCCGGAGGAATTCACCTTCCAGGAAAAGAGCGGGGACAGCAGCTACCAGGCCACCATCCAGCCCATCCTCTGGCAGGAATCCTGTCAGCACTGCCACGGTTCCAGCCGGGAAGGCGCCCTGGGGGTCATGGTCATGCACCAGCCCATGAACAAGGTGTACACCATGCTCTGGGACGCCGCGATGCTGCAGGTCGGCATCTTCATAGTGGTGCTTCTGCTGCTCGTATTGCTGGTCAACTTCATATTCAACCGTCTTGTCACCCGCAGGCTGCAGCAGTTGCAGGAGAAGACGGCGCAAGTCGCCGAGGGCGACGTGAACGTGGAGGTGCATGACCTGTCCCGGGATTCCATAGGCAGGTTGACCCGGAACTTCAACACCATGATCACCAGCATCCGGGACCGTATCGAGTACGCCAACAGCCTGCAATTCGGCATATCGGACCCGTTTTTCATGGTGGACCCGGACAGCAGGATCACGTACGTGAACGGCACCGCCCTCAAACTGGTGGGTCGGAACCAGGAGGAAGTCCTGGGCAGGCCCTGCCAGGAGATCTTCCTGTCCCCGGACAATCGCAAGGAGTGCCCCATGAAGCGGGCCCTTGAAACCGGGGCCCCCTCCGTGGGCCAGCGGATTGCCATACCGCACAAGAACGGCCGGGAGATCCCGGCCATGTCCAGCGCGGCGCTGCTCAAGGACTCACAGGGGGAGGTTCTGGGCGGGTTCCAGATCATGCGGGACCTGACCGCGGAGGTGGAGGCGGAAAACCAGATTCGCGAGGCCTACGCCAGGGAGGAAGCAGCCAAGCAGGCGATCGAGGACAAGGTGGTCGAGCTGTCCGAGGTCCTGGGCAAGGTGAGCCAGGGGGACTTCTCCATGCGCGCGGTCCCCACGGGCGAAAACGACACCATGGACATACTCACCACCCGGGTCAACGACACCCTGGACGGCATGGTCAACCTCATCATGCAGTCCAAGAAAGCCATCATCCCGGTCATCAACGGGGTTTTGCGCATATCCCGGGAGAACCAGAGCCTGGCCCAGCGCACCGAGCAGCAGGCGGCGGCCATGGAGGAGATCAGCGCCACCCTGGAGGAGCTGGTCTCCAACACCAGCGAAAACCTCTCCAACGTGCGCCACGCCGACGGACTGTCCAAGGAAGCCGTCAAGGTGGCCCATGAAGGCGGGGATCAGGTCGAGCGCACCGCCCAGGCCATGGGCGAGATGGAGGACGCCAGCCACAAGGTCGTGGAGATGATGGACCTCATCAACGAGATCACCTTCCAGACCAACCTGCTGTCCATCAACGCCGCGGTCGAGGCGGCCAGGGCCGGAGAACAGGGCCGGGGCTTCGCCGTGGTGGCCAACGAGGTCAGGAATCTGGCCAAGCGCAGCGCCACGGCCTCCAAGGACATCCAGTCCCTGGTCCGTGAGATCATGGACAAGGTGACCACGGGCCGCCAGTGGGTGCACGAACTGCAGGACTGCTTCACCAAGATCATCAAGACCTCGGGCCACGTGTCCGACGCCCTGGGCGAGGTCACCATGGGCAGCGAGGAAATGTCCCGGGGCATCGAGCAGATCAACCTGGGCACCCAGGAGGTCTGCGAGGTCAACGAAAAGAACGCCTCGTTCGTGGACGAACTGGCCCAGGAAACCCAGAAGCTCAAGGACAAGGCCCGCCAACTCCAGGAGATTACCGACGTGTTCATCCTCGGGAGCAAGGACGTCCGAAAGGCCGAGGAGTTCGAGCGGCAGCAGGCCGAGGATGCCGGGCCGGACTTCGACCTGGAGGAAGAGGAGGAGTTCTTCCCCAAGCGGGACCGCCGTTCCGCCTCGGCCGCCACGCGCCGGGCCCTGAAGGACGACCTGGTGCACAAGGGGTCCCTGGAGGAGATGTCCGACGACCTCCTGGAAAAGGAGTTTGACGAGGGCTTCGAGGAGTTCTGATGGCTACCCAGTACGTCGTGTTCAGCCTGAGCGGACAGCAGTACGGCATAGAGATCTTCAAGATCAAGGAGGTCTTCAGTTACCGGAAGATCACCCCGCTGCCGCACGTCAAGGGCTTTGTCAAGGGCATCATCAACCTGCGGGGCGTCATCTTGCCCGTGTTCGACCTGCGCGACAAGTTCGATCTGCCCCTGGAGCAGTACACACCTTTTCACGTGATCATCGTCGTGGAGATCGCGGGCCGGGTCATGGGCATCATCGCGGACGAGATCTCCGACGTACTCGAGTTGCAGGCCGTGGACTTCCAGACCACAGGAAACCTGCCGCCGGGGATTTCCCGGGAGTACCTGAAGGGAGTGGGCCGAAAAGGTGAAGAGATGACGATCCTGCTGGACGTGGACAAGCTCCTCTCCACCGAGGAACTGGAAATGGTGGACGCCACCTGATCCCGAAGGCGAAAATTTTACCGGTCCCATGCCGGGCCGGGGGGACGGGACGGTTTTTGCCCGGCGGGGTTGCGGCGCACGACAGCCGGCAATATGAACGGCGGGTGCAACTCTTCGACAAGATTCGGGGCGGATGGGGCAGCTTACGCAAAAGGAGTTCGACCTTTTAAGGCATCTCATAAAGACCAGGGTCGGCATCACCCTGCATCCCCGCAAGCGGGCGGTGCTGGGACGAAAGATGGCGGGTCGCCTCCAGACGGCGGGGCATTCGTCGTTTCTCGGCTACATCAGGCATCTCTCGAGGCCCGAGGGCGAGGGCGAGCTTCGGGCCCTGATCAACCAGGTCACCATCGACCAGACCAGCTTTTTTCGGGGCGACAGGCAGTTCGAACTTTTGAGGGAAAGGGTTCTTCCGGCGCTGTTTTCCAGGCGCCGGGAAGGCGGGGCCATAAGGCTGTGGTCCGCCGGATGTTCCAGTGGGCAGGAGCCCTACAGCGTCGCCATGCTGTTTCAGGAGGCGCTCCGCGGCATGTCTCCCATGGACGTGAAGATACTGGCCACGGATGTCGATTCCGAATCCCTCAAAAGCGCCTGGCGCGCTTCCTATTCCTCGGAGGGGGTGGCGGACGTGCCGGGCTACTATTTCTCGAAATACTTTTTCCGGGAGTCCGGCCCACAGGGGCCCCGTTACCGCATCGTGGACAGGGTCCGGGAAAAAGTCGTTTTCCGGCGGTTGAACCTGAAGGATACGCCCTACCCTCTTCGCGGACCCATGGACGTGATTCTGTGCAGGAATGTGATGATCTACTTCAAGGCCCCCTTGAAGAAGAAGATCATGGCCGAGTTTTACCGGCTCCTGGCCGATGACGGATACCTGTGTCTCGGTGGCTCGGAATCCCTGTTGGGGGTCGACGACCGCTTCGTCCTGGTGGGCCAGGCGGTCTATCAGAAAAGGACACGACCGTGAGAAGGTTTTACAGCCGCAAGCTGCGCAGACACGTGGTGATGCTGCGGGCGGGGGAATATTTCGTCTCCACCAAAGGCGAGGTCCTGTTCACCCTGCTGGGGTCGTGCATCGCCACCTGCCTGTATGACGCGGAGCGCAAGATCGGCGGCATGAACCATTTCCTGCTCCCGGGCATGGTCCACCCCGAGGACATATTCACCTCGGAGGTGGGGCGATACGGGATGTACGCCATGGAGCTGCTTATCGGCGAACTGATAAAGAACGGGGCCCGCCGGGAATACCTCCAGGCCAAGGTATTCGGCGGCGGCAACGTGTTGCGCTTCCGCACCTCGGACGGCGACGTGACCGGTTCGAACATCCGTTTCGCCTCCAAGTTCCTGGAACTGGAAGGCATTCCCCCGCTTTGCCAGGACGTGGGGGGAAACAAGGGGCGAAAGCTCCTCTTTTTTTCTGACACGGCCAAGGTGCTGCTCAAGCGATTCGACGTGGAAAAGGACCCCGAAACCATCAACGAGGAAAACGACTACAAGCGCAGGGTTTTCAAGACGCGCCAGGACAAGAAAGGTTCCGTGATACTCTTCTGACAGCCTGTTGGAAAAAGCGATCCGCGACGACGCGTTTGCTTTCCGTTCGATGCGGCGTACCATGAGTACGCCACCCTCCCCGGGATTCGGGCGCCTTGCATCCCGTCGTTTTCATACAGACTGTGGGGAGTTGTTCAACGGACTGTCAAGCCATGAAGAAGCTACGCGTACTCATAGTGGACGACTCCCCGGTGGTGCAGGCCGTGCTGTCCCGCATCCTGTCGGCGGAGCCGGATATCGAGGTGGTGGGCCGGGCTTCGGATCCATTCGAGGCAAAGCGTTGGATTGTCGAGGAGACGCCGGACGTGGTGACCCTGGACGTGGAAATGCCCCGGATGGACGGGATCACCTTTTTGAAGCGGCTGATGGCGTACCGGCCCCTTCCGGTGATCATGATAAGCTCGCTCACCCAGGAAAACAGCATGCGGACCCTGGAGGCGCTGGACGCCGGGGCCGTGGATTTCGTGGCCAAGCCCCTGGGCGACACCGAGCGGTCCCTGGACACCCTGGCCAGGGAAATCGTGTCCAAGGTCAGGGCCGCGGGCAAGGCCCGGGTCAAGCCAAGCTATGTCCGCCGTACGGATACCGCGCCACCCAGGAGCCACGCCGAGGAGATGAGCAGGCGGATATTCCGCCTGGTGGCCATAGGCGCTTCCACCGGAGGCACCCAGGCCATTCAGCGGCTGCTGTCCGCGATGCACTACGGCACCAACGGAATCGTGATCGTCCAGCACATGCCACCCAGGTACACGACCTCCTTTGCCCACAGGCTGGACAACATGCTCCCCCTGGACGTACGGGAAGCCGAGGATCGGGACAGGATCGAGAAAAACGCGGTCCTGGTCGCGCCCGGCGGCAAGCACATGCGGGTCGTCCGGGACGGCAACAGGTTGTTGGTGCGGCTTGACGAGAACAGTCCGCCCGTGCACCACCAGAGGCCGGCGGTGGACGTGCTGTTCAGGTCCGTGGCCGAAAACGTGGGCCGCGAATCGGTGGGCGTGGTCCTAACGGGGATGGGAGACGACGGGGCCGACGGGCTGCTGGCCATGCGGGAGGCTGGGGCCTTCACCGTGGCCCAGGACGAACCCAGCTCCGTGGTCTTCGGCATGCCCCGCGCCGCCGTGGAAAGGGGCGCCGCCAAAAAGGTCGCTCCACTTGGCGACATCGCGGATGTCATCTATCGCAATACCGCACGACATACCAAGTAGAAACGCAGCATGGAGCACTTTTCATAATGGCCAAGATCCTCATCATTGACGACAGCCGGCTGGTAGCGCACGTCGCGCGGAACATCCTTTCCAACCGGGGGCATGAAGTGGCCCTGGCCGTGGACGGCCAGTCCGGTCTCGCGGCCGTGGACGAGGACCCGCCGGACCTTGTCCTTCTCGACGTGGTCATGCCCAAGATGGACGGATACGAGGTCTGCGAGAAGATCAAGGGCGACCCCCTTACCAGGGACATTCCGGTTATCATGCTCACGTCACGCGCCGAGTCGGCGGACAAGGTTAGGGGCCTGGAGCTGGGGGCCTCGGACTACGTGACCAAACCCTTTGACGAGGGTGAGCTGGTGGCGCGGGTGAACACGCATCTCCGGCTGAAGCAGCTCTACGAGGACCTCCAGCAGAAGAACAAGCAACTGCAGGAACTGGCCAATCGGGACGGCCTGACAGGACTGTTCAACCACCGCTATTTCCAGGAGGCCCTGGCCAAGGACTTCCAGCGGTCCCTGCGGTACCACGAGTCGTTGTCCGTGGTGCTTCTGGACATAGATTTCTTCAAGAAATTCAACGACACCTACGGCCACCAGACCGGGGACATCGTGTTGACCACCCTGGGACAGCTGATTCTGAAGTCCCTTCGCGAGACGGACCTGGCCGCCCGCTACGGGGGGGAGGAATTCGCCCTGGTTCTGTACCACACTCCCAACGACGCGGCGTACATGGTGGCGGAGCGGCTGCGGGAGTCCGTGCAGGACCACACCTTCATCGCCGGGGACCTTGAACTGAACGTGACCATCAGCGTGGGCGTGGCCACCTTCCCCCATGACGACATCCCCGACGCCAAGGTACTCATCGAGTGTGCGGACAAGGCCCTCTACAAGGCCAAGGAGATGGGCAGGAACCAGGTCATTTCCTACGAAAACGTCGATGAATTTCAGTCAGAGTCAGGCTGATCCAGGTGGGTCGGCCATGAGGGCACTGGGACGGATTGTCGCAGGCCGAAAGGCTAGCCAGCAACTCTTCCATTTCCCGGGATGACAACGACTGGCGGGCCCGCACCGCGCCGTGGCAGGCCACCAGGATGAGGCATTCGTCCAGGGCCTCGGCAAGCCGGGCCAGGGCCCCGGATTCGCTCACCCGTTCCACCATTTCCAGCACCAGGGGATACAACTCCCGGTCTCCCAGGAAAGCGGGGCACGCCTTGATCACGAAGGTTCTGCCCGAAAACCTTTCGATCTCGAGCCCTCCGTCGGCAAGGCCGGGCAGCAGGGCGTCCAGGGTTTCCGCATCCCCGTGGGACAGCTCGAACTGTTCGGGTATGAGCAGGGCCTGGACCTCGACCTTGTTTTCGGCGAGGGCGCGTTTGTACTGCTCGAAGAGGACACGCTCGTGGGCGGCGTGCTGGTCCACGCACAGAAGCCCCTCCCCGGATTCGCACAGGATGTAGGAGTTTTTCATCTGGCCGATGACACGCAGTTCGGGGGCTTGTGCTGGTGTCCAGGAGAGCGGGGTCTGTTCCTGCTCGCGGCAGGGTGGCGGCTCTGATCCCCAGGCCTCCCTTTCCCGGGCCGGGGCCCTTGCGGCGCGGCCCGCCGGGACCTGCCGGGCCGCGGGCTCCTCGGCGGGGGGCGGCGGTTTCGGACCGGCGTCCCCTGCCGGTTCCGGTTCATCCCGGTTTTCGGCCGGTTCGTAGGTCCGGGCCACCACGGGGGCCTCCAGGACGGCCCCGGCGTCGCGCTCCCATGCGACGTTGCCCCGGGCCGCGCCCCATGACTTGCGCAGGGCCTCGCCCAATGCCTCGTCCACGGCGCGGGCAATGCCGTCGTGCACGGCGTCCTGCCTGGCGAAACGCACCTGGGCCTTGGCCGGGTGCACGTTCACGTCCACTTCGTCGCGGGGAACCTCCACGAAGAGCACGGCCACCGGGTACCTGCCTTTCATCAGCCGGTTTCCGTAACCGGACGTCGCCGCGTGAGCCAGTACGCGGTCCCTGACGAATCTCCCATTCACGTACGTGTACAGTCCACGGGTGTTGCTCCTGGCTGAATCCGGTCCCGCAAGCCACCCCGTCGCCCGCACGAAGTCGTTTTCCAGGGCCACGGGATACAGGCTGCCTTCCATGTCCCTGCCCAGCACGGCCAGGACACGGGCCCGGGAATCCTCGGTGGCGGGCCAGGAAAACACGCTTTTGCCGCCGTGGGACAGGGAGAAGTGCACGCCGGGATGGCCAAGGGCGATGGACGACAGGGTGTCGGCCACGTGCCCGAATTCCGTGCCCACCGTCTTCATGAACTTTCTGCGGGCCGGCGTGTTGAAGAAGAGGTTATGCACGGTGACCGTGGTGCCCACGGGCGCGCCGGTGTCCCGGACGCTTTTGATCTTTCCGCCTTCCACGACAATCTCGGTGGCGTGGGGCTGCGTCCCGGGCCGGGTCACCAGCGTGAACCGGGACACCGAGGCGATGCTTGGCAGGGCCTCCCCGCGAAATCCCAGGGTGCGTATGGCGAAAAGCTCCTCGTCCGAAGCCAGCTTGCTGGTGGCGTACCGTTCCAGCGCCAGGATGGCGTCGTCCTGCTCCATGCCGACGCCGTTGTCCGATACCCGGACAAGGTTCCTGCCGCCCTTTTCCACTTCCACAACCACCCTGCCCGCCCCGGCGTCCAGCGAGTTCTCCACCAGTTCCTTCAACACGGAGGCGGGCCGCTCCACCACCTCGCCGGCTGCTATCTTGTTGGACAGGATTTCGGGGAGGATGCGTATCCGGGTCACGGGATCTCCTCGGACCGGTCCGGGAACGCCGGCGGACCGGCAAGCCCACGTTGCGGGCGTACGGTTATTCGGCGGCCTCGTTTTTGATGTAGTGCGCCAGAAACTCCTCCTCGCGCGGCGACAGGTTGAACCGGGACGCGGCCTCGGCGACCAGCTTGTCAGCCCTCGCATCGGGGTTTTCCGTGCGTGCTTCCGATATCCACTTGACGGCCCGGCGAATGTCCTCGCCTTCGGGCATTACTGTACTCATGGCGTCCTGTACTCCCGGTCCGGCCGTTCCGCCGGACCTGTTTTGTTTACAATGCGGGCCGCCTGCCGGCGATTCCCATGGCTTCCTCCACCTGGTAGCCGATCCGAAGTACGCTCTCCTCGCCCAGGTGCCGGCCCAGCACCTGCAGGCCGATGGGCATGCCGTCCGCTGAAAAGCCGCACGGCACGGACAATCCCGGGATGCCCGAGAGGTTGGCGGAGATGGTGAAGATGTCCTCCAGGTACATGGCCAGCGGGTCGTCGGCCTTTTCACCAAGCCGGAACGCGGGTTTGGGCGTCACCGGACACACTATGGCGTCACACCGGGTGAAGGCGTCGCGAAAGTCCTGCATGAGCAGGGTCCGGACCTGGCCCGCCTTGCCGTAATAGGCCTCGTAGTACCCGGCGGACAGGGCATAGGTGCCGATGAGCACCCGACGCTTGACCTCCTGGCCGAATCCGGTGGACCTCGTCTTGTGGTACATGCCCAAAAGGTCTTCGGCGTCCTCCTTGCGGAATCCGTACTTGACCCCGTCGTACCGGGCAAGGTTGCTGCTGGCCTCGGCGGGGGCGATCACGTAGTAGGCCGCCACCGCGTATCCCGTCCGGGGAATGCTCACCTCCACAAGCTCCGCGCCCCGGTCTTCCAGGGCCTTGATGCCCCTGTCCACCACGGCCCGCACTTCCGGCGACAATCCCGGGATCTCGGCGTATTCTCTGGGCAGGCCAAGGCGCATCCCCCTGATGTCCCTGCCCAACACGTCCGTGTATGCGGGCACCGGCTCCGGAATCGAGGTGGAGTCCCGGGGATCATGCCCGGCAATCACCTCCATGAGCATCGCGCAGTCCCGGACGTCCTTGCAGATGGGGCCTGCCTGGTCCAGGGACGAGGCGAACGCGATGAGGCCGAAGCGTGAAACCCTCCCATAGGTGGGCTTCAACCCGGTGACCCCGCAATGGGACGACGGCTGCCGGATGGAACCACCGGTGTCCGTGCCCAGGGACCCCAGGCACATGTCCGCGGCCACCGCCGCCGCCGAACCTCCGGAGGAGCCGCCCGGTATGTGGTCCGTGTTCCACGGGTTCCTTGCCGGAAAATAGCCCGAGTTCTCCGTGGACGCGCCCATGGCGAACTCGTCCATGTTGGTCTTGCCCACGATCACGGCGCCGGCCTCCCTGAGCCGGGCCACCACCGTGGCGTCGTAGGGAGGCACGAAGTTTTCCAGGATGCGGGAAGCCGCCGTGGTGCGGATGCCCATGGTGCAGATGACGTCCTTGACGGCAATTGGAATGCCACACAGCGGGCCTCCCCCGCCGGCGGCAAGCTGTTTGTCGGCTTCCCGGGCCGCGGCACGGGCCTCCTCCCCGCACACGGTGAGGTAGGCCCCGATACGGTCATTCACGGCGCCTATGCGACTGAGCACGGACTCCGTCAGCTCGGTGCTCGAAATCTCCCCCCGGCGCAGCATGTCCCGCGCCTGCGCAATGGTAAGTTCATACGGATTCATGTAAGGCGGCTCCCCTTGTCGTGGGGTCTCTAGTTGATGATCTTGGGCACGATGAACTCCGTGCCCTCGGATTCGGGCGCGTTTTCGAGGATGTCTTCGGGCGCGAAGGACTCCACGACCCGGTCCTCGCGAAAGGCGTTGGTCAGCGAGATGGCGTGTGACGTGGGTGTCACGCCCTCGGTGTCCACTTGTCCCAGGGCGTCCACGTAATCCAGGATCGCGGAAAGCTGCCGCGAAAAGGTTTCCACCTCGTCGTCGTCCACGTCCAGCCTGGCCAGTCTGGCAACATGCTGGACCTGTTCCGGGGTAATCTTCATGCTAACCTCCAGTGTCCCGGTGACACGCTTTGTCAGCGGGTTTCGGCCACCACCAGGGTTTTGGCGCCGGTGTTTTGCAGCTCGGTCTCCGCCCTGTCCGCGGCTTCCCGGGTTTCGTAGGGACCCACCCTGATCCTGTACAGCGTGGGCTTGCCTTCGGGGTGCAACTGCGAGATGTAGGCCGGATAACCCATTTCCTCGAACCTGTCCATGGCGGTCCGGGCATACTTTTCGTTCGTGTAGGCGCCCACCTGGACCCCGTAAACCGTGCGCTCCCTTTCCATGGGAGGCTGGTTCGCCGCGGACGAGGGCTTCCTTGCGGGCGCCGGCGCCGGCGCCGGCGCCGGTGTTTTTGAAGCCGGCTCCGGGGACTCGGGCCCCGTCCCCTCCAGAGGTGCGGGAAGGCGCGGCGAATGGCCCGGCCTGGGTTCAAAAGGCGCTTCCCTGTCCTGCTTCGGCAGGGTCTCGTAAAAATCGAATCCGTCCCCCTCGTCCCGGACAGCCGGAACCCGGTTCCGGCTGCGCAGCTCCCGGCGCAGGTTTTCAAGGTCCTGCTGTATGCCGGCCACGTCAAACCGCACCGGCGACATGTCCCTGCCCACCAGGATGCCGACCGCGAAGGCGATGCACCAGGACAGGAGTATCATGGTCGCGACGATTCCCACTGTCTGGCCGGTGAATTCGTATACCTTCCGGTGGTCCTTTTTGCCGCCGGCCATGCACACCTCCCGTCCGCCACGCATTGGGGTTGCATCAAAGCCGTTGTGTCCCGTAAACCGCCGACAGCCCGGAACCCCTCTCCAGTAAACGCCGCCGTCGGTTTTAACGGGCTGGCGCCGGGAGAGCGGGCCGGACCTGACAGCAGGCCGCCCCGCAAGGCAGAAACTCCTTTCACCCGCCGGGTGAAACGAAGATTTGTTCACGAAGACGCAAAAAACCCGGCGTATGGCAGCCCGTTGAAAAACTTGAAATTTCAAGCCTGTTCAAAAACGAACACATGCAAGGCGCGCGAATTTCGAGGAGTAAGGCGTTACGGTACGCTGCATCCACGGGAAACGCGCCGCAACGCCGCAGATCGCGTTTTTCAACAGGCTGACAGGGTTCTTGAACGTTTTCAATATTTTCGCCACGGATTCAGGAGGTGGTTACATCCTTTCAGGGGCGGCCACTCCCACAAGGGTCAGCCCCGCGCGGATCAGGCTCCCCACTCCCCCCGCCAGGTACAGCCGCGCCCGGGTAACGTCCGGGTCGTCGCCGATCACCCGGTGCCTGTTGTAGTACGCGTGGAACAGGGCCGCAAGCTCGGAAAGGAAAAAGGTTATCCTGTGCGGCTCCAGCAGAGTCGCGGCTCGTTCCACCACTTCAGGATATCGGGCCATCTTCCTGAGCAGCCGGATCTCCTCGGGCTCGACCAGCAGGGCGACCGCCTCGTCCCGGTGCCGGTACATGGCCGCGCCTCGCTGCTCCGCCTCCTTGAAGATGCTCGAAATCCGGGCATGCGCGTACTGCACGTAGAATACCGGGTTGTCCTTCTGCTCGCTTTTGGCCGCCTCGAGGTCGAAGTCCAGCGGGCTCTCGTGTTGCCGGGTCAAAAAGATGAACCGGGCCACGTCCGGACCCACCTCGTCGATGACTTCCCTAAGGGTCACGAACTTGCCGGCCCGGGTGGACATGGCCACGGGTTCGCCTGCGCGCAGAAGATTGACCAGTTTGACCAGTATAACGGAAAACCGTTCCGGTTCATACCCCATGGCCTCTACCGCGGCCCGGACCCTCGGAATGTATCCGTGGTGGTCGGCGCCCCATACGTCGATGACCTTGTCGAACCCGCGCTCGAACTTGTTTTTGTGGTAGGCGATGTCCGAGGCGAAGTACGTGGTGAGTCCGTTTTGGCGGACGACGACCCGGTCCTTTTCGTCTCCGTATCTTTCCGTGGCAAACCACCTGGCCCCGTCCCTTTCGTAAACCAGGCCGGATTCCGCCATTTCGGACAGGGTGTTCTCAACGAGACCCCGGTCGTACAGGCTCTGCTCGGAGAACCATCTGTCAAAACGCACGCCGAAGTTGGCGAGGTCCTCGCCAATGCCCGCGAGGATGGACTTCGCCGCGTGGGAGGCGCAGGCGTTGATCGCGTCCTCCTCGGCCATGCCGGAAAGGTCGGGCGCGCCCGCCGCTCCGCTTTCGCTCATCTCCAGGGCCAGGTCCCGGATGTAGTCGCCCTGGTAGCAGTCCTCGGGAAACTCGACGGAGTGGCCGGCCAGCTCCCGCCACCTCAGGTACACGGAGCGGCCCAGGGTGCGTATCTGCCTGCCCGAATCGTTCACGTAATACTCCCGCTGCACGTCGTACCCGCAGAATTCCAGTACGCTGGCCACGGCGTCGCCCACGGCCGCGCCGCGGCCGTGTCCCACGTGCAGGGGGCCGGTGGGGTTCGCGGAAACGAATTCCACCTGTACCCGGACGCCCCGGCCGAAATCGGAGCGCCCGAACTCGAGACCCTTTTCATGGACCTCGTGCAAAACACCGTGCCAGGCCACCGGTCGCAAAAAGAAGTTCACGAAACCGGGCCCCGCGATCTCCGTGCGATCCACCAGGCCCTGTTCGTCGGCGAGATGGGCCACGATGGCCTCCGCGATCTTCCGGGGCGCGTTCTTCTGCGCCTTGGCCATGGTGAGGGCCACGTTGGTGGCGAAATCCCCGTGGGCCTCGGCCCCGGGCTCCTCCACCACGACCACCGGTGCCTCGGTCCGGGCAAGGGCCCCGGCCTCCATGGCGGCCAGCACCGCCTCCGCGATCATCCGTTCCAATACTGTCTTCATGGCTCCATCCGTGGTATTGCTCCACGAAACGCGGCCCGCCACGGTAAAGCCCGCGCGGAAATCCGGTTCAATGGTAAAACTGGCATTGGCGTCAAAAGGCCGGTCAACCGCGCGCCGGCCTGTATTACCCCCGCGAGCGGGCGAAAGTGCGCATGATAGACAAAACCGGGCGAAATTTCAATGGCGCTCGCGCACCAATGTCGTTTTATGCTAAAGTTGTGCGACACGACGAACCGCTCCGGGCCCCCGGCCCCGGCTCTCTCCCCGAAATCGGAAAAAAGGAGGCAACGCGATCCATGCTGGTCAAAAACTGGATGACAAAGGACGTGATCACCGTAGACGTGGATACCTCGATGGCCGACGCCATGCAGGTCATGAAGGACAACAACATCCAGGTCCTGCCGGTGATGAAGGACGGAAAACTGGTGGGCATCACCACGGACCGCGACCTCAAGAAGGCCTGGCCGTCGGACGCCACCACCCTGGACGTTCACGAACTGGGGTACCTGGTGGCCAGGCTCAAGATCGACGAGGTCATGAAAACAAAGGTGATCACCGTGCCCTCGGATTACACCGTGGAGGAAACCGCGGAAATCCTGGACGCAAACACCATTTCCGGGGTGCCGGTGGTGGACCGCGACGGCAGCCTCGTCGGCATCATCACCAAAAGCGACATCTTCCGCCTCATGGTGGAGATGACGGGCCTGGGAAAGAAGGGCTTCCAGATCGCCATCCGGTTGAAGGACGAACCGGGTCACGTGCAGCAGGTGCGCGACATCGTGCGCAGGTATTCGGGAAAGGTCTTCTCCAAACTCACCCAGGACTCCACCGCTCCGGAGGGGTACATGGACACCTACTTCCGTGCAGCGGGCATCGACCGCGACCGATGGGAGGCGTGCAAAAAGGAACTGGAAGCCGTGGGCGAGCTGCTGTACGTGGTGGACCATCGTACCGGGGACAGGATGATTTACAAAGAGGTGTAACAGCCTGTTGAAAAACGCGATCCGCGCAGTACGCGGCGCGTTTCCCGTCGGTGCGGAGTACGCCTGTTACGCCAACCTCATCTTTTCCACAGGCTGCAAGGTCCGGGTTTTTTCAACGGTCAGCATAGACCGGGCTTGACGGAATATGTGGGGACGGCGGTACCGGGGCGCGTGCGCCCCGGTACCGCCTCGACTTCCTACCTGCTCCCCGTGTCGGCCGGTCGGGATACGAACCACGCGGGTTGGGCCCCGCCACCGAACACGGCCCTTGCCCTGTCGTTCACATCCTCTTTGGTAATGGAGCGATAGCCATCCCGGATGTTCCTGGACCATTCCAGCTGCTCGGGATGCCTGGTGCATCCCGTCAGCACCGTGCCCAGCCAGTACCGGTTCTTGCGCAGCATGTCCTTGATGCTGGTAACCGTGGGCTCCTTGGCCCGCTCCAGCTCCGAATCGCTGATTCCGCTGTCCGCCATCTCTTGCGCGATCTTTCGCACGATGTCCACCATGTCGCGGCTCACGTCGGGGTCCACGATCACTGCGGCCCGCAGCAGGCCGTAATCCGGGTAGGCCTGGCTGGGATGATTCCACGCGGAGGGCGAGTAGGTGGCGCCCATTTTCTCCCGGATCCGTTCCATGAGCCGGTTGTCGAACACGTCGGCCAGCACGTTGTTGCGGCGGGCCTTGTGGATGTCCCATATGTCGTCCGTGGGCCATCCCACGATGACCATGGCCTTGTCGATGGATGTCTTCGCCTCGAGGGTCCTGGACTCGCCCGAGGCAAAGCGCACCCGCCTGTCCCGTGGCGGATCCGCCACGCCGGGGCGTTCCGGCAGGCCGCCCACGTACCGCCTTGCCAGGGCCAGGGCCTTTTCGGGGTCGAAGTCGCCCACGATGGACAGTTCAAGTGGTTCCTTTTCCATGGCAGGGGCCACCCATCGACGGACCTGGTCCAGGGTCAGCGTCCTGAAGACGTCCCATGGCGGCATGCCGAACCTGGTGTCGCCGGACGCGAAAAACCGGTCCGCATGCAACGCGGCCATGCCTTCCACGCTGTGGGTGAGTTTTTCATAGGACTGGGCGAATCGTTCCATGGCGAGTTTGTAGGCGTCCTCGCGGAAACCGGGGTCGGTCAGGCGGGCGTACAGGAGCTGAAAGGCCAGTTCCAGTTCCCCGGGCACGGTGGAGCCGCCAAGGGCGAAATGTTCCTCGTCGATGGAGAATCCGACGCTGGTGCTGGTTCCGGCCAGGGACCTCTTCATCTGCTCCCTGGTGAGCGTGCCCGTGCCGGAACCGTTGACCACGGAGGGAGCCAGGCTGGACAATCCCGGGGCGTCCTCCGGTTCCCCGGCGCCGCCGGAGCCGAAGGCCAGGGTGAACACGATCCGGTTCTGCTTGAAGTCGGTCCGCTTCATGTTGAGGCGGGCGCCGTTGGCGAATTCCACCTGGGTGACCCCGATGTCTTCATGCTCCACCCTGTGAGTCACCTCTCCCACCCGACCCGGGGCCTCGATGTACGGAAACTCCAGGGCGGCTTCCTCGCTGGGGGGCTCAACAGGAGTATCCGCGCTGTCCTCGTACACCCCGGCCACCACGTACTTCGGCTCCCGGTCCGTGGCCGGTATGTCCGTATTGCCGGTCACCAGAACCAGCCGGTGGTCGTCGGGCCAGGCGCTTCGAAACGCGGCCAGAAGGGCCTCCGGGGTGGCCTCTTCCACTACCGGGCCGAACCGTTCGAGAATCTGTCGAGGGGACTGGATCACCTCCCCGTCCAGCACGGTGGCGACGTACTCGTGGGCCAGGCTGCCGCTCTGCCTGGTGTCGGCCTGGGCCGCGGCCTTCTCCATGGCAGCCAGGCTCTCCCTGGAGACCCGGCGGACCTCGGGACCGGTGAATCCGTACACCAGGGCGCGGCGAAGTTCCTGCTCGATGGTGGCCAGGGCCTCCTTCCACCTGTCCGGGTCCGTGGTGGCGGAGATGTCGGCAAACTTGATCACGTCCAGAAACCGTCCTGAACTCGCCGTGGCGCTGGTGAAGGGAGAGCCCGGCCTCTCGCGGATGGCATTCAGCCGGTTTTGCACCACCCGGTTGGCCAGGTTCTCCAGAATCCGCCGCGCCTGGAAGGCGAATGTATCCGTCATTTCGGGCACATTCACGGCCGTGGCGATGGTAACGTCAGTCTCCCCGGCTTCCCCGTCATAATAATGAAACGGTTTGAGCCCCTGGTGGTTCACGTCGCCGGGCCAGGGTTCGGGTTGTTCCGGGGCCCGGGGCCGGAGACGCCCGAAGTGCTTTTCGATGAGGCGTCGGACCACCGCGGGATCGAAGTCGCCCACCGCGGACACGACCAGGTTGCCGGGCCGGTACCAGGTGTCGTAGTAGCTCTTTACGACAGCCTGGTCGGCTGCCTTCAGCACCTCCTCCTTCCCGATGGGCAGGCGGTGCGCGACCCGGGTCCCGGGAAGCTGGTGGCGAAAACTCCTTTTGAAAATCCGGTATCCCGCCGAATCCCTGGCCTTCATCTCGGCCAGGACAACGCCCTTTTCCTGCTCGATCTCCTCGGGAAGCAGCAGGCCCCCGGCCGCGTAGTCCTCCAGCACCAGAAGCCCCTTGTCCATGCCGGCCTCGTCGTTGTCAGGCAACAGCACGTTGTACACGGTCCTGTCAAAACCGGTGTACGCGTTGGCGTCCGGACCGAAACGCATGCCGATGGACTGGAAGAACCTGACCATCTCGCCCGGTGCGAAGTGTTCGGTGCCATTGAACAGCATGTGTTCCAGGAAGTGGGCCAGGCCCCGCTGGTCCTCGTTCTCGTGCAGGGACCCGGCGCCGATGGCCAGATACAGGGCCACCCGGTCCCGGGGCTCGGAATTCTTGCGGATAATGTACCTCACACCGTTGTCCAGCGTGTGAAAGGAGAGGTCCGGGTCCGGGGACAGGTCGGATTCGTCCCATGGCCATCCCTGTTCGGCTGGCCGGGGAGGGGGCCCCTCCACCTGCAATACGGTGGGCCGGGGAGTGCATCCGGCCAAAAACAGGATCAACAATACGGCCGACAGGAGGACCGGCAGGCGAAGGGTGTTGCGCGGATTCATGTCATCCTTGTCCTTTCCGAGGGAAGGGGTGCTTGTTCTCGAAAACATAATATGGGGCCGGGAAGGCGCATGCGCAAGTCAGGACATGGCGCGCGTTTTCACACCCCGGCGCAGGGACCGGAAGGAAAGGGCCGCGCAGGCAAGAAGAAACAGCGCCGCGCTCACTCCCAGGCCCGGTGCTAGTCCCGGCGGTCGGAAGTGCAGCGAAAGGTGATGCCGGCCCGGGGGTATCCAGGCTCCCATGAGGGCCACGTCGGCCGGCACGAGAGGCAGAGGTTCCCCGTCCAGCCGGGCACGCCATCCCGGATGCCAGGCTTCGCTCAGCACCAGAAAACGCCGGCTTTCGCACCGCACGTCGAACCTGAGCGATCCCGCGGAAAAGTCCAGAAGCTCCGCGTTGTCGTCGTCCCCGGGCGCTTGCCGCTCTCCCCCGCCCCGCCCCGGCACCACGGCAACCTCGGGGAACCTCTTTTTGCGCATGGCCCGGGACTCTTCCTCGAGGTTCGGGGCCTGCATGACGTATTCGGCGAAGTGGGCCAGTCCGGAGAAGCGGTTGTTCCGGTAAACGGAAGATTGTGTGTTGTGGAAACCCGCGTGCAGGAGAAAGACGGGTTCGTCCCGGAACGTGGAGAGATGGCGGAAATGGCCCTCGGACAGATTCAGCCTTACCGGCGAGAGCATGTACTTCACGCCCAGAATGTCCAGATAAACCGGTTTGACCACCCGCATTACCCGTCCCGGGTCCAGGGGCTCGTTCCCCTGTCGGGAGGTGGTTTGAAGCATGGCCAGCAGGTCCATGCTCCTGGCCAGCCGGTATTCGCCGGTCCCGTTGGCCAGATGGAGGCCGAATCGTTGGGCCCAGCCCGGGGTAAAGGCCAGGTCTCCAAGGGTCAGCACCCGGAACGCGCTGTCGTCCAGGCTCAGATACCTGGCCACCTTGGGAGTGGGCAACGCTTCCTCCAGGGGAACGGCCAGCAGGTATCGTTTGGCGAAGGCCCGGCCTTCCACCACGGCGAATGCGGACACGGCCAGCACGAACACCACCAGGGCCCACGCCGGGCCGTTCTGCCGCTTCCACACCTTTTCGAGACGGCTTACCCCCACTCCGGCCAGAAGGACCCCGAAAATCGAGGACATGTACAGAAGCCGGCCCGGGTAAAAGGGCAGGGCAGGGGAAAATGCGGCATCCAGCAGGCCGGCCGGCCCGGGAAGGGTGAACATGGCGCACAGCAGCATGGCGGCCGCCGGAAACCAGGCGGCCGCGTGGCGGAAACCCAGGGCGATGCCGAGGACGGCCAGGACCAGCGGGGCCAATCCGAAGTATGCGGCATACTCCCACAAGGGCGGATACGTGGCCGGCGCGGAAAAGGGCGCGCCCAGGATCTCGGGACGGAGGAAGGTCAACAGGTGGCGCCAGGACAGCGCCCTGGAGGACAGGGTCTGGGCCGACGGCAGGTCCGCGACGATCCCGGCCTCCATGGCCACGGGCACCCAGTGAAAAGCGGAAAAACCGGCGGCCAGCAACGTTCCCGCCACCACGCACGCCGGGCCGGGCCACCACGGTCCTTCCGCCAATTTTACGGAAGCGGCCGAACACACCACGGCCCAGGCCAGCGCGAAAAACAGGGCCCACCACACGAATGCATACTGGCCGGAAAGGATCAGGAACGCACCGAAAACGCCGGTGGCGAACAGGGCCGCCGGTCCGGGCCGGCGCGCCGCGGCAAAAGCCGCGGCCATGGCCCAGGGAAACAGGGCCGCCGCGGAGAGGACGTCCAGTTGGCCGGCATAGGCCGAAAATACCAGCTTGGCGGAGCAGGCCGCGGCAACGCCCGCGAATACCGAGCCCCAGGGCGACAGCCCCAGGGCCCGGGCCGCGGCCAGAACACCCAGGCCGGCCACCAGGAAATGCAGCCAGATGACGGGTCCGGCCGCCCTTTCGGGGGAGGCCAGGTAAAAGGGAAAGCGGGTGGGGCAGGCGGCGCCCGCCCCGGGGTCCGTGTACAGGGGTTGGCCGAAGAACATGTCCTCGCGCCAGAACGCGGTGGCGTCGCCTTCCTTCACGGCGTCCCGGATGAGCCCGGCCGTGGCCAGGTGCCGTGTGTACAACTCGGAGTCCGGGGAATAGGGAATGGTGCCCGGGACCAGCAGGTGGCCACAGCACAGAAGGGTCGTCACGACAACGACGGCAGCAGCCGCCAACGTCCAGGCATGCGGAAGAACGCGCCTCATGGATACCTCCCCGGGCCATTTTCCGGAGGGACAGGGGCGACAGCCCCCCAGGAAAATCCGGGATGCAGAAATGACTGGTTGCCGGACCCGGGGAATACCCGCGGGCTATCCGTCTTCCGCCGATGCGCCGTTGCCGTCCGGCGGCCAGGTAGCGAGCAGCCAGCGCAGAAACGCGCCCACGTCCCGGGCCACGAATGCAACGTTGGCGCGGCTGGTCAGCTCGGGGTTGCCCTTGAAAACCGGGCCGCCCACCACAAGGGCGGTGTTTTCGGGCAGGTTGCCGCCGATTTCCACCAGGTCCTCCTCGCTGGTGAACTGCAGCACGGTGAGACCCAGGATGTCGGGACGCTGCTTTTGTACGGCTTCGATGATGCGGGCCTTTTTCCGCATGAGGCCAAGGGGATGGATCTCGAGCCCCGCTATTTCCCCGAACATCTGGATGAGGAACAGGCCGAATCCCATGCCGTCGTCGATGGTGGCCGTGACCATGGTGGGCGGTGTCTTCCACACCCCGGCCACTCCACGGTCCTGCTTCCAACGGATCAGCTGCTGGCCGACGTCCTCTACCGTGTGCCTGGGGGGGACGCCGTTTTCCTCCCAGTCCGCGAGAAGGGCCTTCAATTTTTCATAAAGCTCCACTGCAAATTCCTTTTCAAGCGTTTTCGCGGACGTGATCCACGCCGTTTTTCAAAAGCCGGACTCCCACGGTAAGGCCCTCGTCCCAGGGCTCGCCGCGCCGTCTGGCCAGGTTCCGCCGCCTTGTCCAGTCCGGATGGTTGGTGGGATGGTTGTAGGCCTCGGGATGGGGCATCAGTCCGAACACCCTTCCCGTGGGGTCGCAGATTCCGGCGACGTCGCCCATGGAACCGTTGGGGTTCACCGGAAAAGCGCCACCGGCCGGCGCGCCGTCCCCCCGTGCATAGCGCAGGGCCACGAGGCCGTCTTTTTCCATGCGGGACAGGGTGGCCTCGTCGGTAACGAACTTGCCCTCCCCGTGGCGCACCGGAAGCTCCATGAGGTCGAGGCCCCTTGTGAACACGCACGGCGAGGCGGGGTTTGCGGCAAGATGGACCCAGTCGTCCCGGAAGTTGCCGGTGTCGTTGGTGGCCAGCGCCACCTTCCTGTCGGCGTAGTCGCCGTCCAGGCCGGGCAAAAGACCCAGGTTCACCACCGCCTGGAAGCCATTGCAGATGCCGATGACCAGCCCTCCGTCGTGTATGAAGGACAACAGCCTGCCGCCCATGTTGTGGGCCAGGCGCACCGCCTGGATGACCCCGGCGCCATGGTCGTCGCCCCAGGAGAAACCGCCCACGAAAGCCAGGATGTGGAAGTCGGCCAGGTCCACGGCGTCCGAGATCAGGTCGTTTATGTGTACGCGCACGGATTGCGCGCCGGCGAGCTCGAACGCATGGGCGGTTTCGTGGTCGCAGTTCAGCCCGTAGCCGGTGAGCACGAGCACGCGGGGTGGGCCGCTCATATCAGTCCTCCAAAACGCCGCTTGTACGCGGCTTTCAATTCGTCGATGCCGACGTCGGCCAGCACGCCGTCCTTGGCGGCGGCGGAACGCAGCACAAGGGCCGGGCGTTCCGTGACCGTGCCGGCCAGGGCGACGTAGGCATCCCTGAAGGCGTGTTCGAAGGCCCCCCTGTTTTCCGGGGCCACGGTGGCGATGAAGCGTCCTGCGGACTCGGAGAACAGCAGGGTGTCCGGCGCCAGGACCGCGGCGTCGTACAGCTGGTCCAGGTCCACGTCCAGGCCCAGTTCGCCGGCCATGGCCGCCATGGCCAGATGCACGCCAAGGCCGCCCCGGTACACGCCATGGACGGAGGCCGGGGCATCGTCCAGGATCGCGCTGTGCATGGCCCGATACAGGGCCATGTTCTCGCCGGGCCGCACTTCGGGGACGTTCAGTCCGGTGTAGCCCAGCATCTCGTAGTATTCCGACCCGCCCAGTTCGTCCCGGGTCAGGCCCAGGACGTACACGAGGTCGCCGGGGACCTTTGGCTCCGGGCTCCGGCACAGGGTCACGTCCGGCACCATGGCCGTTGCGGTGAACATCAGGGTCTCCAGCGCGGACAGCTTGTGCACTTCGCCGTACCGGCCCGGCAGCCTGCCATCCACGTACATGCTGTCCTTGCCGGAGAGAAGCGGCAACCCGTACTCGCCGCAAAGGTCGCGCAGCGCCATGCACGCCCGCACCAGTTGGGCGGCCTTGTGTTTGCCGTCCGGGTTGTCCTCGGGGTGGTACCGGATGTTGGGCCAGCAGAAATTGTCCACGCCGCCGGCTTCGTCCGGATCGCCGCCTACGGCCACCACCCGGCGCAATGCCTCGTCGATCACGTTGGCCGCCATGTGGTAGGCGTCGATCCTGGAATAGGTGGGCAGTATGGCCTGGGCCAGGGCGATGCCCCGGTTCGAGCCCAGCACCGGCCGCAGGACACCCGCGTCGCCGTGTACGTCGCGGCCCCTTCCCACCATGGGTTTCACAACGCTCGTGCCCTGGACCTCGTGGTCATACTGGCGGGCGATCCATTCCCGGGAGCAGATGTTGGGCCGGTCCATCATGTCCAGCAGCACTGCTCCGTAGTCCGAGGGCGGCGCCAGCACGGGTTCCGCGAGGCCGCGCATCTTCGGGGGCCGCCATTCGCACTCGAATTCCCACTGGGGGAACCCGGAGGACAGGAGGTCCAGGTCCACGTACGCGCAGGTCTTGCCCTCGTAGGAGATGTGCAGCCTGCCCGTGGCCGTGTACTCGCCGATCACGGTGGCCTCCACCGCGTGTTTCAATGCCAGGGACAAAAACTCCTCCCTGTGTTCGGGCCGGATGGCCACCGTCATCCTTTCCTGGGACTCGGACACCCATATTTCCCACTGGTCCAGGCCCTCGTACTTCAGGGGAACACGCTCCAGCTCCACGTGGGCGCCGTTGGACAGTTCCGCGGACTCCCCGACGGACGAGGACAGCCCGCCGCCGCCGTTGTCCGTGATGTAGGCGACAAGCCCCCGGTCCCGCGCCTCCAGCAGAAAGTCGTGCATCTTCTTCTGCGTGTAGGGGTCTCCAATCTGCACGTGTCCGGCGGGGGTGTTCTCGCTGAAGATGGCCGAGGAGGCCGTGACCCCGTGGATGCCGTCCTTGCCCACCCGGCCTCCGCACATGACGATGAGGTCGCCCGGACTGGTCGTCTTCTTCTCCGCGGGCGCGCCCGCCACCTCCGCCGGCATGATGCCCAGCGCGGTGACGAAGACCAGGCACTTGCCCATGTATCCGTGGTCGAACCATACCAGCCCGTGGGGCGTGGGGATGCCGCTCTTGTTGCCTCCGTCGCGCACTCCCTCGATCACGCCGTCCAAAAGACGCCGCGGATGGAGCCTGGGTTTGAGATCGCCCTCGTAGTCCCGGTGTCCCACGCAGAAGCCGTACGTGCCGGCGATGAGCTTCGAGCCCTTTCCCGTGCCCATGGGGTCCCGGTACACGCCCACGATGCCGGTGAGGGAGCCGCCGTAAGCCTCCATGTTCGAGGGCGAATTGTGGGTCTCCCCGGTGATCGTGTAGTAGTGGTCCCCGTCGAAGCGGGCCGCGCCCGCGTTGTCCCACAGGACGGAGACCACCCAGGGCTTTTTGCCGGCGATGTCCAGGGTGGGGCGCTCGATGCAGGTCTTGAACAGGTTGTCCACCACCTCGCTCTTGCCCGTGCACAGGTCCGTGTAGTGGAATTTGCCGCGGAACGTGTTGTGGTTGCAGTGGTCGCTGCGGGCCTGGGAAATGTACTCCAGTTCCACGTCCGTGGGGTCGTCCAGACCCACTTCCCCGCGGGATTTTCTAACCTCGTCGCGCAGGAAATAGGAACGGATCGTGGGAATGTCGTCGGGATTCAGTTCCAGGCCCCGCTCCGCGCTGATACGGGCCAGGGTCTCGTCCGAGTCCACCGGAACCACCGCCACCCGGGGCGTGTGGTCCAGCCGGACCTTGGGGATGATGATGCCGACGCCCTCGGCAGGGTCCCATTCGTCGGCGCCGTACACCCGCCATTGCTGGATGATGTCGTTGGCGAGCAACTCCGAGGCGATGCGCTCCGCGTCAGCACGGGACAGTTCCCTGCCGGCGATGCAGTACCTGCGGGAGGTGTACACGGCGTCGTCCCTGCCAAAGCGCGTCTTGAGCACGTCCTCGATGGCCTCCACCGCCGTGGCTCCGGGATTGTCCCGCACTCCAGGGCGCAGGCCGACCCAGACGCACCAGTCAAAGGGAAGATCCAGAGGCCTGTAGGAGGACATCTGCGTTACGGGATTGGTGAATATCTCCGTGCGGATGGTTTCCAGCCGGCCCTCGTCCAGGGGCGCATCCACGGTGAGCACGTGCACGGTCCGGATGTTATCCACATGGATTCCGAAGTAATTCGAGGCCTTGCGTTTTATTCCCTCGCCTTCGGCGTCCAGAAGTTCGGGCAGAAGCGTGATTTCCAGTCGGGCTGGCATGAAGTTACCTTTTCGCCGAAGGCAAACGGGTCGCCCCTTTACTGCTTGCCCTGCGTGCGTATTTTATGTTTGTGTTCATAACAGCCCGTTGAAAAACTCGGAATTTGCAGCCTGTTCAAAAACGATGAGATGCAAGGCGCGCAAATTTCGAGGAACAAGGCGTACTTACGGTACGTCGCGTTGACGAGAAATGAAGCGCAACGCCGCAGATCGCGTTTTTCAACAGGCTGATAATTGATTCGGTCCCCCTGCCCCGCGTTACGCCGGGCAAATCGTTCAGGTCTTCCGACGAGCCGGCGGGGTGGTTTTTCCCCGCCAAAACGGGCCGTGGAATCCCACGCAACCATATAAGTTGTCTATAGAGGGAGCCTGCCTTTGTCAAGGCGCGCGTGGATTTGCGGCAAATCAGGGAAGGATATGGCGAAACCTCTGAAAACCGCCGTACAGGCTGGAAGAACACCAACCGTGCTCCGTTCGCTGGCCATTATCCTTGCGACGTCGGTGCTGCTTTCCGGCGCCGCATGGGCGGAGGCGGAGCCGCAAAACGGGCAGGCAGCGGACCAGGCGGCCCTGCGGAACGACGATGGCAAGCGGTATGTGGACGACATCCGCGTCCAGGGCATAAACGTGCTGACCGAAGACCAGGTAAAGGACGCCCTGGCCATGTCCGGGGCCCCGTGGCAGCCGTGGCGGGACCGTGAGGTGTTTACCCGGGACAAGCTGGACCGGGACGTGGCCAACGTGGAAAAACTGTTGGAAAGCCAGGGTTTTTTCCACGGCGAGGTCGAGGCGGAGGTGATGGAAGAGGAAGACGGGGACGAAGTGGACCTCGTCTTCCATGTCACCGAGGGCGACCCCGTGATCATCACGGAGATCCTGTGCCAGGGCGAGGAGGTCTGCACACCGGAGCTTCAAAAGGATGTAAGGGAATCCATCACCCTCGAAAAGGGTGACCGTTTTGTCAGCCCCGCATACCGGGATTCCAAGAACGCCATCCTGCGCAACCTTCGCAACCAGGGCCATGCCAGGGCGAGGGTCGACGGCGCCGTGCTCATCGACCGGGATAAAAACACCGCCGAGGTGACCTACGAGTTGAGCCCGGGAGACATCTACCACTTCGGCCCCGTGTCCGTGGAGGGGCTCGAGCAGACCAACCGCAAGGTGTTGCTGTCCCGCCTGGAATTTTCAAAGGGAGAGCTGTTTTCCCAGAGGAAGATGGACGCCAGCCAGCGCGCCCTGTTCGCCCTGGGGGCCTTTGCCACCATCGAGCTGAAGGTTCGGGAACCCGAAAAGGGCCAATCGGAAAACCGGCTTCCCGTAGTGATCACTGGCACGTACCGCGAGTTGCGGGAGATCAAGCTGGGAGTTGGCTACGGCACGGAGGACAAGTTCCGGGTCCAGGCCAGGTGGCGGCACCGCCACATCGCGCCCCACGCCCAGCACTTCCAGGTGGCCGCCAAGTATTCCAGCCTGCTCCAGAGCCTGGAAGCCAACATCTTCTTCCCCTACTTCTTCCACCGGGACCAGACCTTCGGCGACACCACGGGTGTCCGCAGGGAGGTGGAAACGAACTACACCACCGTGAGCCTGTTCAATAACCTGGACGTGTCCAGGAGGCTGACGGACACGGTCAGCCTGGACGTGGGCCACGTGTTCGAGTTGATCCGGCCCGAAAAGACACCCGAAATCCTGCCGGACGGGGCGTTGGAGGAATCCGAGAACTACCGGTTCTCGTCGTTTTACGTGGGCGCCACCAGGGACGACAGAAAGCCCAGGCTCAATCCCGTGAAGGGAACGTTATTGCAGACGCGGCTTTCCTATGCCTCGGACTACTTCTTTTCGGAAATCCATTACGCCAAGGTGCAAACCGAGGCGCGCGGCCTGCTCCCGCTGGGCCACGGGGTCGTGCTGGCGGGCAAAATACTGTTTTCCGGGATCGAACCCACCGAGGACATGGAGGTGGTGCCCATCTTCAAGCGCCTGTTCTCGGGCGGCGGAAACAGCGTCCGGGGGTATGGCCGCCAGGAGCTTGGCCCGCGGGATTCCACGGGCGACCCGGCCGGCGGCCTGTCCCTGTACGAGGCGTCCGTGGAGGTCCGGTATCCCATCTGGGGCGACCTTGGGGGCGTGGTGTTTTCTGACGCGGGGCACGTGCACCCGGATTCCTTTTCCTTTGATTCCGGCGAGGTGCGGTTCACGGCCGGACTGGGGCTACGATACGGCACGCCGGTGGGCCCGGCGCGCCTGGACTGGGGCTACCAGTTGAATCCCCAGGAGGAAGGCGGCACCAACTGGGCTGTGCACGCAAGCATCGGCCAGGCATTCTGACACGGCAGCGGTTGCTGGAAAGAGTTCATGACGGAAGAGAGTACGGAAAAGCGAAAGGAGCCTCGCCGGCTGTTCAAGGCGCTCAAGGCGTTGCTGGCCATCCTGGCCGTGATGTTCGCGGCCGGATTGCTGGTCGTGGCCCTGTTGCCGGTGATCATCGGCCTTGGTCCGGTGCAGGACAGGATCCGGTCCGTGGTGCGGGATCAGGCCGCGGCCAACACCCCGTTCGAGGTGGCCGTGGACAGGGTGTCACTGCGGGGATACACCCACCTTGAGGTACTGGGCATTTCCGTGAGGGACGACACCGGGCCGGTGCTGGAGGTGGAGCGGGTACTTGCCGGCTCCGTATGGAGCCTGCTTATCCGGCAGGACCGGCTGCTGGAGGAGGTTTTGGTGGAGCGGCCCGAATTCTGGGTGTCCCGGGAACCCGACGGCACCTGGAACATGCAGCGGTGGGAATTCGGCAGGTCCGGCGAGGCGGAACCGGAAAAGGCGGAATCCGACGACGGCGGAGAGTTGCCCGTAACCATCGAGAGCATCCGGGTTCGTGACGGCGTGGTACACGCGTCGGTGGCCCGGGCCGGGCATCCCGAATGGCGGGAAGACTTCTCCCTGGTCTTTGGCGTGGGTCTGTACCCGGAGGAGGCCCGGGTCAGGGAATTCGCCCTTGCCGGCGCCGGGGTGGGACTGACGGTTTCCGGCACCGCCGGCGTGGCGGCGCCCCATCCCCTGGACATCTCCGTCAAGGCGGGAGCGGAGGACCTCACCCGGTTCGCCACCGTGGCTCCAGGCATCCCGGGCCTTGTCGACGTGATGCTCACGGTGGAGGCCGGGGGCGAGGCCCTGTCCCCCACGGTCAGGCTTACGGCCGGGGCCGCGCCCGCGCAAAAGGTCCGGGGCACGATTCATCTGAACGCCCGCGACGGGATCTCGGCAAGGGCAATGCTGGCTTTTGCGTCCATCGACCCGGGCGCCTTTGTCCGGGGCATGTCCGCCGACGTCAACGGCGCGGTGGCCGCCACCGGAAAATACGCGGACGGGGCTTTCGAGGCCACGGCCAACCTGCGCCTGGAAAACAGCAGGGTGAACGAGGTGGAGATGGCCAGGGCCCTGCTGGAAGCCCGCGCCGAGGGCGCGACGGGCGAGGGGGGCGCCATCGACGCCACGGCGAGCGGTTTCGTGGAGACCCTCACCGCGGCCGGGGGCTCGGTAAGGCGCGTGGACATGACGGCCCGCGCCGTGGCCCGGCCGGGCACGGCCACCACGGTCCGCGCCGTGGCCGAAGCCAGGGTGCTCACCGCGGTGTACCAGACCCACGAGGTGGCCGGGGTGGACATAAAGGCCAGCGGCGAAATATCCCTTGGCGAGGACATGGACCTCGCGGCCGAAACCGTCATATCCGCCAGGGACGCCGTCTCCGGAGAATCCGGCGCGCGCGCCCTCACCCTCACCGCCAATGCCGGGGGCTGGCCGTCGCTTTCGTCCTCCTTCCGCACCAACGGAACCCTTCTCGTGGAGGGAGCCACTGCCGAGGGAAGAAGCGTGACCCGCGCGCATCTCGTATTCACCCACGCGGGCACGAAAATCGATTCCCTGGCGCTTACGGCAAACGCGGAGGGAGCCGTCCTGAGCCTTGCCGGAAGCGGTGGGATCGCGGGATTCGCGGACAATCAGTATCCCGTTGACATCGCCCTTTCCGGCGCCGTGAAAAGCCTCGATCCGTCCCGCTTTGCCCAGGGGCGGAATCTTTCCGGCAACCTGTCCGGCTCGTTTGACGCCACCGCGAAAAAGGAGGCGGGCGCGGGCCTGGATGAACTGAGCGCCCATGCAGGGGTCAGGCTGGACAAGGGCAGGGCCGGACCGGTGCGGCTTGCCGGCGGCGACATGGCGGCACGGTACGCGGACAATGCCGTGGTGCTGGAAAACGCGGACATCCGCTGGGACCAGGGACGCCTCACCGCCAAGGGCAGGATGACCACCCGGGGACAGGGCAGCGTGGACGTCACCCTCGCGGCACAAGATTTGTCCGGACCCACCGCATGGTTCCTGGAAAACCCCTTTCCCGGCAGCCTGGACCTCACGGCCACCGCCGAGGGAGATTTCCTGTCCAAAAACATCCGGGGCAGTGCGGACGTGGAGGCGAGCCTGCCCGACCTTGCCGCCGCATCGAGCAACTTCCTGCCCGACCCGGTGCGTGGCAAGGCCACACTCACGGCCCGGGCAGAGGTCTCCGGCGATCCCGCCCAACCCCGTATCTCCGGCGACCTTTCGGGAAGCGAACTGGGGTACCAGGGCAATTCCATTGCAAACCTGGAAGCCCGATTCTCGGGCAGGCCCGCCGACCTTGCAGGCTCCGTGGACCTCGTGGCGGAAACCGTCAACGCCGGCGGCATGGACCTCACCCGGGCTGCGCTGGTTGCGGAGGCGGACCGGAGTTCCGCCCGGTTCTCCCTTGAGGCCTCGGGGCCGGAAGCGCCCGACCTGGTGGCCGAAGGCAGCGCCGCGGGCCTGGATTCCGGGAAGAAGGTGTTTTCCATGCCCGCGTTGAGGCTTCGCTACCAGGGCCGGAAAATGGAAAACAAGGGCCCGGTTAAGGTGATCCTGGAAGGCAACGCCGTGCGCGTGGAGCAGCTGACGCTCACGGGCAACGCGGGAGAGATCCGCGCCGCCGGAGACTTCGTGCCCGAGGGCGAGTCGGACCTCGAAATCACGGCGAAAAACGTGGACCTCGCCTTTCCCTCGTCCTTTCTGCGCCCGGGTAAACCACTGTCCGGCATGGCGGCGTTCACCGCCAGAATCTCCGGCACGCCGTCGGCGCCCAGGATTACCATGGAGATGGAGGCGCGGGACGTGGCCGCGGACGAGGACCTGCCCACGGCCACGGTGTCATTTTCCGCTGATTATGAGAACGGCAGGGCCGGTGCCGGGGGCAAAATCACCTCCTCCGCGGGCGGATACGTGAACTACACGGCCACGATGCCCGTGGACCTGTCCCTCCCCCTTGCCGAGGGATGGCTGCCGGAATCCGGGTTGGACGCCTCCTTCGACGGGTACGACCTGGCCCTTGATTTCCTCCCCGGCTTCGTACCCCGACTGGCGCGATTGGACGCAGTGCTGCGGATCGACGCAACGGCCACCGGTAATCCGGGGAGCCCCGAACTGAACGGCACGGTTTCGGTCCGCGCCCTGGAGGCCAAACTGGCCGACTGGGAGCGGCCTTTCCGGGACATCGGCATACACGTCCGCTTCGATCCCGAGGCCTTTCACCTGGAAAAATTCGTGGCCGCCACGGAGAAAAAGGGCATCCTCCGGGCCACGGGCACGGTGCGGCACGACGATTTCGCCCCCGTGGAGGCGGATTTGTCCGTGACCGGTGAGGACTTCTACGTGGAATTCGCGGACCAGGCGCATGTCAGGGTGGGCGCGGACCTTTCCGTGGCCGGAATGTGGCCGGACATGGACGTGGGCGGCGAAATCGTGGTGGGAGAGGGGGAAATCCGGCTGGACCGCTTCCTGGAGGCGCAGGAACGCGCCATCTTTCTGAGCGAGGACATCAGGTTCCAGGACACGGCGGAACTGGAGGCGGAGGACACACCCGAGATCGCCGAGCAACTGGAACTGGAAACCGATGTACGCATACAGGGTCCCTTCTGGATTCGCGGCGCCGGCGCCCAGATCGAGCTTGCCGGAGAGATAGCGGCCCGAAAGGAGCGGGGCGAGGAAAACGTCCGCCTGTTCGGCAAGGTGAACGTGGTGCGCGGGTATTACACCTTTCAGGGCCGAACCTTCAACGTGGTGGAGGGGAGCATCAATTTCATAGGCCTCTCGCCGCCGGCTCCCAACATCGACATCCGCACCAGGTACAGCCCCCCGGGCGACACGGTCGTCTTCCTGGACATCGGCGGTCATCCGGAGCGGGTGACCCTGGAACTGTCCAGCGATCCCGCCATGGACCAGACCGACATCCTGTCGGTGCTGCTTTTCGGAAAACCGGCCGGGGAGCTTGGCTCGGGCCAGTCCAGGACGTTACAGGAGCGCGCCGTGGGCGTCCTGGGCAACCAGGTGTTTGCGGAGTTGAAGAGAAAGCTGGGCGCGGACGTGCCCGTGGACCTGTTGACCGTTGAAAAGGGGGGAGCGGAGGACGACAACACGCTGGTGGTGGGCAAATACCTGTCCCCCAGGCTGTTCGTGATCTACAAACGGGGCATATCCACGGAGGGGGAGAACGTGGTGCAACTGGAATACGAGTTGACCGACCAGTTCTCCCTGGAAAGTCAGGTCGGGGACCGAAGGGCCGGGGCGGACATATTCTGGAGCCTGGATTACTGACCGCGCACCGTTACGGCGAACCTACCACTGGGGAGGACGGCGTTCAGGCACCACCTCGTGGGACATCCTGTCCTCATTCCAGTCCTCGGACACGTACAGCCAGCAGTAGCAGGCGCCGTACTCCTTCACGTCCGGCTCCCGGTACACGCAGGGGCAGATTATGTCCCGATCCGCCTCCCGATCGCCCATGGCCAGCCTGCACGGACAAGCCATGTACCCGTATCGCTCCCTGTTCTCCAACAGGCCGGCGAGCAGTTCCCGCACGAGGTCGGTGTCCTTGTTGAAGTAGTATCCCTTGGGCTCCTGCAATCCCTTGAGCTTCTCGTACAGTTCGTCGACGGTCATATCCTTCCCGCCTCCTTGAGGGCGTCCTTGATCTCGTCCTGCTTGAAGCCCACGATCACGTTGTCGCCGATGACGACCGTGGGGAACGAACAGCGGGGATTGATGTCCTTGACCTTGTCGATGGTCTCCTGCCTCTCCGGGCCCTGGAGCTTGTCCACGTCCACGTAGTCGTAGTCCACTCCCTGTTCGGCGAAAAATTCCTTGGTGCGCTTGCAGTGCCCGCAGGTGCTCAGCGTGTAGATGAATACGGTAGCCATGAGATCGCTCCTTTCCAGCACGATTAAAGGCGATAATGCCTCAACATAAACATGGAGCCTCGCCTGTTAACCCGGGGGGTATGTTTGCCGCAAAAAAACAGTCGCACAAAACCGGCCGGCGTGCAATGGGATTCTCGAAAACGGTGGAACCGGAAAGCAGCAATGCTTGACCATGCCCCCGGTTTTGCCTATTGTCACCGGACGTCCCGGACGGTTGCGGCTTCCGGGGCGGGAGGATCGTGACCCGCGGCGCCCGGAGCGCGGCGCCGCCAACCCCGAGACGGAGTTCCCGACGTGAAGCTCTCCACCCTGGACTGGACCATCATCGCCGTATATCTTGCCATCAGCCTGGGCCTGGGCCTGTACTTCTCCCGAAGGGCGCTGAAGAGCGTGGACGACTACTTCGTCTCGGGCAGGCACCTGCCCTGGTGGCTGGCCGGCATGTCCATGATCGCCTCGGCCTTCGCCATCGACACCCCGCTGGGCATCACCGGCATGGTGGCGGCCCACGGCATACCCGGCGTGTGGTACGCCTGGTCCTTTGCCATGGGCGGCGCGGGCGCGTTGGGCGCCTTCGTGTTCGCGGCCCTGCTGAGGCGGTCGGAGATCATCACCACGGCGGAGCTGATCGAGCTGCGGTACGACGGCAAACCGGCCGCGTTTCTGCGCGGGTTCAAGGGCGTGTACTTCGGCATATTCGCCAACGCGGTGACCCTGGGCTGGATCATCAAGGCGGTGTGGACCATCAGCGTCGTGGTGGCGCCGGAGATGAATCGGCACCTGGTGCTGGGCGCGATACTAGGTTTCACCCTGTTCTATACCGTGCTCTCCGGCCTGTGGGGCATCGCGGGCACGGACTTCATCCAGTTCATCATCGGCAGCATCGGTTCGTTCACCCTGGCCGTGTTCGCATACAACCACATCGGCGGCATGGATGAGCTGATCGCGGGGTTCACGGCACGGTACGGCGCCGCCGAGGCGGTGACCCGTCTGCGATTCCTGCCGTCGGCGGCCTCCGCGTTCTTTCCGACGTTCATCGTGTTCATAACACTAAAGTGGTGGGGCAACCCGCCGCCTGCCATCACCCAGCGGATCATCTCCGCGAAGAACGAAAAGCACGCGTCGTTCGCCACGCTGTTCTTCGCGGTGATCGCCTTTGGCATCAACTACTGGCCCATGATTCTCGTGGCCCTGGTGTCCCTGGTCGTGTATCCTGAACTGGCCCAGCCCGAGGCCGGGTACGCCATGCTGATACTGAAGCTGCTGCCCACCGGGATCATGGGCATCATGCTGGCCTCGCTCATCGCCGCGTTCATGTCCACGGTGGACACCCACATCAACTTCGGCGCGTCCTACATGGTCAACGACCTGTACCGCAGGTTCATCAAAAAGGATGCCAGCAAGCAGCACTACGTGCGGGCCTCCCAGGTGTCCACCGTCCTCATGCTGCTGGTGGCGGTGGCCGTGGCGTACAACCTGGATTCCGTAAAGCAGGCCTGGTACTACATGTCCATGCTCACCGCCGGATACGGCATCGTCATCGTGGTCCGCTGGTTCTGGTGGCGGGTGAACGCGTGGGGCGAGATCGCGGCGCTTGCCGCGTCGGGCCTGGGCAGCACGCTGTTGTCCCCGAAGTTCGCCAAATGGGTGGGGTACTACGAGTACATCCCGCATGATTTCGCGTGGCGTTTTCTCATCGTCGTGGGAGCCTGCACCGTGACCTGGCTCACCGTGTGCCTGCTCACTCCGCCCACGGACGAGCAGCACCTGCGCCGCTTTTGCGAAAAGGTGCGGCCCTTTCCCACGTTCTGGGGGCCGATCTACGAAAAGTACCCGGACCTTGGGTGGAACCCGCATTTCAGGCGCGCTCTGCTCAACTGGTTTCTGGGCACGCTGGCCGTTTTCCTGTGCTGCTTCGGCCTCGGGCACATGCTCTTCCAGCGATGGGTCCTGGGCGGCAGCCTGTTCGGCCTGGCCATTGCCGTGAGCGTGCTGGTGTACAAGGCATGGAGGGACGTGAATCCGCGGGACGGGGTCCCGACGGACTGATAAGGGTGTTGGACTGATAAGGGTTGACACCTCGAATCCGGCTTGCTAGATTTACTGAAAATCGCCAGAAGGCGACGTTCAACAGAATCCGGCATAATGCGATAATGTAAGCATAATGCGATAATGTAAAAAGATAACTGATGAACTGGCCACGAAGGCAGACCGCGACGAATGCGGTGCGTTTCGTGGCCTTTTTTGTTTTGCTGGAGGAATTCATGAGCCAACAGAAACTGGTCGTGTTCGGCGCCGTCATGGCTGCCCTTGCCGTGTTGTCGGCGCCCGTTTTCGGAGAATGCGCGGTGATCGAGGACGCCATGGGGAGGAATGTGGAAATACCCGACAGGGTGGAAAGAGTGATCTGCTCCGGTCCGGGGTGCCTGAGGCTTCTTACCTACCTCCGGGCCCAGGATCTCGCGGTGGCCGTGGACGACATGGAAAAGCGCAGGCCGGAATTCGACGCCCGGCCGTATGCACTGGCCAATCCGCAGTTCAAGAAACTGCCGGTTTTCGGGGAATTTCGCGGGCATGACCACCCGGAGCTCATTCTGGCCCTTTCGCCCATGCCCCAGGTGATCTTCAAGACCCACGCGCACATGGGGCATGACCCCGTTGAGTTGCAGAACAAGACGGGGATCCCCGTGGTGGTGCTGAATTACGGGGACCTGGGGGCCAATCGGGAGCAACTTTTTCAGGCCCTGCGGATCATGGGTGGGACAGTGGACCGGGAGCAGCGGGCTGAAGAGGTCATTTCCTTTTTCACCAACCATATCGAGGAACTGGCCGATCGCACCGGCAACATTCCCGACGGCGAAAAACCCCGGTGTTTTGTCGGAGGCGTGGCTTCCAAGGGGCCTCACGGATACCAGTCCACGGAACCCGGGTATCCTCCCTTTGCCTTCGTGGGAGCGAAAAACCTGGCGTACGATCCCTCCAAAGGTAAAAAGGCCCTCCGGCACGCCAACATCGCCAAGGAGAAAATCGTGGAATGGGACCCGGACATCCTGTTCCTGGACCTGTCCACCATCCAGCTGGGGAACGACGCGGGAGGACTGTACGAGTTGCGGACCGACCCCGCCTATCGAAGCCTCTCCGCGGTCCGGGCCGGCAGGGTGTACGGTCTGTTGCCCTACAACTGGTACACGCGCAACTTCGGCTCCATCCTTGCCAACGCCTGGTACGTGGGCAAGCTGCTGTACCCGGAGCGGTTCCCGGACGTGGACCCGGCAGGCAAGGCCGACGAAATTTACACATTCCTCGTGGGCAAGCCGGTTTTCAAGGAAATGAACAAGGCCTTCCATGGCCTGGTCTTCAGGCCCGTACTAGGTAAGCAGGCAGGCGACGATGCATTTTGACCATGGAACCATGAACCGGGATTACTCCCGGTATACCTGGTGGAAAGCGGTCTTCACGGCCCTCTCCCTGTTCCTGTTGGCGGCGGCGGCCCTGTACGGCATTTCCAGGGGCGCCGCGAACGTGCCTCTTGCCGAGGTGTTCAAGGCCCTCGTGGGACAGTCGGATTCCCGACGGTTCGAGATCATCGTCTGGAACATCCGCCTGCCACAGGTGCTCTCGGCTGTCGTGGCCGGCGCCGGGCTGTCGACGTCCGGGGCGGTCATGCAGTCCATCCTCCGCAATCCCCTCGGTTCGCCGTTCACCCTGGGCATTTCCCACGCGGCGGCCTTCGGGGCGGCCTTCGCAGTGATGATCCTGGGTTCAGGCGCCATGGCCAGCAGCAATGTGGGGGCTGTAACCATCTCCAACCCCTATGTGACCACCGGATCCGCCTTTGCTTTCTGCATGCTGGCCGCGTTTTTCATCGTGGGCATTTCCCGGATGCGGGGAGCCACCCCGGAAACCATGGTGCTTTCCGGCGTCGCCCTGGGCGCGCTGTTTACGGCCGGCACCATGTTCCTGCAGTTCTTCGCTGACGACGTACAGCTTGCGGCCATGGTGTTCTGGACCTTCGGCGACGTGGGCCGGGCGAGCTGGGGCGAACTGGGGATCATCACCCTCGTTACCGTGCCGTCGCTTCTGTACTTCGCGGCCAATGCCTGGAATTACAATGCGGTGGACGCCGGGGACGAAACCGCCAGGGGCCTGGGCGTGCGGGTGGAGCGCATTCGCATGCAGGGAATGGTGATCGCCTCGCTTGTAACGGCGGTGACGGTGTCCTTTCTCGGCATCATCGGATTCGTTGGGCTGGTATGTCCGCACGTGGTGCGAAGGATCATCGGGGCGGACAACCGGTTTCTGTTGCCGGCCACGGCAGTGGTGGGGGCGCTCCTTCTGCTGTTGTCGGACACGGCGGCGCGGCTGGTGATGGCGCCCCATCTGCTGCCGGTTTCCATCCTGACCGCGTTCATGGGCGCGCCCGTGTTCATGGTCCTGATTGTAAGGGGGTATCGCGCATGATTCTGGAAGTTGACGGCGTACAGTTCGCCTACAATGGAATCCGAATCCTCGACAATGTACGGTTCGAGGTGAACAGGGGCGAGGTGCTCGTGATCCTGGGCCCCAACGGCGCGGGAAAGACCACGCTCCTCAAGTGCGTCAACACCATATTGAAACCCTCGGGTGGAACCGTGTGGATCGAGGGAGACGACGTGTCGCGACTGCGCTCCATGCAGGTGGCAAGGCGGGTGGGTTACGTGGCCCAGAGCCAGACGGCGGGGCGGATGACGGCGTTTGACGCGATTCTTCTGGGACGTCGGCCCCACATCCGATACCAGGTGTCCCAGCAGGACCTGCGCGTTGTGGACGGCGCCATCAGGAGCCTGGGCCTCGAGACACTCGCCATGCGCCATACGGACAGCATGAGCGGCGGAGAACTCCAGAAGGTTGCCATCGGCAGGGCCCTGGTACAGGAGCCTCGGCTGCTTCTGCTGGACGAGCCCACCAGCAGCCTGGACATGAAGAATCAGATGGACATTCTGGGGCTCGTCAGGCGGGTGGTGCGCGAACACGGGGTCAGCGCGGTCCTCACGATGCATGACATCAACACCGCCCTGCAATTCGCGGACAAGGCCCTGTTCCTCAAGGACGGGACCGTGCATTTTTGCGGTACGCCGGACGACGTCCGCGCCGGTACGGTGGAGGAGGTGTACGGCATTCCCGTGGAGGTGCATCGGCACCGGGGGCGGCCGTACGTGTTCCCACACGTCGCCGCGTAACAGCCTGTTGAAAAACGCGATCTGCGGCGTTGCGCTTCATTTCTC